>JBEEPE010000217.1:0-5331 GCA_041191265.1 Verrucomicrobiota bacterium | reverse complement strand
CGTTACGATGAGCGCCTTTTTTGGGGCCGTTTTTTGGATATGTTCAAAAACACAGGCGAGAGATGTCCCTCCGGTGGTTTGAGTATCGAGTTTTCCATTGATGATGCGCGCGGGGAAAACGGTTGTTGAAAAGGCCCAAAAAGGTTTCCGGATTTGTGCGTACAATCCATGAAGGAGTGCTACGAGGGCTTCCAGAAAGGGGTGCATTGATCCACTGACATCGAGGTAGATTTGGATTGTGCCTGCGGGTTTCTTTTGTGCGGTTGGCCACGCGATTTCAGGGATGAGCGGGTTCCAGAGTGCGCGAAGCGAACCGCGTCGATCGGAGGGGTTTAAAACGGGCAGGAAACTGGTTCCGTCACGCTTGAACTCGAGGGGCGATTTGGGGTCTGGCAGCAGGAGGCGCCTGAGCACGGGGAGGGTGTTTTGTCGCCATTTGACAGGTGCAGGTATGGAACGCTCATGGGTTTGAAGCTTCGGAACTGACGAACCGAGCAGAGAGGGGCGGCGGAAGACGCCATCACTGACGGTTGCGATGGCCTGCTCGAATAGCTTGGCTTCCGACTCGCCGAGGGCCTCGGCAGTTTGGGTTTCGCGTTCGTGGTCTCCGAGGAGAACGCGGCCGCTGGAGAGAGCCTTGTTGAGCGCACGTTTTCCGAACGAGTTTGCGATTGCTAGGACATCCTCAGCCAGCGTTGTCCCCTCGTAGAGTCGGCTGTGGAGGTCGAGGAGCGGAGGGGGAGGAACAGATTTGTCGTCTGCATTTTCGAGTCGGCGGTTTTCTTTCGAGTTGAGGGGGCGCAGGAGCGCTAAGAGGCCTGTTTGAGAGCCGTAATATTCGCTCATGAGTGAGGAGTAGGTGTGGCCAAACTTTCTGTGAATGATGGCATTAATGACGGCGTCGAGGGCGATGTTAACGGCTGGGGTCAGCTCTCGAATCTGGAGGGTGTGACCGAGGAGGATGTGGAGGAACTCATGGATGAGGAGAGTTTTCACGTGCTCGACGGTTCGACAGTTTGCCTGGATGAAATCCAAGTTCACCGAGAGCGTGCTTTTTTTCCCGATTGAAACGCTCAGCGTGGGAACGTCACTCGTGAAGTGGATGGAGCACAGGGACAAAACGGCTCGGCTGGCCAGCGGGTTTTCATCGATGGTTTCGAACAAAATGGAACGAAAAAGATCTTGGTCAACTTGCATAAAAAGAGGCTACGCGGTGGAGTGTAATGGCCCGCGAGAGGCGGTCTGGCGTCCAGACCGCGGGGCGATTGGTGGAGTAGAATGACGGCCCTGCAAAGCCGAGGACGGCAGCGCACCAGAGAGGATTGCATGCTTCTGCGAAGTCTGGCGGAGGATGCGCGAGCACTCTGACCATCCATCGGGCGGTGGGCAGGTTCGGCAGTGCACGAAGATCAGCCACTGAGGAGAACCCGGCGTCGGCCAGGAGCTCGTTCGCGTAGTCGAGATGGGAGGTGTTTGGCGGGGGGCGCAGGACAGCAACGGGCCCGTGCCGGAATAGCGGTGGGCCCGCTTCGATATCCAGCAGTGATTGTCGAACCTTTTGCGTGTGGCGCGGCGGAGGATGGATTCTTACCATGGAACGGTTGTTATGAACTGTGGTGGTGGAGTCGTTTGACGCGGTGAACGCAGGAGTTCAGTAGCGTCTCGGTGGCCGCGAGGTTTTTGTCCGCGTTGCCGTTAATGCAGAGGTATGTGAGGAACTGCTCAGCGCGCTGTTTGCGAGGCCCTTTCAACTTTGAAAGCACTGGCTGAATCGGGGCCAGGCTGGGGTGCATCGCAGAGCTGCCGTAGGCGGTCCACGACAACGTTGTGTCAATATGCAAGATAGCCTGCGCGATGCGGCCAAGATCCTGAAGTCCCTCATCACCAACCACGTTTTTCGGATTTGCCAGAAGTGCTGGGAAGAGGCTGAAGGCGAAGATCGCTTTGTCACGCGCAGATGCGGTTGCCAGAAACTGACTAACGGCGATTGTGCCTGTGTCGGGGTTTGTACACGCGAGGAGGTGTTCGATTTTCTTCGGCAGATCGGGTTGGTTGTGAAACTCGTGGAGCCACCTATCCTCTCCAACGAGCGTCGCACTATCCCACGCTGAACGGTGAACCGCGGCGATAACGGCTTCGTCGATTGCAAACTGGCCGGTGCGCTGTGGCAGGCTCCATTGCAAGCCGAGTCGGAAGAGTTGCTCCTGTGGCAGGTTGCTTGCGCTCTCAAGGGCGAGCAGATTTCTGGCGATTTGTCGCGCTCGGCGAGGCGAGATGCGGAGCCCGGCTTGCCCGAGCAGCGAGGTCACCGCACGGCTATATTCCAGCACGGTGTGCGAGGGATTCTTTAGCTTTTCGGTCAGCCGTTCCTTCGCTTTTTCCACAAAATCCGCCAGACCGCATGGGTCACGGGAAATCGCGCCTTCTCCGCGTGGATCGGTGATCAGTTTTTGGTCTTGCTCGCTGAGTTCGCTCCAGTCCGCAACGTTCACGATGAAGGCGAACCGATCCGCGAGGGCGGGGTCAAGCGGTTCACATCCGCTGTAAGACTCGCCCTCTTGGTCGAGCCCAATCGGGTTCATGGCAGCCCAGCGGTAGCGGAGTTTCTCAAGCTTCAAGCCTTGGATGCGGCGCTCTTGGATTAACGAGAAAAGCCGATTTTGGTGCTCGGGTTTGCACCGGTTAATCTCGTCGACGAGAACCGACTCTGCCTGCCACACCGTAGCGGGCGTCTCAATGTAGCGAATGCCGCCGGCAGCTTCGTCAGGCCAAGGGAAGCCCACGAGATCATCAAAAGCGATGAGGCTCGCGTTGTAGTGCCGGTGAACCAGTCCAAGCGCCTCTGAAAGGCTGTTCAGCAAGAAGGTTTTTCCGGTTCCCGCTCTGCCTACCAGAAGCAGCGGATCGCCGCTTACGAGAGCGGCAAGAATGATGGGTTCGACAGAGGCGTATCCGTACACGCCGAGTTCTTTGAGGTATTGGTTTTTCATTTTTCCCACTCCAGTGAGGGCTTTCCAAAGTGCCCGTAGTTTGTTGTTTGCGTATAGATGGGTTGGTCGAGATTGAGGTCTCGAATGATGGATCCAGGTCGGAAATCGAAGCGCGCGGCATACTGCGCCGCGGCGGCGTTATCCCCTGTGCCTTTCGTGTCGACGCGAATGGAAATCGGTTCGGAAACTCCGATGGCATAGGCGACTTGGATTTCGACGATTTGAGCGAGTCTGCGCTGGACGATTTTTCGCGCGACGTACCGCGCAAAATACGCGGCGCTGCGATCAACCTTGGTTGCGTCCTTGCCGCTGAAGGCTCCGCCTCCGTGCGGAGCTGCACCGCCGTACGTGTCCACAACGATCTTGCGGCCAGTGACTCCGCAATCTCCCTCGGGGCCGCCGACGTCGAAAGGTCCGGAGGGATTCACCCACAAGCGAGCGGAAGGATTGAACCAAGTGCCGAGTGCTTGCGGGAGCAGGGTTTCACGAACGTAGGACTTCACTTCGCTCTGGCGCGTGGATTTAGCGTGTTGTGTGGAAACGACGACATCCACGACTTCAACTGGGTTGGCGCCTTCATAGCGCACGGTGACCTGGCTTTTGGCATCAGGCCGAAGAAAGCTGACGGTTCCTGTGTGTCGGTGGTGTGCCAGTGTTCGGGTGATTTGATGCGCGAGCGTGATTGGCAGCGGCAAAAGCTCAGGCGTTTCCGTTGTGGCAAATCCAAAGACTAGTCCTTGGTCGGCGGACCTGAGGCGGCTGTCTCGGTGGTCAACTTCATCCCGAAAGTTCTCGGGTAAGCATTCGAGGAAATCTCGGATTCTGACTCCTTCGGCGTTGAACTTTTCGTCGGGGTCAGAGTACCCGATGCGACGGATGGCTTTTCGCGCGACGGACGCGTGATTCACATTGGCCCGAGACTGGATTTCTCCCGCGAGAACGACCTGTGCGTTTTTGCAAAGGACTTCGCAGGCAACTTGGCTGTTGGGATCCTGCGCGAGGTAGGCGTCGAGGATGGAGTCAGCGATTAAGTCGCAGACTTTGTCGGGATGACCTTCCGAAACCGATTCAGAGGTAAAAAGATGGCTCATGCCGTCACCTCCGTTTCGGTAGAGTAGGGTTGGGATGGGGGAGCCGGAACGCGTTCACAAGCCTTGGGTGCGCGTGGAGTATCGCGCTGGTCTTGAGCGGAGGGTTCTTTGGTTTTTTGGGAGTCGTCGGGACGACCGGCGGCATTGCGATTTGGGTCGCCGTGCAGATTTCCAGCGGAGTGCCTTCTCTTGAGGGTGAAGAGGCGGGCTAGTAGTGGTGGGGTGCTTTCCATGGTGTGTTGCCTTTCGGTTACGCACCAAGATCCGCCCCAATGTGGAATGTGTCTGCTCCGTGGGGGGCGACTGTTCCTCATCGAACGTGGAGATTTTTGTTCGAGCCATTCGGCCCGCACATCGCTTGGCGTTTCCGCTTTTGCAAACCACCGTGGGATTTTCTCCTGTTCCCCGGTTGGCTTCCGTTAACGCTCATCGCGCCAACGGAAATCTTGATGCGGTTCCCACGGTACCGGATTCCCCGATGGTCGCAACGGCGGCGTGTGTCATAAGTTCGCCCTGTGCTGCGAGGTGTGCGTTTGGCGATTGCGGAAGGGGGCGTTCATTCGCATGCATGCGGGGGAACACGCGGGCGAGAGGAGCCGGTCGCGGATATCGCCCGACAGAAAAGCCCCTCTCCGAGTAGGTAGTTCTGGATGAAGGTACCCACTCTCGGCGCCGTAGTTGCATCCTTAGTGTTGATAGGATCGTCCTCTGCGGACGCGCAAATCGCTCTGTACGACTTCCGAGGCACCACGACAACCCTTGGTGCTGGGTCTAGTTTACAGACCGTCGGCGTAGGTGGGATTGCCATGGACCTGAACACGGGGCAGGCCACATATGTCGGGCTACTTACGTTTGGAAGTGGTCGCAGCAAGCAGGTCTATTTCCAAGAAACGCCCCTTGAGAACCACGTGAACTTCCAAGTAAAGGGGCCCCGCAATCAGACTTTTACCGTCATTGCAAAGGCAGAAGCACCGGGCACCCAGTATGCGGGTGTTTCTATGGAACAAAGTAGCGCCATCGGGCTTAACTCGACAATCGCGATACGCACCTCGCCATCTAGGCTTGATTGGATTCTTCCGAAAACCCTGAAATCCATCGGGTTGGTTGTGACATCCAGTGGCACAGACTCTTTTCTCGGGCAGGGTTCTGGTTCCTACACCCTCAACGCCAAACTCACGATCCAGTACAACAATGCAGGTTTGGGAGTGGACGACTACGTGTCATCGATGAGGGATTACTATAGTCGGTCC
>JBEEPE010000216.1:0-25903 GCA_041191265.1 Verrucomicrobiota bacterium | reverse complement strand
TGACCGTTGTCGGATGATTCGGAGAAAGAAACCTCGGGGAGCAGCCCTGCCATGGAGTCCCAGACAACAACGACCCGGTTTTTGCCGTCGGACGCAAGGTCAGGATGCCAAGCGAGCGGAGTTCCGATTTTGTGGGGCTCGTTCCAAGTCTGGCCATGGGTATCCGACGAGGCGTAATAGAGGCCCGCTTTGCCGGAGGCTCCCGTCCAGATGGTGGCGTGGAGGCGGGTGGCGCCTTTTTCATGGGTTGCGGCAATGCCTCCGCCGACGTGGGGACATGAGTTGAAGTCCCATTGAAAGTCGGCAATCGAAACCGGAGCGAGCCAGGTTTTTCCCGAGTCCTTCGATCGCACAAGTTGCATGTCTCGGGGCGATCTCGCCCGGAAAAGGATTCCGACGGAACCGTCCCCCAATGGGGCAAGCGTGTTCCAGCAGCACTCGCAGGTTTTTGGAACGGCAGTCCGGTTGGTGGTCCATGTTTTCCCGAAGTCGTCCGACGAGGCGTAGCGCAATCCCCGTTCGCCGGTGCGTGAATCCAGCCACGCAAGGTGGAATCTGCCGAGTTGGTCTGCGGTCAGCCCGAGAAAGCCGTGACCATCGGTGCGTCCGTCGTCCGCTGGGTTCGGGCCGGGGGCCCAGGTTGCGCCACCGTCCGAAGAGAGGGCCGATGCCATGGGGCCTCCGCCGAAGGCTCCGGTTCCCGCCTCGGACCAAATGGCGACGAGGTGTTTGCCGTGGGCGACAATCCGCGCATCGGATCCGCGGTGAAAGGCACCGGGTGGGTGGGCTGCGGTCGGCAATGCCACGGAGTTAGACCATGAGGCGCCACCGTCAGTGGATGCGGAGTAATCGAGGGTGAAAGTTGGGGAAACATCCGGAGCGTATCGGCCAATTAGTCGGTGGAGGCTGCCGGAATCCGACCAGACATGCAGAGAGCGGACTCCCTGCGCCCCCGGCGAGGTCGGGTCCTCCTTTTTGGCCTTGGAGGGGTCGCTGGAAGTTCCCGAGAGCGGGGCGAGGAACAGGCAAAGCAGGAGTGTTGGAAGCCGTTTCATCGGAGGGCGTTAGACGGAGTGTTTGGGGGCGCGAACGGTGACGCTTTCCAACTCGCGAACGTGGGAGTCGACAATCTTGTTCGCGATTTCCTCAATCATGTTTTCGAGGACGAGACGAAGGTGACTGCCGGCGCGAAAGTCTGCTGGAGCGATGTGGCGCACGCGGTCGGCGTGTGTGGACAGTTGGTAACACTTTTTGAATGAGGCGCGCGTGGAGTCCTCCGGGTTGTACACGGCGATGGCATGTCCACCGTTTTGGCGTACGACCGCAAAGCAGGGTACGTCCGTGGGTCCGTCGCCGATGTAAATCATGTTCCGAAAGGGGACAGGGCGAACGGATTCCGGCATGTGGTCGTTGACGTCCTCGTTCATTGAGAGGAGGCCTTTGTTGATTCGGAAGAGGTACTGGGTTTTTTGGGTGTGCGAGATGACGCGTTTGGGGAAGCTGATTCGACCGGTTTCGTCCTCAGCGAACTCGCAGCCGAAGATTGCTTTGACGAAGGGCGCGATGCGGCTTCCTTCGATGAGAATTTTGAGTCCGCTGGAGATGATGTAATGCTCGACTTGGATGCCGAGGGATTCGTGGTGGGGTTTGAGGAGGCCGGACTGAAACTCGTGAAACATTTCTGGCAGACCGGGATAGAACCGGAGGCTTCCGCCGAGTTCACGGAGTCGGGCGTTGGTGGGGCGATCGATGCCGAGGCAGTCGAGCAGCAACTTCATGTAGGCGAGTTCGTTGTCGAACCCCAGATCTTTGACGAGTTCGTGCGACTTTTTCCAAAACGAGCGGGAATCGATGCCGAACGCGGGAAAAATGACCTCTTCCTGCATGTAGTTGGGGCTGAGGGTGAGGTCGTAGTCGTAAACGATGGCGATCGTGTTTTGTGGTGTGGACATGGCGCGAGGTGGAGATTTTGCCCCCGATCTGAGGGAGGGACAAGTGGGGGCGTGCGCGCTGCGCGCGGCTTGGGGAAAGAATCCTCGCGTGGGTCGAGTGCGCTTCGCTCGCTGACGCGCGCCGCCGTACTTAGGCGTCGAGATGTTCCGAGAACTTATCTTGGAACGATTGAAGGCCTGCGACGAGTTGAGGTGCGCGTTCCATGATGGCTTTTGCGAGGCGCTCGTAGTTGGCGGGGTTTCGTTCGCTGAGTTCAGCTAGTGCGAGAAAGACGGCGAGGACGTTGTTCGCGGAATGCTTCAGTTCGCGAAACTGATCGAACAGGGCGGAGGCGTCCTGCGGGGAGATTGCCTTTTGACCGGGGGCTGAAGACATGAGATTTGGGAGTCGAAGAGGTCGTGGTTGGCAGGCATCATCCGCCCACTGAGAGTGAACATTGCATGACACGGGACGTCATACGGATTATCGGAGCGCGGCAGCACAATCTTAAGGATCTTCGATTGGAGATTCCGAAGGACAAACTGGTTGTGATCACTGGACCTAGTGGCTCAGGGAAGTCATCACTCGCTTTCGATACGTTGTTTGCGGAGGGGCAGCGCCGGTACGTGGAGAGTCTTTCGGTGCACGCGCGCCAGTTTCTTGGGCAGTTGCCCAAGCCGGATGTGGACGTGATCGAGGGGCTCTCTCCTGCGATTGCGATTGAGCAGCGAACCTCGACGGGTAATCCGCGCTCGACGATTGCGACGGTCACGGAGATTTACGATTACCTTCGCGTTTTGTTCAGTGCCGTCGGAGTCCCGCATGATCCAAAGACGGGAGTTGCGGTGAGGCGGTGGACGCCGGTGCAGGTGACGGATTGGATTTTGGAGGCTGGGGAAGGGGTGAAGATTGTGTTGCTCTCTCGGTTGGTGGAGTCGCACGCGGGAGACGGGCGCGCGGTTTTCGATCGATTGAGGCGGGAAGGCTTTATGCGGGTGCGAGTGGATGGAAGTTTTCACGAGTTACAGCCGCCTCCCGCTCCGGCGTTGACAGGCATCGATGCGGACGCTGCGCACACGATTGATGTCGTGATTGATCGGATTGTTATTCGGGAAGGCGTTCGGCAGCGGGTGGGAGATTCGGTGGAGGCGGCTATGAAGCGCGGTGGGGGGCGCGTGTTGGTGCAGGTTCAGGGGGCGGACGGGACGCTATCGGAGGCGTCTTTCTCTTCGGCGTTTGTGAACCATAAGACGGGCTTTCACTTGCCGGAGTTGAGTCCGCGCATGTTCTCGTTCAACGGGCACGAGGGGGCGTGTCCTCGGTGTGAGGGGTTGGGGCAGGTGCAGGATTTTTCGGTGGATAATGTGGTGCGGGATCCCTCATTGAGTTTGGAACAGGGAGCGATTGGTCCGTGGCGGAAGGTGGGTAAGGCACTCGAGGCGCACTATCGGTTGTTGGAAAAAGCGTTGTGTCGTGAGCTCGGGGTAGGGGTTGATGTTCCGTGGGGGATGTTGTCGGAGCGCGCGAGGGACGGGATTTTGATGGGTGTGCCGGATCGGATGCTGTCGCTTCCCTCAGCGAACGGAGGAGAGGAGATCGTTGTTTGGGAGGGGGTTATGGCGAGGCTGAGATTGTTTTTTGATGCGGCTGAGGGGGATTCTTTGCGGAACAAGTTGAGAGCGTACATGGGGCGCGAGATTTGTCCGGACTGTGGAGGAGCTCGACTGCGACCCGAGTTGCGTGCCGTTCGGGTGGGATATCGGAGGAGCCAAGATGCGGGGGCGATTGAAGGGATTGGGATTGATGGATTTTGTCGACTGACGATTCGGGATGCAGCCTCGGTGGTGGCGGGGTTGGAGGTTGGGGAGCGTGATCGCGAGGTGGTGGCGGAAGTGCTGCGCGAGTTGGGGGGACGATTACGTTTCTTGAACGAGGTGGGGTTGGGGTATCTGACGTTGGACCGCGAGAGCGGCACGCTTTCCGGAGGAGAGGCTCAGCGGATTCGCTTAGCGACGCAGATTGGCTCTGGGCTGTCAGGTTGCCTGTACGTTCTGGATGAGCCGAGCATCGGCTTGCATCAGAGCGACAATGATCGACTGCTATTGACGTTGAAGCACTTGAGGGACATCGGGAACTCGGTGGTGGTGGTGGAGCATGATGAGGACACGATTCGTGCGGCGGATTACGTTGTGGATATGGGGCCGGGAGCGGGGGTGAACGGTGGGCGCATCATTGGAATGGGCACGCCGGAGGAGATTGCGACACAGGAAGACTCATTGACGGGCGGATACTTATCTGGGCGGCACCACATTCCAGTTCCGAAGGAGCGGGTGGCACCGAGGACATTGCGGGCGGCGGTCGATCGGGATCGGATTCCTCCTGGGTGGCTGAGCGTGATTGGGGCGGCGGAGAATAATCTGCGGGAGGTTGATGTTCATTTTCCGGTGGGTTGTTTGACGGTGGTGACGGGCGTTTCCGGGTCGGGAAAATCAACGTTGGTGGAAGATATTTTGCGGCGTCAGATGTCGCGGTATTTGCATGGCGCGAAGGAACGAGCGGGGGTGCATCAGCGGATTCTCGGGATGGAGCAATTCGACAAGGTGATTGTGATTGATCAGGACCCAGTTGGTCGGAGTCCGCGGTCGAATCCGGTAACCTATTGCGGAGCGTTTTCTGCGGTTCGCGAACTGTATGCGGGCATGCCGATTGCCCGTGTACGCGGGTACGAGGCGGGTCGTTTTTCGTTTAACATCAAGGGAGGTCGATGCGAGGCGTGTGAAGGCGCGGGCGTTCGCGAGATTGATATGCAGTTCCTTGCGAACGTGTATGTGGAGTGTGAGGCGTGCCGTGGACGACGGTATAATCGGGAAACGCTGGATGTGACCTACAAGGGATTGAGCATTGCGGACGTACTGGATCTCACGGTCGATGAGGCGGAACGGTTTTTTAGAAACGTGCCGCAGGTGGGAGAGAAGTTGGAGGCGCTCGCGAACGTTGGGTTGGGGTATGTTCGATTGGGGCAGAGTGGATCAACGTTGTCCGGAGGCGAATCTCAGCGCCTCAAGTTGGCGGCAGAGTTGTCGAAGCGTGGAACGGGCAGGACGTTGTATATCATGGATGAGCCAACCACGGGGCTTCACTTCGACGATATTCGGACGTTGTTGGGGGTGATTCTTCGGTTGCGTGATGCGGGGAATACCGTGCTGATTATCGAGCACAACTTGGATGTAATTAAGTCGGCGGATTGGGTGATTGATATGGGGCCAGGGGGAGGGCGCGAGGGTGGGACGGTTGTGGCTGAGGGGCCGCCGGAGGTTGTGGCGCGGGACGAAAAGAGTCTGACAGGACGTTATTTGAGGAGGGTTTTGGAATGATGGGAAGATGGTGGCTTTTGGGGATGGTGCTGGGCATGACGCGTTTGCAGGCAGAGCCTTCAGTGGAGGCAGTGAAGCGTCGGGCGGTTCAGATGGGCGATTGGCGTGTGACGCAGCGTGAGGGGGGCGCTCTAGCGGAAGGGGTGAAGGCGGTGATGTCGCGAGTGGATGCTGATTCGTCGGCGCACGGACTGTCGAGTGAGGTGGAGCGTTGGTGGCGGGAGGAAGGCGTGGATTCCGCGTTTCGAGTGATGGTTTTGGTGCGATTGGCGGCCGCGCGGGGTGAAGGGGGAATCTTGGATGGTTATGATGCGGAATCAGCGGGTGGGCGTTGGGCGGATCTTCTGTTTGCGCGCGCCTGGCTGAAGGGAGCGACGGGCGATGGCGCTTCCGCTGAGCGGGAGGGGAAAGCGTTTCTTGCGCAGTTTGCTGCGGACGAGCGGCGCGGGCGGGCAGCGTTACTGTTGGGTTGGCAGTTAGTTGCGCGAGCGGCTTACCCTGAGGCGCGCGTTGCGTTAAGGCAGGGATTGGATGGGGCGCTGGATGATTTGACGCGGGGTGAGTTGATGTACGCGATGGGGGCTGTGCAGTTTGGTCTGGGGGAGTTTAAAGAGGCATTTGAATCGTTCCGAAGTGCGGCTGCGTGGGTGGACTATCCGGAGCGAGCATTTTTCAACGCTGGCTTGGCGACGGTTCGTTCAGAAGACGCAGAAGCCTTCGCGACAGTTTTAACCGATTTGAGAGCAAGCTTGAGAGGCCGTGAACGGGCGGAGCAACTGATGGCCGAGCAGATGCTCGAGCGTGCGCGGAAAGGGAGGGTTGGGAGTTCCGAGCTTGCCGAGTTTGTGGCGACGGGCGGGGGCGGGGTGCTGAGGGCGGATTTGCAGGTGGTGCTTGCGTTGTTTCGGCAGCGGGAGGGGTATGCGACGGATGACGAGATTGCGTTGGTTGAGGAGACGAAACTTTCGCCGGCTGGACGTCGATTGCTTTTGGTGCTGCGGCTGATTCGGGGCGATGCCGGTGCGGATGCGGTGGATGAGTTAGCGTTTGCTGATTGGACAACGGCCGGCCCGCTGTTCATGGAGCAAGCGGGAGGAGCTTGGGCGGAATCGGGGGACTTGCTCCGTGCGGAGAAGGCTTTCGTGAGCGCGGCAGCGGATGCGGTTGATGAGAGTAGTCGACAACGTTTGTTTCTACTGGCTGGACGTTGTGCTGCGGCGTCAGGTGATACGGACGGGGTGCGTCGCGCGATGGGGCATTGGGATGCAGTGGGCGGTTTTGGGGGTAAGGTGGCTCTGGTTGCCCGTTTACATCAGGGCGTTTTGCAGATGCATCTTGGGAATCATGACGCTGCTCTGGCGGTTTTCGCGTTTGTGATTAAAGCGGTAGACTCTGTTGGTACGATTCGGGCAACGGCGGAGTCTTGCGTGACCGAGGTTGCTTTTCGGGCGTGGGAGCGCTCACGATTGGAGGATGATGCGTCTCGCGCGGTGACGCGCCTCCGGTGGGAGTCGAGTTCATCCACTCCTTGGGGGCACATTGACTGCAGAGCGAGGTATCGTGTCGGACAAATTCTTCTGGCAAAGGGGGATGGTGATGATGCGGTTGCGGAGTGGAAGGCGCTTCTCGAGGGGACACCGGACGGAAAATCCTCGATTCATTGGGTGGAGTCTGCGGGTTTTGCGTTGGCATCGATTTTGGAGCGGCGCGGCGATTACAGGGGGGCCGCTGAATCCATGGCGCGGGTGGCAACCCTGGGCGGTGCGCTGGCGACCGAGGCTGCGCAGCGAGGTGCCGATTTGAAGTTGAGGGGGTTTCTTCCCCTTCGCTGAGGTTGAGATTCCTGCGACTGACTTCTGTCACGGGCGGCGATAGTTTGTGCGGATGCCACGCATTAAACTGTTGCCGGACGAGGTCGCGAGTCAGGTCGCGGCGGGAGAGGTTGTTGAGCGTCCGGCTTCTGTTGTTAAGGAGTTGGTGGAAAATGCGTTGGACGCGGGCGCCGATCGGGTGGAGATCATGATTCGTGGTGGTGGCGCTTCGTTGATTCGGGTTGTTGATAACGGATGCGGGATGGATCGAGACGATGCGCTGCTATGCTTGGAGCGCCACGCGACGAGTAAGATTCGGACGGGGGCTGATTTGGCGACAATCAGCACGCTTGGGTTTCGGGGTGAAGCGGTGCCGAGTATCGCGAGTGTCTCGAAGTTTCGTTTGGGGACTCGTGAACGCGGTGCGGAGGCGGGAACAGAGGTTTTGGTGAATGGTGGGCGGATTGAGGCGGTGCGCGATTCTGGGGATGCGCCGGGTACCTCCATCGAGGTTAGATCGTTGTTCTACAACCTGCCCGCGCGGCGAAAGTTTTTGCGAACGGAGGCTACGGAGACGAGTCATGTTGAGCATCAGTTTACGCTTCAGGCACTTGGGCGGCCCGATGTGGCGTTTGTTTTGATGAATGGAGATCGAGTGGTGCATCAGCTTCCAGCGGTTTCGGGGATTCGTGAGCGCGTGCGTGATTTGTTCGGCAAGGAACTGGACGCCGAGTTGTTGGAAGTTCCTGCGTTTGATGAGCGGGGGATTTCCGTGAGGGGGCTGATTGGCCGGGCTGGGGTGAGTCGATCGTCGCGGGACCAGCAGTACACGTTTCTCAATGGGCGTGCGGTTGAGAATGCGGCGTTGAGCCAAGGTCTTCGCGAGGGCTATCACACGGCCTTGATGAAGGGGCAGCATCCGGTGGCGTTTCTTTTCCTGCAGATTGATCCAGCGGAGGTGGATGTGAATGTTCATCCGGCAAAGCGTGAGGTGCGTTTTCGAGATCCGTTATCGATCCGTGGGGTCATCGAGCGTGCCGTGCGCGGGGCGATTGAGACGGACCGGGCGGCATGGAGCGCCGCTTTTTCTTCTCCTCAAGCGCCAAGGGCGGTGGCGGAAGCGGAGGGTACGATGCAGATTGGTTTTTCGGGCTTAGTGTCGAGCGGACGCGGCCTTCGCCGAGATGAGGTGCTCGGTCCGAAGCAAGTGAGTCTGGCGATAGAGACAAAGGCATCAGTTGAAGATTCTTCATCTCTTGAAGCCTCCGCGACAGTGCACGCCTCCGCAGTGGACTCGTTGAGCGAAGCTGGTTCCGATTCAGAAGAACCTCGTGCGAAAGCGGTGGTGGGGCCGACCAGTGAGGTCATCGAGGATGTTTCGGAGCATGCGGGGGAGCGCCATAGGGGTGAAACACTTAGTGGGGAGGCGACGCCCCCTCCGGAGGCGCGATTCCGTATTTTGGGCGTCATTGGGCGGCTCTATGTCGTCATGGAGAATGACCAGGGAATGGTGCTTGTGGATCAGCACGCAGCGCATGAACGAGTTTTGTACGAGCAAATGGTGAGTCGAATGCGTCGGAGAGAGGTTCCGTCGCAGCGGTTGTTGATTCCGCTGATTTTGAGGGTGACCCCTCGGGATGGAGATTGGTTGCGGGGTAATGCAGGGCTCCTAGAGAGTGCAGGCATCATGGTGGAAGAGTTTGGGCCCAACGCGTTCAAGGTGGATGCGTTGCCGTCCTTTTTGATGGGGGAGGAAGCGGGACGATTGGTTCCTCGCATTGTGGATGAGCTCCGTTCGGCGAGTTCGGGTTCAGCAAAGCTCCGTTTGGGCGAGGATGTGATTGCTAAGACGGTTTGTCGGCACGCGATTAAGGCGAACGATGCGCTAGCGGAACTGGAGTTGCGTCGATTGATTGAAGATTTGCTGGCGTGTGAGCTGCCCTACTGTTGCCCGCACGGGAGGCCTACCATGATTCAGATGGGATTCGATGAGCTGGAGAAACGGTTTGGCCGACGGGTGTAAAAAAAACGGCCCCCCACGGGGAGCCGTCTAAAGTGAAGAGAATTGAGGTTCTCGTGATTACAGCGCGGACTGAGGCGTCACGGTCTCTACTGGGGAGACTTGGAACTGTTCGGGAAGCTCTTTGATTTTGTCCGCGGGAAGGCGGTAATGGGCTTTGCCCACCTTTTCGACACCGCGCTTGCGACCAGTCTGTGCGAACCAGACGTGGAGGTGTGGGTTACGGTCCCGGAGTTCAGGGTAACGGTCGCGAATCGCTCCGACGGTGATTCCCGCGCTGCCCGCCTCGATGAGCATGCGGAAGATTTTCTTGGACAGTTCATGGCGCGGAGCCCGGATTCCAAGCGAGACTCTCCGTTCCGCGCGGGGTTCGGGAACTGGGATTTCTTCGGTGGCGCGGAAAGTTCCTTTTGCAATTTTTTCAATTTTGCCTGGGAACCGCTTCTTCATGGCTGTCGTGAACCATGAATAAATATTTTGCAGCGGCACTTGGAATCGGTGTGCAAGTTCTGCTGCACGAACTCCCTCTGCTCCCTTGGAGTTAAGTTCTTTCAGAAGAAGCGTTGTTAATCCGCCTCTTGCGATGCGGGATCGACCGGCGGCACGTACTGCGCGCCGCGGCGTTGCTAGCTTGCTGGTTATCTCCTGAATTTGTGATTCGACGGAGGAAAGCTCCGCCTCTAGCGACTGGGCGCGCGCACACAGGTGCCGGAGGCTGTCAATGAGCTCGTTATTATCGGTTGAAGTGGTCATGGTAGAGCGAGTTTGCATTACTCATTGAGATTCCGCAATGAAAAATACTGGAAAACCCTTGAAAGCCATAGCGCAACGGGCTGCTTCCACGCCACAAAAGCCGCGTAAATGCTGGAATCTTTGGCGGGTGGATGAGTGGCGCTAGCGGGTGTAGTGGCATGATCAACTTGCATTGGACTTCATAAGGCAAATGCTCTGTTGTCTTAGTAGACTCAATGGGTTGAAGTGGCTGCGCGTGGGGGGGGGCACGGCCAATGAGTGCGTGAGCGTTGCCGATAAGGCTGATTTAGGGCATCTTCACGCTTAGCGGATGGGGTCGGTCAGATGTTTTTTTGAATAATTGTATGCAAGATTTTACAGCAGGCGGGATACACGCGCTTCCCAGAAGGTCGTCTCGGCTCCTCGGGGACGCGGAAATGGACGAGAGGATTCGGTGCATGACGAAGGATTGGGGGGTCGACGATTCAACTCGCTCAATGGTGGAGGGGATTATCATTACCGCACTCAAACTTGGGCGAGACCGTGTCACGGAAGCTGACATGAAGCTCATGAATCGGGCGTTGCGCGAGTTGCGGCACGCGATTCGCGTTTTTTCAGATTTTCGGCATGTGCGGAAAGTTTCGGTTTTTGGGTCGGCAAGGACATCTTACGAGCACCCAGAGGCGATTGCGGCAGAGGATTTTTCCCGAAGGATGGCACTGGCGGGTTATATGATTATCACGGGTGGAGGGGATGGGATTATGGGGGCAGCTCAGAGGGGAGCCGGACGGGAAAAGTCTTTCGGACTCAACATACGTCTCCCGTTTGAGCAGAGGGCCAATGCGACGATTGAGGGCGATGCGAAGTTGGTTAACTTCAACTACTTTTTCACGCGCAAGCTAAACTTTGTTAAAGAATCGCATGCTGTTGTGCTTTTTCCCGGCGGATTTGGCACGATGGACGAGGCTTTCGAGGTCTTGACGCTGATGCAAACGGGCAAGGCTCGGATTGTTCCGGTGGTGATGGTTGATGTGGAGGGAGGTCGATACTGGGAAGTTTGGAGTTCCTTCCTCAGGGAGCAGCTTCTTGATAAGGGATTGATTTCGAGTGAAGATTTTTCTCTCTTCAGAGTCACTCGAGATCTTGGGGAGGCGATTGCTGAAATTGATGGATTTTACCGGAACTATTGGTCTTACCGGTGGGTTGGCGGGCAGTTGGTGTTTCGGCTAAGGCGCTCGCTAACCGGAGCGTCTCTCGACCGACTCCGTGTCGAGTTTTCCGACCTAGCGGGTGACGGTCGGATAGAGGCCTCTGCCGCGCTGCCTGAGGAGGCGAATGAACCGGAAATTGCGCAGTTACCACGATTGGTGCTGACGAATCCTAAAATCAACTTTGGAAGGATTCGGCAGATGATTGACCGCATGAATGTCCTTGAGTGCGAGTCGACGACGGGCGGGACCGTTGGTCTGCATGAGGGACGTGTCGCTTCGGAATCATCCAAAAGAACTGGGCATGTTGGGTGACCGAGAGATTGCGAGGGTTGGCCCGTGTGCGGCGGGCGCCATTGAGGTGTCTACCGACGAGGATCAGGCGTTGGCGGTGGAGGTTCCTTGGCAGGTGATTGTGTTGAACGATCCAGTGAATCTGATGAGTTACGTGGTCTCCGTATTCAAAAAAGTTTTCGGCTACAGCGAGTCCAAAGCCACCGAGTTGATGCTTGAGGTTCATGAGGCTGGTCGGTCGGTTGTTTGGACGGGGAGCTTGGAAAAGGCGGAAATGTTTGCCTTTCAACTGCAACGCCATTTGCTTTTGGTTCGCATTGAGAAGGCGTGAGGATTTTGTGATGGAAGATTTCTTTGAAATCCAACTGGGTGATGACGAAAGCGTGCAAATAACCTTTAAGAGCTCGCTGTTCAGAAACTTGGTTGCTGGGTTGCCGACGCTTTGGGCTCTACTCGCCGATTTGAAGACGGAGTCAGAGTCAAAGGCCCGTCGGCGTTTTTACGGAAGTCCGCACGCGGAGGGTTCGAGCGAGGATTTTTGGGAAGAACTGGTTGTGCCTGAGTTAGAGGGTGAACTCCGCTCCGATCGTGACCTGGTTTTCGGCGCCATTGAAGCGTGGGCCGGTCCAGAGGGTCGCGTTGATGGGGTTGAGGTGAGTGAGTTGAAAATCCACCGAGGGTTGCTGGGTGCTTGGATTGGGGTCTTTGGCCAAGTTCGGCTGATGATTTCCGAGGAAACCGGCGTATCGGAGGCCGAGCTCGCGAAAGCTGGCCTGACTGATCGGAGGAGGGCGCTAGCACTTGGGCTGTGGGTTTACGGGGCGATTTTGGAGTCACTTATGCCTTATTGGGAGTAGGGCCCCCACAAGGTTCACTGCGTGGGCGCTGGATTTCCTTGTGAAAAATTTCACAAAGTCGCTTGCAGGTCTTCGCGGGGGGCGGTTATACCGTAGGGGATGGTCCTAGGAGTTTCTCTCAAGTCGAATGAGTCGCCGTCGTTGGATGGGCGGTGCTTGGGTGGCTCGTGGATTTGGGAGCGCGGTGAGTCCCTGAAAGGCGTGGATGCTTTGCGGTGGACGGCAGGAGCGGTGAATTTTGGCGCTGCTTTTGTGGAGGGACCTTCCGCTCTGTAAGAAAAAGTTTAGAGTCATGGCTAACATCTTCTCTCGCAGGTTTAACTGGCTTACCCTCAAGCTGCTGACGATTGCAGCCATCACGGGCGGGGGGCTGACGGCAGGAGCTTGGTACTATTTGACGCCAAAGTACTCGCGCACGGGCTACCAGCCAGCCCAGCCGATTCCGTTTTCTCACAAAATCCACGCTGGAGAGCTCGGCTTGGACTGCCGTTACTGCCATTCTTTTGTCGAGGTGGGTGCGTACTCGAACATCCCGACAACGCAGGTTTGCATGAACTGCCATTCGCAGATTCAGAAAGACAGCCCGAAGCTTGCTCCGCTGAGAGAGTCTTGGGAAACCGGCAAGCCCGTGAAGTGGGTGCAAGTTCACAAGACACCGGATCACGTGTATTTCAACCATTCGGTGCACGTGAATCGAGGCGTGGGGTGTGTCTCGTGTCACGGCAAGGTGAACGAAATGGAAGTGGTTCATCACGCTGAACCGCAGTCCATGGCGTGGTGCCTAGACTGCCATCGCAACCCTGAGAATCATCTCCGCCCAGTAAGTGAGGTGACTAACTTCGCGTGGCAGGCGGGTGGCGAAGGCGGTTCGGCAAAGAGTCAAAGGGACTTCGGATTGGAGTTTATCCAGAAGGCTCACATCAATCCGCCGGTGAAGAACTGCGCTGGGTGCCATCGTTAATCCGACGAATCTCCAAACTTTTAAGAAGCAAATGAGCAAGCGCGTTTTCCATCACCCGTCTGAAGAACAAGCCTCAGGTCGGAAGTATTGGAGGTCTCTTGGCCAGCTTTCGGAGTCTCCGGAGTTTAAAGGGTGGCTCGAACGGGAGTTTCCCCAAGGCGCTTCCGAGTTAAATGAGAATGAAGTCTCACGCAGAAACTTTGTTCAACTGATGGGGGCTTCCGTGGCGCTCGCGGGCATGAGCCTCTCGGCATGTCGGCGGCCGCTCAAGCAGTTGGTTCCTTTCTCGAAGGGTCTCGAATGGTCCGTTCCCGGAAAAGCGCTTTTCTTCGCGTCTAGTTTCCCCACGAGGCGTGGAGCGCTTCCTGTCCTGGTCACAACTCACGACGGACGGCCGACGAAAATCGAGGGTAATCCCGAACATCCGGCGTCGCAGGGCGCAACGGACGTTTGGGCGCAATCCTCGTTGCTGGATTTGTATAATCCTCATCGTGCCAACCAGTTCAAGGTGGCAGGGGCCCAGTCAGACCGAGAAGGATTTTTCAAAGAGTTGGAGAACGTTGTTTCCAAGTCAGGTGACGGCAGCGGGTTGGCCTTCGTGATTGACGAGAATCACGGTCCCTCGCGCGAGTCCCTCAGGTCCGCCGTTTCGAAAAAGCTTCCGAAAGCACGCTGGTTCTCTTCGGAAATCTTTGGCGAATCGCTCGCAGTCGAAGCAGCGTCGATGGCCTTTGGAGCTGGGATGATTTCTCGTCCCAACCTTTCGCTTGCCGAGAAAATCCTCGCGGTTGATTTTGATTTTCTTGGTCACGAGGGCACTGTTCAAGACGCAAAGGGCTTCGCGAAACGCCGCAAAACGCTGAAGTCATCCGACGCGATGAATCGCCTTTATGTGGTGGAGAATCGGTACACCGTCACGGGGGGGATGGCCGATCATCGTTTGCGCTTACGGGCTTCCGGGCACGCTTCGTTTCTGCGGAGTTTGGCTGAGGAGGTTCAGAAGGCGACGGGAGATCAGTCGCTGCGAGAAGGAATCGTCGCGAGCAAGATTGAAGCCCTCTCAGGAAGCGAGAAGTGGGTTTCCGAATGCGCTGCTGATTTGGTGCAGTCTAAGGGGAAATCGCTGGTGCTCGTGGGCGGTCAGCAGTCGATTGGGGCGCAAGTTTTGGGACACCTGATTAACCGAGCTCTTGGTGCAGTGGGATCGACCCTCACCGTGGCTAAGAATCCGGTGAAACCGCTGGAGTCCTATGCGGTCTTCCTTGCGTCACTTCAGGCGAATGCGTTGAAGGGTCTAGTTGTGCTTTCCGGGAACCCCGGGTACGCGAAACCGGGGGACATCAGTTTCGCCGATTCCGTTAAGGGGTTGGACTTCTTCGTTATACTGTCCGCGTCGGATGATGAGTCCTCGAAACTCGCATCTGCGGTTGCACCCAAAGCCCACTACCTCGAGGAGTGGAACGACGGGTTTGCTGCTGACGGTTCCGTGGTGATTGGACAGCCTTCAATCTTACCCATCTTTGGTGGGGTCTCCGAACTGGAAATCTTGGCGGCCATCGCCGGATTGAAACAGACACCTCACGAGGTGGTGAAACAGTCGCACCAATCGGCAGGAGGGAAGGACTGGGTAAAAAATTTGCGCGATGGATTTTATGGCAAGCCTTTCTCGAGCGAGACTGTCGGTGCCCCAACGCTTAGTTTGCCAGCGCCGGTAAAATCCACAGACGGTTTTGAAATTGTTTTTGTCAGTGACTCAAAGGTGGATGACGGCCGTTACGTTTCCAACGGATGGCTTCAGGAGTTGCCCGATCCTATTACCAAGTTGACTTGGGACAACGCAGCTTTGATCAGTCCCCAGTCGGCGAAGGAGCTTTCAGTTGGGACGGGGGATTGGGTTGAACTCAAGTCGAGCTCTGGTCGCGCGGTCAAAGTCCCTGTTCTTGTTGCCCCGGGGCATGCGGATAAGTCTGTCACGGTTGTGATTGGATACGGGCGCGCTGATTCGAGTCCGGTGGGTAAGGGAGTGGGCTTTGATGTTTTCCCCATTCAGACCGTCTCAATCTCTCGGATTGTATCGGGAACGGTAACGAAAGTTTCAGGCAAGCCCCACCAACTTGCGATAACTCAGGAGCATGGCGCTCTCGAGGGGCGTGGCGCAGACATCACACGCGAGACCTCGCTCGAAAACTGGAAGGCCAACTCTGAGAGCCATCCTGACTTTATCAAGAAAGCAGGGATTGACGCCCACACACCTGACAACTTCTCTTTGTATTCGAATCCACCGTTGGATGATGTCCACGGCTGGGGAATGGCCGTCGATTTGAGTCTGTGCACGGGTTGCTCTGCATGCATGGTGGCGTGCCAGGCCGAAAACAACATCCCGATTGTTGGCAAAGAGCAGGTCATCATTGGCCGTGAGATGCACTGGATTCGGACGGATCGGTACTTCGCCGGCGACCAGCATGACACGACCGAACCGGAAATGGTTAGCCAACCGATGATGTGTCAGCACTGCGAGAATGCTCCGTGTGAGACGGTCTGTCCGGTGAACGCGACGGTCCACTCTGAAGATGGGCTGAACGTGATGGCTTACAACCGTTGCATTGGAACTCGGTACTGTGCGAACAACTGTCCGTTCAAAGTTCGTCGCTTTAACTTCTTTGATTACAACCAACGGCCATTAGACAATCTCTACAAGTGGAATCTCATCAATGAGAAGGGGATGTCTGACACGTTGAAGATGTCCAAGAATCCTAACGTCACGGTGCGTATGCGCGGCGTTATGGAAAAGTGTACTTTCTGTGTGCAGAGGATCCAAGAGGCCAAAATCGCAGCGAAGGTGATGGTCAAGGACTCGGGCAAGGTGCCCCAAGTTCCGGTGGATTCTTTCACCTCTGCCTGTGCTCAGGTATGTCCGACGGATGCCATCACTTTCGGTGACATCAAACAAAAGGACAGCAAGCTGAATCAACTCAAGGATTCTCAGCGTGGATACCGACTGTTTGAGTACCTCAATACTCAAAACCGAGTTTGGTATTTGGCTCGGGTGAAGAACCCAAATCCGAAGATGCCGGATGCCGCGAAGAACGGGGCGTTCATGACTCAAGGCCACTAATCTTCATTTTACTGTAATGGCTAAAGAATCAGGTTTATCATTTCACACTCCCGAGGAACTCAAGCGAGTTCCTTTGGTTAATAATAATCGGTCTGTTTCGTGGATTACGGACAAGGTATCCGAAATCGTCGAAAAAAAGACTCCTTTTTGGTGGTACGTAGCTTTCGCCATTACATCCCCAATCGCATTGATGGGGTTGGCGTGCATTGTGTACCAGATTTCGAATGGTGTAGGTGTTTGGGGCGAGAACCATCCCAACGGTTGGGCTTGGGATATCACGAACTTCGTGTTCTGGATCGGAATCGGCCATGCAGGGACATTGATTTCTGCAATTCTGTTTCTGACTCGTCAGAAGTGGCGCACCTCCATCAACCGGGCCGCGGAGGCAATGACGCTTTTCGCAGTGGTGTGTGCAGGGATTTTTCCGGCCATCCACGTGGGTCGTTTCTGGATGGCTTGGTTCCTTGCTCCGGTCCCCAATGCGAATGGAATTTGGCCAAACTTCCGTTCTCCGCTTCTGTGGGACGTGTTTGCGGTCTCGACTTACTTCACGGTATCTGTGCTGTTCTGGTATGTTGGCCTTATTCCCGATTTGGCGACGCTGCGGGACCGAGCGAAGTCTGGTATTGCCAAGACGATTTATGGTTTCTTTGCCCTAGGATGGCGGGGGTCTAACCGTCAGTGGAGGCACTACGAGATGGCGTATTTAATCTTGGCTGGGCTTTCAACTCCGTTGGTGTTGAGCGTTCACTCGATTGTTTCGTTCGATTTCGCTACTTCGATTATGCCTGGATGGCATACGACGATTTTTCCTCCTTACTTCGTGGCGGGCGCGATTTTCGGGGGATTTGCCATGGTGTTGACCATCATGTTGCCTGCAAGTCTTATCTACCCACAAATCGGTGATTTAATCACTCGTCAGCACGTGGACAAAATGGCCAAAATCATTTTGCTGACGGGATCGATTGTGGGCTACGCCTATTTGATGGAGCTCTTTGTGGCTTGGTACGGCGGGAATAAGTTTGAGGGCTTCACCTTCTTCAAAGCGCGGGCAAGCTTTGATGGGGAAGGGTGGTACCAGTGGGCGTACTGGGCGATGATGTTCTGCAACGTTATTTCGCCTCAGATTTTCTGGTCTAAGTGGGCTCGCTCGAACTACATCGTGGTGTTCATCGTGTGCCAGTTCGTCAACGTGGGGATGTGGTTTGAGCGATTTGTGATTATCGTTACCTCTCTAGCGCAAGATTTCCTGCCCAGCTCGTGGGGGCATTACAGTCCGAGCACGACGGAAATCCTGACTTTCATTGGTACATTCGGGATTTTCCTCTCGCTGTTTCTCCTGTTCATGCGCTTCCTGCCGATGATTGCGATTTCCGAGGTGAAGCTCGTCACGCCGGCGGCCAATCCGCATCACGGAGGTTCGGAGGACAAACACTAACAACCAACTGGGTCTAAAAATGGATCAGTCTGAAAAGAAAGTTTATGCGGTTGGAGCGATTTTCTCCGACGCGGGGAGTGTGATGTCCGCGGCTGAGAAGATTCGTGACTTGGGGTTCGTCCACTGGGACGTTCACACGCCTTTTCCGGTACACGGTATGGATCAGGCGATGGGACTCGGTAAGTCTTGGTTGAGTGCTGTTGTTTTTTGTGGTGGGTTGCTCGGATTCACCACTGCGGTTTGCCTGACCACGATTCCCTCGTTCGGAATCTATCCGATGATTGTTCACGGCAAGCCGTATGATTGGCGCACTATTGTTAGCTTCTTTCCGATCATGTTTGAGTTAACCGTGCTGCTTTCTGCGTTCGCTGCGGTTGGCGGCATGCTGGTCATGAATCGCCTCCCGAGGTGGAACCATCCGGTGTTTGAGTGGGCGAACTTCACCAAGGTGTCTGATGACAGCTATGCGATTGTCATTGAGTCGAGGGACCCAAAGTTCTCCGTGGCCAAGGTGAGCGAACTTCTTCAGACGGTAGGCGGAACTGAAATCTCGGTCATCAGAGAAGAGGCTTAAAGAGAGAATCTGTATGTTGAAACCCTTTTTCATGACGGCAATCCCGCTGGGGCTTTGTGCCGTTTCTTTCCTAGGATTTCGCGGGGAGAAGTTTAGTGAGACTCCTTTGCAAATCTTTTCGGACATGAAGCATCAGCCGAAAGTGATAACGCAACACCCTTCCAATGTGTTTGCGGATGGCCGTGCGGATCGCGAGATGGTGCAAGGAACTCTTCCCCGTGGCTACTCGCTGAAAGGGCGCTACTTGGCCACTACTGCGTCTAATGCTGGCGGCGGATTTACCGCGGCGAATGATTATTACAACACGGGTTCCCTGGGTGAGTTTTACGGGTCAGGTTTTCCAGTGAAGGTGGATGCAGAGCTCCTTGCGCGCGGTGAAAATCGTTACGCGGTGCATTGCTCGATTTGCCACGACGCAAATGGGAGTGGGAATGGCCCGACGAAAGCCCTAGGTCTGGCAACCGTGGCGTCCTTGACGGATGACAGGATTCGTGTCCAACCCGAAGGACAGATTTTTGCAACAATCACGCACGGTAAAAACACCATGGGTGCTTATGGTCCGAACATCGCAGTGAAGGATCGCTGGGCGATTGTGGCGCACGTTCGTGCCTTGCAGGCTCAAGCCTCCACTGCTGCATCAGACATCCCGGATAACATCAAAAGTTTGATTAAATAGTTAAAATGGGCTCTCATTCTCAAGGTTTAACGGCCGAAAAGTTCCCGATTGATCGGGCCGCAGCGCTCTCTCGCCGCGGTTTCGCGGTGGCAGCGCTAGGTGCTTTGCTTGGCGGCATAGCTTACACCCAAAACCACGAGCAGTTTGCTTTCTCTTGGTTGTTTGGTTTCGCGGTGGTTTTCACTCTAGTCGCTGGGGCGGCGTTCTGGAATATTCTGCACCACGCCACTGACTCTGAGTGGTCTGTCTTGATTCGTCGGCAGGTGGAGAATATCGCGTCGATTTTTCCGCTGCTCGTCGTTGGTTTTTTGCCGCTCCTCCTGTTGTGCGCTCCTATCCTCTGGAAATGGTGGAATGTCCCTCATGGCGTAGATGCGCTTCTGGACAACAAGGAAGCTTTCTTGAACAAGCCGTTCTTTATTGTGAGGGCGGCGCTATATTTTTGCCTTCTGGGTCTGATTGTTTGGACGTTGCGGCGACATTCCTGTGCGCAGGATTCAGACGGCGCGCCGTCACACTCCTTTGCAATGCGAAAGGCAGCGATCGCGGGTCTGCCAATCTTTGCGGTTTCATTGACGTTCGCGGCTGTCGATTGGTTGATGGGTCTTGACTACCACTGGTTCTCGACGATGTGGGGGGTTTATGTTTTTGCGGGCGCGGCGGGCAGTTCAATGTCGCTAATCGTTCTGGTCGTAAGTTGGCTTCGAAAGAACGGTTACCTTCGCGCAGTGAACCAAGAGCACTATCACACGATGGGGAAGTTCATGTTGGCGTTCACGGTTTTTTGGGCGTACATCGGATATTCTCAATACATGTTGATCTGGTATGCCAACATGCCTGAGGAAACCATTTACTTCAAAATCCGGAACACGGAAGGTTGGCACATTTTGAGCACCTTGCTCGTCGCTGGGCGTTTCTTCCTTCCTTTCCCAGTTCTCCTATTCCAGGCAACCAAAAAGAACGTAAAGCTCATTTGCGGTGTGGCGGTGTGGATAATTCTGATGCAGGTTCTCGATCTTTATGTGGTCGTTCTTCCTGTTCTGCACCAGACCGGCCCGTCGTTTAGTGTATTTGATGTATCGGGTCTGCTTGCTGTCGGTGGGCTGGCTTTCGGTTTGTACTTCAGGAATCTGGGCAGTGCGCCGGTGTTTCCCTTGAGGGATCCGCGACTGGAGGGCTCCGTCAACCTACACAACTAAGGCAATCTATGAGTTTTCCAGTCCCAACAATCGGATATGTTCTTCTCATCGGTGCATCAGCATTTTCGCTGATTTACTCGGCTAACCTCAACAATGATGCAGCTTCTTGGTCCGCTGCAGCGGCTGAGCGTTTACAAAGCGAGCGGCGCTTGAAGGTCGTGGCGGAAAGCGTAGCCAAAGCAAAAGCGTCTGAAGACAAGTGGCTTGACAGCGAGAAATCGAAGGCGTCTCTGGGTAAGGCCAACGCTTCGTTGGTAGTCATCTCAAAGTTCTCGGCAGTGAAAGTCGCTGCGTCTCAGACGGCGGTTGAGGCTCCATTGCCTGCAGGAAAGCCAGGCGAGGCTCCCAGTCTCCCCTCTGCGCCGGCTGGGGCAACGACGCTGCGCTTTGATTCCGTCAAAGCCAGATAATCTTAAAATAATGTAATATGGAGTTAGGGCAAATAGAAAAAAATCGATTGCTGATTGACGCCAGCGTTTCGCCGTTGGTTAAAAAGTGGGTAATCGCCGGGGTTTTGTGGTCGATTCTGTCGCTGGTTTTGTTTGGGGCTTCAATGTTGGAACTTCTCAACCCCGAGCGGTTCCAATGGTCGGGATTGGGGTTTGGAAAACTTTTCCCTCTGGCCAAGTTTTTATTGCTGAATGGATCGGCTGGGTGCGTTGCTTTTGCCATCTCAGTGTGGGTGGCCGCTAGGCAGTCCGAAGAAACCCCCTCGGTTGGTATTCTGGCGAGGTGGGCGGGGGATTTAGGGTTCGCCTGTTGGAATGTTGGTCTGGTTGCGACGATTGGCTACGTTGGTTGGGTTGGATTGCCTCTGACTGGCATCGCGCCCCAAGGGTCGCTTGTAATGCTCAGTTTAGGCTCGGCGCTTGTGTGCGCATCGACTCTCGCGTTTGGAGGTGCGTCCGTCGGTTCAACACGCGGGTTCATGTTGACTGCGGTCTCGACGCTCTTGGCGCTTTGCGCGTTAGTTGGCTTTTTAAGAGGGTCGACTTTTTTCGCGGTGTCGGTGGCAATTGTTCTCTTTTCGATCATCGCGTTTTCTGGCGGTGGTTTTAGTGGCCCGATGCTTTTTGTGGGCACGGGTCTTGTCGGTGTCACTCTGGCTTCCTTTATTCGTCTTTCCATTGCCCCCGGCACTACGGGAGTTGTGGGGACGGTTTCCGACGTTTGGTTTTCAGGCGTCCTGAGCGCTTCTGTCGGGCTTCTGATCCCGATGGGTGCTGCATGTTTCGTCCTCCAAAAGTCGAGCGGCAACTCAGTTCTGAGTACGCATCAGGCCATGTTAGTGGCGGTTTTGCTCGGAGTTTTCGGTGGGTTGGTCGGCCTTTCGAGTTTGTCTGACGGGCCTGTCCCCTCGTGGGTTGGTGCGGTTGGCTCGGGAAGCGCTTTCTTCGTGGCTGTCGCCGTTGTCACTTTCGCCTCTGGCGTTTTCGGGGGAAACAGTGCTCCGATTGGCAGTCCGTCGGCCACGTTCGTCAAGTGGGGGGCTATCGTGTGGTTGAGCGGCTCGCTCCTCCGGATTCTTTTGGTGTTACCAGGTGTTTCTGAGAGTGTTCAACTGACGCTCGCTCAGTTTGGGGTTGATCTTCTCCAGTACTTGTTGGGCGGAGGGTTAGTCGCATGGGGCTCCGTCTATTATCTCTTCCCGAGAGTCTGCGGATGTGAGTGGCTTTCCTCATCTTTAATCTCCTGGCATCTCCGGGGCGCATTGTACGGTGGTGGCGTGGCGTTTCTTTGCTTGTTGGTGAGTGGAGTTGCGTCAGGATCCACCCTGAATGAGGCGCTAGCTCCCTTCTCGGAGTCCGTAGCAATGGGCAAGTCCTACTACTGGGGAGTCGTCATCGGCGTGGTCTTGATGATTTTCGGCTACTTATCTGCTTTGTTGAACGCTGGCTTTCTAGCGATTCGAATCGGCCAACCAGCGGGAGAAGCCACATTGCTCCCGGACGCTTCTAACCACTAAAAACAGATGTCTGATCGCTTTATTACATTTCCCGTGGCGGTAGCCTCACTGTGCTTGTCTGCGGGCCTTGGGGTACTCGGTCTGAAGTCCCAACTTTCGAGTTTAGAACCGAGTTTTAAGTTCGAGGATGGTTCCATTTCTGACATCTATCCGGTACGAAACGAGGGGGTGTCAAAACAGGGGCGTGACATTTTCGTTCGGGAGGGATGTTCAACGTGCCACACACAGTTTGTGCGGGGTGAAAGCCATTACGAGATTGAGCGTGGTTGGGCAAAACGTCGGGGTGTGCCGCGAGACTTTCTGTTTGAATCAAATGCCGCGTTGGGTTTGACACGGTTGGGGCCGGATTTGACAAACTACGGGAATGCCGACTGGGGTAAGACTCCGAAGGCTCTGCCTGTTCCGGCAAACCGTTTGGATGACGCAAGGTTGCTTGAGTACCTGTTCAACCCGCAGAAGTTTGCCCGCCATACGGTGATGCCCTCTTACCGCGGTTTATTTGAGCCGGTCAACGCTCGGGACACGGTGATAGGTGGCACGGTGATAGTTGATGAAAAAGGGGGCAAGTTTGTTCCAACAAGCGATGCACTCTCTCTAGTGGCGTATCTCAAATCCTTGGACAGGAGTGCCCCATTGCCGGAAGCGGCTATGGCAGGTGTTTCCCCGACAAAAAAATAAATGAGGCTGGGAAATGTTAGATAAAAATAATAATCCGGATTTTTCGAGTTTAGGTAACGTTCCTGCGGTCAAGCGTGAGCGTTCGGCGGAAACAGTTCAGAGCAGCGCCCCATTCTGGGTGGTTGCGTTGGGTGCTTTTCTGATTTCTGCCGGTGGCGTGGTGATTGGGGGGCGCTCGGGCGGGTTTTCGAGGGACATCTTTGGTCCCGAGCAGTTGTTCGTTGGGTTGTCGAGGGTTGCCACGGGCGATGGGGCGGGTGGCGCGCAAGAGAAAACTTTGGCAGAGCTTGGCAAGGAAATATATGCAAACTGTCAGTCTTGCCATCAACCCACGGGTCAGGGCGTGGCGGGACAGTTTCCGAGTCTCGTGGGTACCGACTACGTGGTCGGTTCTGAGAAGCGTTTGGTGTCCATTCTGCTGAAGGGTATTCAAGGCCCTCTGAAAGTTGGCGATGCGACGTACAATGGTTTGATGCCTGCGTGGGAGAGCACGCTGTCTGATAAGAAAATCGCTGCGGTAGCGACGTATGTCCGCTCCGCTTGGGGCAATGCCGCGCCTGAGATTTCGCCCGAGAAAGTTGCTGTGGTCCGCAAAGAACTTTCGACGCGCACCACTCCCTACACCGAGGCAGAGTTGGGGCAAATCCCTGCTGGCGCCAACATTGAGGGTGCTTCGCCTGCACCGGCACCCGTTGGTGCGCCGACGGCGGCGGCGCCTGCGCAGTCAGGGGGGGCAGCGGCGCCGGGTTCCGTTTCTCTCGAGGACGGTAAGACGCATTACATGGCGATTTGTGTCGCCTGTCACCAACCTACTGGGTTGGGGCTAGCCCCAGTATTTCCTCCCGTCTCGGAGTCTGAGTACGTGAATGACAGTGCGGAGCGGTTAGTTGCAATCATTTTAAAGGGTGTGATTGGCCCTATTACGGTCAAGGGCACCGTTTACAACAACGTGATGCCAGGCCAAGAGGCCCTCCTGACGGACAAAAAAATCTCTGAAGTGGCTTCTTATGTGCGAGCAAACTTCGGGAATAAATCTGGTCCGATCACTGTCGATCAGGTTGCTGAGTTCAGGAAGAAGCATCTCGGCAAGACGACGCCTTGGACTGAGGCTGAGTTGAAGGGGTTTGGTGCAGATAAATAGTTGGTTTTTATGTTATTGTTGAAAAAGCTTTGCGTTTTTGCACTTCTGGGCCTGAGTTTCGGCTTGTGCGCCCAAGATGACTTGGGGAAACAGGTTTACAGCACGGTTTGCATCGCGTGTCACCAGCCGACAGGGGCCGGATTGCCGCCAGTTTTCCCGACTCTCATCAACACGGAATATGTCAATGGGTCGGCTGAACGGATGGCGGCGATCGTTTTGAAGGGAGTGATGGGACCAATCACGGTGAATGGAGCGGCTTATAACAACATCATGCCTCCTCAAGAGGCGATGTTGACGGATGAAAAAATCGCCGCAGTTTTGAGTTACGTTCGAGGCAGCTTCGGTAACAAGGCTGCTCCGGTGAAGGCAGAGGTTGTGGCGGAGGCGAGGAAGAAGTTTGCGTCCAAAGCAACCATGTGGAGTGAGGCCGAGTTGAAGGCTTGGCCGGAAGAGAAGAAGTAGAAAATCTGACACTGACTAACGATTATGGCTGTATCTCACGCTCATTCTCCTGCGACTGATCATGGTCACGGTGACGATCATCACCACGAACTGTCATTCCTGCAAAAGTACGTTTTCTCTACCGATCACAAGGTAATCGGTATCCAGTACGGCGTCACTGGACTGGCGTTCCTTTTCCTCGGTTTCATGCTGATGCTGGTGATGCGTTGGCAGTTGGCTCACCCCGGTGAGGCCGTTCCGTTCGTGGGAAACCTGTTGCACAATATTTTTGGCGACACGGTTTTTGACGGCGCCAAACGGGCGGCGGGCATTGCGGGCGTGCTGACGCCGGACGGGTACAACACCTTCGGTGCAATGCACGGAACGATTATGGTTTTCTTCGGTGTTGTGCCGGTAGCTTTTGCAGCCTTTGGAAACTACGTCGTACCTCTTCAAATCGGCGCCCCTGACATGTGTTTTCCGAAACTCAATATGGCGAGTTTTTGGTCCTTTTTTGTAAGTTGCGTTATCATGGTGGGAAGTTTCTTTGTTGGGACAGGGGCAGCAAAGTCTGGGTGGACGGCTTATCCTCCTCTCGCGGGAATCGCTGACATGCCTGAAGGCGGCTCTCTCTGGTGGAATGGGCAGACCCTTTGGCTATTGGGAATGGTTTTTAATATTACGGGTTCGCTCCTGGGGTCAGTCAACTTCATCGCGACGATCATTCAGCTACGCGCGCCAGGGATGACATGGATGCGCTTGCCTTTCTTCGTGTGGGCGCAGTTCGTGACAGCTTTCCTGTTACTGTTGGCCTTTCCTCCGCTCGAGGCGGCTGGCTTGATGCAGTTTACTGACCGAGTTTTTGGAACTAGCTTCTTTATGCCGACTGGTCTTGCGGTGGCAAAGGCTGTGGGACAGACCTGGGCCGGAGGGGGTAGCCCGGTTCTCTGGCAACACCTTTTCTGGTTTTTGGCTCACCCTGAGGTGTACGTACTAATTCTGCCGGCGATTGGGATGGTGGCAGAGATTGTTGCCAACAACACGAGGAAGCCAATCTACGGTTACAAGAGCATGGTTTACGCGGTGTTCGCACTTGGCTTCCTCTCTTTCATTGTGTGGGCGCACCATATGTACATGACTGGGATGGGGGCGAAGGTTGCTTCCTTCTTCCAAGCGACGACAATCATGATTTCTGTTCCGTCGGTGATCTTGTTAACATCTCTCATTCTCTCGCTGTGGGGGGGCTCGATTCGCTTCAACAATGCGATGTTGTTCGCCGCAGCGTTTCTTCCGATGTTTGGAATCGGAGGGTTAACGGGGATTCCGCTGGCGTTCAATGCCGTGGATTTATTCTTACACGACACCTACTACGTCATTGGGCATTTCCACTATGTGGTGGCTCCAGGGACAATCTTCGCGATTTTCGCGGGTGTCTATCATTGGTATCCGAAGGCGACGGGACGTCATTTGAACGTATTTCTCGGGC
>JBEEPE010000215.1:0-3513 GCA_041191265.1 Verrucomicrobiota bacterium | reverse complement strand
TTTGTTTGATGAGGGCGCTTTCAACGACTTTTAGCGCGGCCGCAAAGCCGCAGAAAAGGTTGCCTGCGGTCATGAGGTTCGGCAGGAGGTAGATCTTCGGGCCGGTCTGGTCGGACATTTTGAGGTTGGGTGGCACGGCTTGGAGGGCCGTTGGAGGGTTGGGTGTAGCGATTTCCCGATGGATTCTCGATAGAAAACTGAGGGGGCTCTCCGGCGTGGTGGCGTGAGGCCTTAGCGGAGTGGCTTAGATGTGTTTTCGTTGGGGAGCCGGGTTTTCAACGTCCGTAAAGTGGTGGGGTGGCGATGGAGGGGGTGTGGCGCGGCCGCGGTCAGGCTTCACGGGTGTGGAGGTTGGCTGGCCCGGTTGGGTGGCGTGCGGCGTCACGTTGAAGGATATGAAATACGGAATAAACAGAGACGGGACAGAGAAAGGTGGCGGTTTGGTTTGGAGAACTGGGTTGGGCGCGGTGGTTCGAGCGGTGGCGTTCGGGTTAGTGGTGGCGGGGAGTTTTGGGGGTGAGTTGCGAGCGGCGGATCCGGTGAAGCAGGAGCGGTCGCAGGAGCGCGGGTCGGAGTTCTCGGGGAAAGCGGTGCCGTACCAAGGGAAAGTGGTGGCGGTGAATGCGGCGGCTCAGACGTTCACATTGACGGGTCGCAAGGAGCGACTGTTTCAGATGATGCCGGGGACGGTGGTGACGAAGGATGACGCTCCTGCGAAGTTTGAGCAGTTGGCGGTGGGGGATTTGGTTCGCGGGACGGCGATTAAGAACGCGGATTATTGGGAAGCGAAGAAGGTGTACATCGGACCGAAGGCGACGGCTTCGGCGGGCAAGCCGGGCGAAAAGCCAGGTGGCCAGCGATTGGCTTCGGAAGCGGAATCCACGCGGTAGCGAAGGAACTGGTGAGGCGGGTTGGCGGACGGGAGGAGTGTTCGGAAGGTGAGGGGGTTGTTGGGAGGGAGGGGCTGGGAAGAGGGGGCGGAAAATCTTTGCGGATGTGGTGTCGAGGGGTTAGTACGTGCGGGGTCCCGGGTCACGGCGGTTGAAGCCGAGTGGCGGGGAGTACTTCTCTAAATCCTCTTGATAACCATGAGCAACAACGCCTCCTCTTCCGTCAGCCAGTTGGATCAGCTGAAAAAGTTCACCACAGTGGTCGCCGACACGGGTGATTTTGAATCGATGGCGGTTTTCAAGCCGCAGGATGCAACGACGAATCCTTCGTTGATTCTTCAGGCAGCGACGAAGCCGCAGTACGCCCACATTCTTGATCGGGTGATTGTGGAGCGTCAGGGGAGTGGGTTGACGGGGGCGAAGCAGGTGGAGGATGTGATTGACCACATCTTGATCGCGTTCGGGATGGAGATTTTGAAGATTGTTCCGGGCCGTGTTTCGACGGAGACGGACGCGCGGTTGTCATTTGATGCGGCGGGCACGGTGGACAAGGCGCGGCAGTTGATTGGGCTGTATGAGGCGCGCGGGATTGGGCGGGAGCGGGTATTGATCAAGATTGCTTCGACGTGGGAAGGGATTAAGGCGGCGGAGGTTTTGGAAAAGGAGGGGATTCGTTGCAACTTGACCCTTTTGTTCTCGTTTGCCCAGGCGGTGGCGTGTGCGGAGGCGGGGGTTCAGCTGATTTCTCCGTTTGTGGGGCGGATTTACGATTGGTACAAGGCTGCGAACAAGCGCGAGTACACGGGGTCTGAGGATCCCGGGGTTCAGTCGGTGTCCAAGATTTACAACTACTACAAGAAGTTTGGGTATCGGACGGAGGTGATGGGGGCAAGTTTCCGGAATACTTCGCAGATTATCGAGCTGGCTGGGTGCGATTTGTTGACGATTTCGCCGGATTTACTCGCGAAGCTTGCGGAGTCGGGGGATGCGATGGAGCGCAAACTGGATGCGGGGGTGGCCGCTGGGTTGTCGCTGGAGAAGGTGCATTTGGATGAGAAGCGGTTCCGCTTTGACTTCAACGAGGACGCGATGGCGACGGAGAAGACGGCGGAGGGGATTCGGAAGTTTTCGGCGGACATCGTGAAGTTGGAGCAGGTGATTGCCGCGAAGTTGTAAGGTTTTCGCGGGGGCGGCATCGGCGGGGAATCGGTGCCGCTTCGAGGTTCTGGAGGGGTTCGGCCTTGTTGGTGCGCGGGGAAGGGGCTATCTGTGGTGGGCCATGATTGTACCTACCGCAGCTTTATATCGCGTGGCCTACGGCAAGTATGCCGTTGGCGCTTACAACATCAACAATGCCGAGCAGACGATGGGTCTGTTCCGGGGCTGCGTCGAAAGTCAGGCGCCGTTTATCATTCAGATTTCGAAAGGGGCGCGTAAGTACACGGAGAAGCGGATGTTGGAGGCCATCATCCGGTCTGCGGAGGAGATTTTTCCGGAGACGATTTTTGCGGTGCACCTCGATCACGGGGACGAGGAGACGTGCATTGATTGCATCAACTCAGGTTTTTATTCGTCGGTGATGATTGATGCCTCGCACGAGACGTTTGAGAAGAACGTTGAGATTACGAAGCGAGTGGTGGATTTGGCTCATGCGAAGGGGATTAGCGTGGAAGCGGAGTTAGGGATGCTGGGCGGGGTGGAGGAAGACATTGCGGTGGATGAGGCGCATGCGTGTTTGACGGACCCTGAGGAGGCCGTGGAGTTCATCAAGCGGACGGGTTGCGACTCGTTGGCGGCCGCGATTGGAACGAGCCACGGGGCGTACAAGTTCCGTGGGCGTCAGAGTTTGCACTTTGATGTGATTGAAAAGATTCGGGAAAATGTGACGGCGGCGGGATTGCCTCCGACTCCGATTGTGATGCACGGGAGTTCGAGTGTGCCGGCGGAGGAAGTGGCGCGGATTAATGCGGCGGGTGGCACGTTGGACCCGAGTGCGTGTGGCGTTGACGAAAACGAGTATCTACCGGCGGCGCGCTTGGGCGTGGCGAAAGTGAACATTGATACGGATGGGCGTTTGGTGTGGACGCGCGTGCATCGCGAGTTTTTCCACAGCAAGCCGGGTGAGTTTGATTTCCGTCCTCCGGGTAAGACGTTCATGGACGAGTACGCGAAGTTCATTGCGCACAAGAACGTGAAGTTGGGTTCAGCGGGTCAGGTGGAAGCGATTCGCGCTTCGCTGGCGAAGTAGGTTTCAGCTGAGGTTTTGGGGCGGAGGATGTTCGCATCTCCGCCCCTTTTTCATGGGGTTATGTTGGAAGTTTTAGCGCCAGCGAAAGTCAACTTGTCGCTCCGGATTTTGGGGAAGCGACCGGACGGGTTTCACGATTTACGGAGTTTGGTGTGTCCGGTGAGCGTCTTTGACCGATTGCGGTTGAGGGCTGGGTCGGAGGCAGGGATTTCTTTTCGGTGCTCGGATTCGACGATTCCTTCGGATGGGACAAATCTGGTGGTGCGTGCGGCGCGCTTGTTTTGCGGTCAGGTTGGGATTGAGCCGGCGTTGGAAATCGATTTGGAGAAGGGGATACCGCATGGGGCGGGGTTGGGAGGAGGGAGCAGCGATGCT
>JBEEPE010000214.1:0-20325 GCA_041191265.1 Verrucomicrobiota bacterium | reverse complement strand
TTGAATGAGGTGCGGGCGAAGCAGTTGCCGGCGAGTGAGCAGCATTGGGTTCGCTTGGTGTCCGCCTACCTTCGTCAGTTTGTGTGTGCGCGGGAGAGTGACACGCGGCTGGAGAAGTTGTGGGTGCTTGTGGAGGCCGATCTTGGATCGCCTTGGACGCTCGAGCGCTTGTCGGCGATGTGCCATTTGAGCAGCGAGCATTTGCGGCGTTTGTGTCGCCGGGAACTTGGGCGCAGTCCGGTGCATCACGTCATCTACTTGAGGATGCGGCGTGCGGCAGAGCTACTGGCTTCAACGGATGAGAAGGTTGAAACGATATCCCGTGACGTGGGTTACGCTAACGCGTTCGTATTTTCGAACACGTTCAAGCGCTGGGTTGGGTGGCGACCGAGTGAGTACCGGCGGCGAGCCAAGCAAAGGTGAGGGGTGGCGCGACGGGACGCCCGACTATGCGGCCGGCGTGCGCCGGCGCGCTGCGGTGCGTAGAGGAATCCCTGCAGGATAGGTCAGTCAACCTTCAGCTTTCGGCGGAAGATGGTGTCACCGTTTGTCACGTACAGAAACTCGTGCTTCTCGCCGGCAAGAGTGCAGCTTGTCAGTGGTTTGTCTTCCAGTGGTTTATGAAAGACACCGCAATGCCGGCCCGTGGGATCAAAAATTTGAACTCCGACGGCAGACGTCACGTAGTAGCGTCCCGACTTATCGACGGCCATTCCGTCGCCCTTGGAGGCCGTTTGGTACGGGGGCGGTTCGTTGTGCTTGAACTCGCCTTTGGGATCGATGGGTAAGCGGAGCGTCATGGTTGGCATTTTCGCGTCGAGAGATCCGTCGGCGTTCACTCGAAAGGTCCAGACGTGTTCGCCTTTGTAATCGGACACCGCCAACGTGCCGCCGTCGGGTGAGAGGGCGATGCCGTTGGGCCCGGTGATGCCGGCGTCCGCAGTGGCCGTTTCACCGGTCTTGCTCTGAATCCGCGTGATCTTTTGAGCACCCGTTTCGGTGATGTAGATAAAGCCGTCGGCGGTCACGGCTAAATCGTTGGGTTTCACGTTGGTGGCGACCTCCTTGATGGCGCCAGATGCGGGATCGATGGAGATCACGCGATTCTTGGAGCCCTGGCAGCCGTAGAGTAAACCGTCTGGACCGAACTTGAGTCCGCTCACGGGTTCTTTCGCGATTTCGGTGCGTTTCCCGTCCACAGCGCTCACTTTGAACACGGCGGGTGCTTTCATGTCCGAGAAGTAGAAGTTGCCGTCCTTGTCGGGGCAGGGAGCGTCCGCGAATCCGAGTTTATCGGCGACGATCTGCCAGCCTTCACCGGGGATGAGTTGGCGAAGGATGGTCATGTCGCCTTTCAAGTCGCCCTTGGTATCGAAAGCGACGGGTTGGTGTTGTTCTTTGCGCCAGAGCCATTTGACGGCATCGGGGAAAAGAGCGCCACCGTGGTCGCTATTGTGGGCGAAGCCTTCGGCCCAGTCGAAGCGGACGTCATAGCCCATGTATTGGAGAGCGGAGGCCATGAGTTTGTTCGCGAGGGGCCAGCTTCCGAACTGGTTGTCCACATCACCGCTGGTGTCAGCAAGATAGACGCGAAGAGGTTTTTGTTCGGATTTGCGAATGATGGAGGGATAGACGTTTCCTCCGCGGATGTTGGTGAAGCTTCCGATGGTGGAGAGGACTTTACGGAAGGCGTCGGGCCGTTCCCACGCGACGGTAAAGGCGCAGATGCCGCCGGAGCTGGCTCCACAGATGGCGTGCATATTGGGGTCCTTTGAGAGGGTGTACGTCTTTTCCACCTCGGGAATGATTTCTTCGAGGAGGAAGCGAGCGAACCGGTCTCCGAGACTATCGTATTCGGCACTTCGGTTGGAGCGGCGTTTGGGGTCTGACGCCGGTTGGCCTGGTTCGGGTTTGAAGGTGCCGGGGTTGATGAAGACCGCGATGGTTACCGGCATGTCGCCTCGGGCGATGAGGTTGTCGAAGACGACAGGGACTCGCCAGCGTCCTTTGGTGTCCTTGTAGCCTTTGCCGTCTTGAAAAATCATGAGAGCGGCGGGATTACCCTTTTTGTACTGGGCTGGTACGTAGATGGACCAATCGCGGGTGGTGTTGGCAAAGATGGTCGACTCCCACGCGGGCATGTCGATGACGGTGCCGTGGGGGACGTCGGCGCGTTCGACGGCGTCGGCGTGAGGTTGCCAGGCGGGGGGAGTCGCCGGTTGCTGGGCGTGCAGCGAGAGGGATGCCGTAGTGAGGGCGAGGGCGAAGAGGGAGGAGGAAATCGCTTTCATGGGAAGTAAAAGTTGGGGTTGAGGTGGGTTACTTCACTTGATCAGACCAGAGCCAACGGAGGGCGGTGCGGAGACGGTCGCCGCCCCAGTTACCGGAGTGGCCGCCATCGGTCATTTCGAACTGGTATTCATATCCAGCGAACTTGAAGGCAGCGGCGAGGTCTTCGTTCGCGAGGGGCCAGTTGCCGAAGAGGTTGTTTAGATCGTCCTTACCTTCCTGAATGTACACCTTGAGCGGCTTGGGCGCGGGCTTGGATTTGCGGATGAGTCCTGGGTAAGCCCACCCCCCGCGGATGTTGGTGAAGCTGCCGATGTGGCTGAGCACTTTGCCGAACTGGTCGGGTTTTTCCCAAGCGACGGTGAAGGCGCAGATGCCGCCGGACGAGATGCCACACACGGCGCGATGTTTGGGGTCTTTCGAGATATTGAGGTCTTTCAGGGCAACGGGGAGAAAGTCTTCTAGGAGGAAGTTCGCGTAACGGTCTCCCATGGAGTCGTATTCGAAGGAGCGGTTGCTCCGGTCTTTTGCTCCGGGTTTGGTTGCGGGGACGGTGCCTGGTTGAACGAACACTGCAACGGTGACGGGCATCGCCTTTTGATGGATGAGGTTGTCGAAGAGAACGGGAACGCGAAAGGCACCGTCCTTTTTTGCATAACCGTTCCCGTCCATAAACACCATGAGTGCAGCGGGTTGGGAGGGGGAGTATTGGGCGGGAACGTAGACGCTGTAGTCGCGTCGGGTGCCTGGGTAGATTTTTGAATCGCTGAAAGTTCCTGTGGTGATGGTTCCGGTGGGTACGCCTGGTTGAGGCGTGCGGTCGGGGTGATTGGGGTTTAGTGCGTCGGCACCATTGAGGTTGCCCGCGAGGAGGAGGGCCGTTGCGAGGAGGGTTGGTATTTTCATGGGAGGGAGAGGGTTAAAAGAAACCCGTCGTCCGCTGAACCGAACGACGGGTTTGGGAGTGAGGGTGCGAGGGTTACATCGCGGTGGGTTCGCCCCAACGCGACTTGAACTCTGCGAATCGTTTATCCGCTTCAGCCTTGCTGGGATCCACTTGGGTTTTCGCGGAGGCGAGCTCTTTTTCGGAGCGTTCCTTTTCTGCTGCGGCGTCCTTCTTGATCAATGGCTGCGCTTTCTTGGCGTCGGCGAGCGCTTTTTGACGCTTTGGCAAATCATCCTTCGTCTGTTGCAGGGCTTTCTCGGCCTTTGCAAGGGCTTGTGATGCAGGACGGAACTCCTGATCGGCGGCGCGAACCGCCTCTTTTTGCTGATCGAGCGTCTTCGCCAGCGCTGCGATGTCTGCGGTGGACTTCTCGGTTTGCGCCTTGTTCGCGGCCAACTCACCGTCGAGCTTTGTGCGCTCTGGTTTGATGGCTTCCAGCGCGGCGAGCTTTGTGGCGTGGTCTTTCTGGAGACGTTCCACTTCCGCTCGAATCGGCGTAACGGAGGCTTCCAGCGCAGTGATTGTGTTGTTTGCGGTTGCCAGTTTCGGCTTCAGTTCTGCGAGTTCGGCCGAGAGTTTCTGGTGCGCTGGGTTGATTCCTTCCAACGCTGCTTTTTTCGACGCCACGTCTTTTTGCTGGTTCTCCCACTGTTGCTTGAGGGGCGCGATGACTTCTGGTGCGGCTTTGGCGGTGGTTTGGGTGTCCAACGATTTTTGCGTTTCCGCTGCCACCTTGGTGGCGTCGTCGAATGCCTTTTTGGCGTCTTCCGTTCGCTTCGCGAGGGAGGCGGTAGAGGAGTCCACCGCTTTCTGTTTTTCCGCAATTTGCGTGGTGAGCCCGTCGCGTGTTTTCTTTGTCTCCGCGAGTTTGGGGTTCACTTCTGCGGATTTCGCGTCGAGGGCTTTTTGCTTTTCTCGCAGGATGGCGGCTGCCGCTTCCACGGTCTTGCTCGCCGTTTGCGTGCGCTGATCGAGTTGGGTGGTTCGGGCTTTGAGGGCCGGGCCTGCCTTGGTGGCCTGGTCGAGGGACTGTTTTGCGGCGGTCAACTTGGTTTCCGTGCCGGCCACAAGGTCTTTGGCTGCTTTGACTTTGGCCTCTAGTTGCTCTGCTTTCGTTCGCGCTTCCGCGAACGATTTTTCGGCTGCGGAGATTTTGCTCGGGGCCGCCGCAAGTGCTTTTTCAGCATCGACGATATCGCTATCGGCTTGCTGGCTGCGTGCGGTTGCGTTGGCGATGCTCGCGGTGAGTGCAGCCACCTTTGACTTTGCGTCTTCCGCTTTCGCGCGGGCTTTTTGGACGACGAGGAAAGCGTCGCCTCGCTCCCAGTGGGCGAGATCGGCTTTCGCGGTTTTTGCTTCTGCTTGGGCCGCGTCGATGTTTGGTTTCGCTTTCGCCAGTTCCGCTTCGAGGGGTGCAGCGTCTTGTCCAGCGGTCTTGGCTGCCTCGACTTTTTGAGTGAGTTGGGCGAGTTGTTCGCGCGCTGCTTGGGCTTTGGCCTCGGCGATTTTGAAGGTCTCGCGAGCCTTTTTGAGGTGCTCAGCGATGGGGCGTGGGTTGGCCGTGATTTCGGCAACGGGTTTGCCCCCGTCGGCGATGGGGTAGACTTGAATTTTGCCGTTCCAATCTCCTGCAATCACTTTCCCAGAGCTCAGAACGGATCGGAGCGCGATTTCCGTCATCGGCTGTGAGGTCATGAGAACCTTGCCCATGTTGTCCCACACTTTGGTGAGCTTATCCCGTCCGCACGTGACGATTTGCCCTTCGGAGTTGAAATCGATGAACTCACAACCGCCGGCGTGAGCGTTCCATTTACGGATTTCTTTCCCTTCGTTTGGATCCCAGAGGACGACGGTTCCGTCTGCGCCGGCGGAGGCCACGACGTTCGGCAGGAACGCGAGCGCGTTGACGGCAGACTTGTGGCCTGGGAGAGTGTTAAACTCTTTGCCTGTCGCGGTTTCCCAAACGGTTATGCCCCCGGCGCGATCGGCTGAAGCGAACAGTTTGCCGTCTGGAGAGAACACGACGGAAGTGATCCAGTCGGTGTGTTTTTTGAGGGTGTGAAGGAGTTGCCCGTTTTGTGAGTTGTAAACTTTGACGAGGCGGAGGGGGCCGCCGAGGGCGACTTTGGTGTGGTCTGGACTGACGTCGGCTCCTAGGACGGAGTCGAACTCATTGCCGACGGTTCCGATGCGCTCGCCGTTGGCGATTTTCCAGAGGGCGACTTGACCGGATTTTCCGCCTAGACCGCCGCCGGTGAGGAGAACCTGACCGTTGCGGGAAAAGCGCACGATGGCGGGGAATCCTTCATTGAAGGGGAGGACGCCGAGTGGCCGGAGGGACTCCGTGTTGTAGAGAATGATTTGGCGCTGTCCGCCAACGGCGACGAGAGGCGCCCATGGACTTGCTCCGAGGGCGACGAGTGCGTTCTCGAGTTTGGTTTGGACGTAGGGTTCGAGGTTGAGGTCGCCTGGCATGGGAGGCGGACCGGCGGGGCGTTCGAGGGAGACCGCGGCAACCTCGACTTTGTTCGAGGCGGCGACGCCTTTGCTTGAGGCACTTTCGAGGAGGCGATCTTTGATCCACTTTTCCATGATGGCGAGTTCGCCATCGTTGAGGCGGTCGCCCTTGGGAGGCATCACGGGTTCCTCGGTGCCTTTCACGCAGGTGAAGAGGAGGCTTCCGGAGGCGTTGCCGCTGTGGACGACCTTCCCGTTGTCACTTCCCTGAAGGGTGGCTTGGTAGGTTGAGAGATCGAGGCCGGCCTTCTTCTTGTCGGGGTTGTGACAGTTGAGACACGCGTTCCGGAAGATTGGAAGCACGTGATCGTCGTAGGTGACTTTTTCTGGAAGCGCAGCGGAGGCTGCGGTTCCGAGGACCGAGACGAGGGAGAGGGCGAGGAGTTTCCCGTGATTCATACGGAAGTGTTTAGTGATTGAACAAGAACTCTTTGGAGTTCATGAGTGCCCAGAACACGTCTTGGAGGACGAGTTTCGTTTCTGGGGCCGGCTTGTTGTCGGCTGTTGGGGCGGGGAGTTTGGTTTTGAGTTTGGTGATTTCCTCGTTGGTGGGTTTTCTTGCGAAGCAACGGACGAAGAGTTCGACGATGATGTCATCGGCGTTCTTGCCGTCTTTCAGGAGTTTTTCGACGACCTGACCGCCAGCGATTTTTCCTTCGATCGTGTCTCCGTTCAGGAGGTGGAGTGCTTGCGAGAGCGTCGGGGCGACTTCTTCGCGTGAGCAAACGGCTTCGCGGGTGGAGCGGCCGAAGGTGGAGAGGAAGTAGTTCGAGCTCTTGCCGTCGGCCATTTCAACCGAACGCGCGCCAATGGGGAGGCCTTTGTGCTTGGTGGGCGAGTCGGTGACTTGCGAGATGCAGTCGTACATGACTTCCGCGCGCATCCTGCGGATGGTCCCGTGCGAGAAGTTCCGTGTATCGAGTTCGTTGGTCTCGTTTGGACGGGTGCTCAGCTGGTACGTACGGGAGGTACAAACGTCGCGAACGATTTTGCGGAGATCGAAGTTGTAGGACACGAGTTTGTCCGCGAGCGCTTGGAGCAGCTCAGGGTTGGAAGCGGGGTTGGAGATGCGGACATCGTCCACTGGCTCCACGATGCCTCGGCCGATGTATTGGGCCCAAACGAGGTTAGCCATGTGTTTTGCGAACCAAGGGTTGTCCTTGGAGCGAACCCAATCGGCGAGGAGTTGGCGACGGTCGGCGTCTTTGCCTTGGGGCGCTTCCCCTCCGAGGAATTTCGGTGGGACAACGACATCGCCGACGGGGTGTTTCGCTTCACCGGCGCGACTGTTGTAGACGACTCGTTCGCGGGGATCTTCCCCGTTTTTGCGTCCGACTTGGGTGAAGAAGGAGACGAACCCGCGGTAGTCTTCCATGGTCCAGCGGTCGAACGGATGGTTGTGGCATTGGGCGCATTGGATCCGGATGCCGAAGAAGGCTTGGGCGGTGTCTTCTGCGTGCTTGAGGGGGTCGGGTTCCGTGAGGAAGAAGTTGGCGGCTGGGTACTCGAAGTTGGAACCGTTAGCGCTCAGGAGGCGTGCTGCGATTTCGTTGAGCGGCAGGTTGTTGTCGAGCTGTTCCTTGATCCAGGAGTAGTAGGAGATGACCGATTTGTAGTACATCTGCCGTTGTTGATTGGTCGCAATCTGGAGGAGTTCGCTCCACTTGAGCGCCCAGACGTCGACGAACTCGTGCCGCGCAATGAGGCGATCGACGAGTTTCTCGCGCTTGGAGGCGTCCTTGTCGTTGACGAACTCTTCGACTTGTTCGCTGGTGGGGAGGACACCGTTGATATCGATGTAAGCGCGCCGGGCGAAGGTGGGGTCATCGCACAATCCGCTCGGAACGAGGCGAAGGTCTTGGAGTTTTTTGTGAACGAGGGTGTCGACGTAGTTCTTTTCTTCGAGTTTTGGCCATTCGTATTTCTGGCCTTTCGGAACCACAATCACTTGCGAACCAACGGTGTACTTGCCGTAACGAGCCATGACGAAAGCTTCGCCCCGTTGTCCGGTGGAGACGGTGCCATCTTCACCGAGCTTTGCGGTGCCTTCGTTATTGGAGAGGAAGAGAGCGATGTCGGTGACGTCTCGGTCGCTCCCGTCGCTGTATTTGGCGCGGACGACCATTTTGAATTTGGACCCGTCGCTATCGAGAACGATCCGATTGGGGAGCAGTTCGACTCCGGTGAGGGTGGGGAGGTCGGCTGGATCGTTGGGAGCACCTGCCTGCAACCAGTGCAGGATGGTGTTGTAGAGGGGAGAGCCTTTTTCAAAGCGTTTACCGCCGGTGTGCGGTGCACTGCCGTCGGATTTGGTCAGCATGAGGGAAGCCTCTGGGACGGCGAGGTTGATTCGGCGGCCTGGTTGTTCGCGCGTGATGCGGAAGTGGTCGCCTTCGGGGTCGAAGCCCCAGAGGGAGAGGCGGAATCCGTCCTGACCACGGGCAGCCCCGTGGCAACGGTTGCACTCTGCCTTCATGAAGACGGGCATGACATCATTGCGGAAGGAGATGGAAGGGACGGCGTCAGCCTTCTCTACCTTGATGGGCAACTGGATGGATTCGCCTTTCCATTCGACTTTCAGTGCGGTTTCGCCGTCGGCGATGGGGGTGAGGGTACGTCCTGTCACCTTGGCTTTTGCGGGGTCGACGATGGAGAGCTTTGCTTCCGAGGTGATGTCCCGTTGAACACCGTTGGCTTCCGTTGTTCGGACGACGAGCGTTTGCTTGTCGGTTTTGAAGGTGAGGTTGATTTGTTCTGGGTAGACCTCGAACTTGGCTGCGAGAGCACCGGCCGGCGCGAGAGCGATGAGCGCGGGGAGGAGAGGGCGTAGCATTTTCATGGGGAGTTTTTTCGGTGGAGGTTACTTGGAAGTGGTTGCAGCGGTTGCTGGTTTTGCTGGTGTGGCGTCGGACGTGGCCGACTTCGCAGCGGGCGTGGGGGCGGATGCCTTGTCGATGCGGATGATGCCGCCGCTGGCGAACACGGTGTTGAATGGTTCACCGTCCTTGGTGAGGCTGAACTGAATCCCGACTTGTTTGTGGAGTCCCGCTGGGGAGGTGGAACCGGCTTTGATTTTGAAAGTGATTTCCTTGTCTTCCGCAGAGATTTCTTTTTCTTCGCTTGTGACGTCGGGAGGCAGGCTGACGAGTTGCACTTTCGCTTTTCCTTCAAACGGTGTTTTGACTTCGAGTTTGGCTTTGATTTCGGTTTCGGCGCCTTGTTCGAGAGAGGCCCGTTCGAGGGTGCCTTCGATGATGGGTTCGACGATTTCGAGGTCGATGAGTTGGGTGCTGAAGAAGGTGTTTCCTTTTCCAAAATCGGCGTTGCCGACGACGCAGACTTTCCATTTTTGGAGTGCGGCATTGCCGTTGGCGCTGATGGTGACTGCTCCTTCGGTGGCCTTTTCTTCGACTTTTTGAACGCCCGCTGTGCCGATTCCGTTCGGGGCGTAAATGAAGTTCAGGTCGAACGGTTTATCGAACCCTTCCTTGCGGTTAACCTTAACCTTGAGCTGCATCTGGCCATTCCGCATGAGGGGAACTTTGGGTTGGATGAGTTCCAAGGAGACAGGAAGTTCCTCCGTGATGGCGGCGGAGAGGGCATCTTCAATCACGGTGTAGAACGCGCGCTGATTGCCGTTTTCCGCGACGTCTACCTTGTGCTCGACTCCGTTGATGAACGCCGGGGCTGCGGGGTCTTGGGGAGTGAACTTGAACCCAAAGCGCGTCGCTGCGAGGGGAGCGTCGGGTGCGGCTTCGAAGACCATCGCGATGGTGTCGGTGGATTTGTCGATGGGGCCGAAGGACGCCTTCACGCCTGCTGGGAGGCCCTCGGGTTCGAGGGCGATTCCGCCTGCCCAGTCGCTGCGTTTGATGCGCACCATGGAGGCGTAACGGTTTCCTCGTGGAACCACGATCGCGCGGCGGTCTTGCGAAGAGTTGATGGTCATTTCAGGCAGCGCTGCGGTCACTTTGGGTTGCACTTTCGTGATTTCAGCGCGGTAGCCGAAGGTGGGACCGCTACGGCTTTGTTGGTCGCGCACGGAGAGGAAGAAGGTGCCGTCGGCGGGAGAAGTCCAGCGCAGGTAGCTGTCGGGCCCGTTCGCGTCGTCGTTACTGCCGAGCGCTGCTCCTTTTTCATTCAGGACCGAAATGATGGTGTCAGCTCCCGAGCGAAGGGCGCGAGCGAACACGCGGATGTCGAAGGCTTCCCCTTTTTTAGCGGAGAACTTGAAGTGATCGACATCGGTTCGGTCGTTGATGATGCCGTTGAATGCAGCGGGAAGGGCGACGGGTTCAGCGGAGACCTCGGTGATGGCGTTATTCGGTTCGGCTTCGAGCACGTTGGGGATATCGATGACGCGGACGTTGACTGGGGATGGAGCGGGTTGACCGTCTTCATCGATGATGCCGTGGAGCGAGTCATTTTTCGCGGGGAGCTTCACGATTTTTTCGCGAGGTCCGGAGACATCGCCATTGAGGGCAAACTTTTGATCCTTATCGGGTTGGCCGCCGAGGGGGAAGGAAGCGACGGGGCGCGGGAAGGTGCCGACGCTCATGAGGTAGTGGCATTCGCCGACACCTGAGTTGGTGGTTTCCTTGATGGTGATCCGGTACTTGCCGTCTTCTGGGGCGAGGACCGACGTCACAGGGTTCGTGCGAGCGAAGGGAGTGTCATCGACCTGCGTGAGGATTTCGCCATCGGGGCGTCTGATGGTGACGTGCGGGTCGTAAGGGGTTTGGGTTTGAAGTTGAAAACCAATGACTTCCACGCTGAGGCGTTGTCCTTTTTTGAGTTCGACCTCGTAGTGGTCTTGGTCCTCGTTTTGGGTGCGTCCGTAAACGGTGGTTCCGAGGGAAATGGGCTGTGTTGCGTTGACGCCTTTTGCGGTTTTGTCTTTCGCAGGCATTTCCTCTACGAGCGGGAAGGGAAGCACATAGAGGGGGCGGAGGTCAGCGATTCCGCTGTCGGTCACGACGCGGTAGAGATGCTCGCCGATGCGGGCGTTGGCGGGGGCCTTGATTTTTGCCGTGAACTTGTTTGGGGAGGTTTCCACCCAGGTGACTTCAAAGCCGGGTTCGTTGAAGAGGACGGTTCGTGCGTCGTGAAGGTTGCTGCCGTTGAAGTTGATTTCGATTTCCGATCCGCGGGTGACGCCGGAGGGGTAGGCGGAACCGACGCGTGGGGTTCCTGCTTGAAGGGCGCCTGCGGTGAGGATGGTCAGTGCGAGTGACGCGAGCGATTTGCGGAGGGGAAAGCAAGGGTTCATACGAAGCAGTTGGGAAATCGGGGGTTAGGTTGGGCGGGGCGAGGGTTGGCGGGGCCGGATAGCAAAATGGGCGCGGGCACGTAGCAGTGCGGCCGCGCCCAGAGAGCGGAGCGAGCGGCGGTTGGGCGCGAGGCCTTTGCCGCCGCTCTCGATGTTTACGAGATGAGTTCGTTGACCACCTGACCGTTTTTGACGATCGCAACGGGCCGATCGCCGGGCGCCATCAGGTTCTTGTCGTGCTGGATGCCGAGCTGGTTGTAGACGGTCGCAGCCATATTTTCGACCGTGAGAGCGTCCGTTTCGGGCTCAGCGGCGGTTGCGTTGGAGCTGCCGTGCACGTAGCCGCGGCGGAAGCCGCCGCCCGCGAAGGCGACGGAGAAAACGCGGGGCCAGTGATCGCGACCAGCGTCCTTGTTGATTTTCGGGGTGCGGCCGAACTCAGAGCTGAGCATGACGATGGTGCGGTCGAGCATCCCGCGACGGTCGAGGTCGCTGATGAGGGCCGCGTACGCCTTGTCGAAGTCAGGGAGCTGGCGCTCCATGCCTTTCGCGATGCCAGCGTGCATGTCCCATCCGCCGAAGGTGACGGACACCATGCGGACACCTGCTTCCACGAGGCGACGCGCCATGAGGAAACGCTGACCAGCGGCATTGGAGCCGTACTCGTTTTTGATGGACTCAGATTCTGCGTCGAGGTTGAACGCTTCGCGAGCGGCCTGCGAGCTAACGAGCGAGTAGGCTGATTGATAGAAGCTGTCCATTGCCGCGAGAGCGTCGGACTTCTCGAGGGTGCGGAAGTGGTTGTCGACCGTTTCGAGGATGCTGCGACGGCGATCGAAGCGTGCTTGGTCGACGCTCGCGTTCATGTTGAGGTCGCGTACTTTGAAGCCTTTGGTGGCAGGATCGCCGCCGAGGCTGAATGGGCCGAAGGCGTTCGAGAGGTAACCGGTCCCAGCAAACTCGTTCGGCATGTTTGGCACGCAGACGTAAGGGGGCAGGTTGTTCCGTGAACCGAACTCGTGCGAAATCACTGACCCGAAGGCGGGGTATTGCACGGCTGGGGACGGACGGTAACCGGTGAACATGTTGTGAGTCCCGCGCTCGTGGGCGGCTTCACCGTGAGTCATCGAGCGAACCACCGTGATTTTGTCGGCAATCTTCGCGCTCTCCTTCATGTATTGGGAGAACTTCACGCCGGGGATGTTCGTGTCGATGGTGCCGAGAGGGCCGCGGTATTCGATTGGGGCGAAGGGCTTCGGATCCCACATTTCTTGGTGGGCTGCGCCACCGGGCAGGTAGATGTGAATGATGGAGTCTGCCTTCGCGACGAGCTGCTGTTTAGCGGCTTCTGCGCGGAGCTGCATGAAGTTGCCCAAAGAGAGGCCGAGGCCTCCTGCCAGACCTGCGAAGACGAACTCGCGTCGCGAGGCGGTTCGGAAGTGAGCTGGGTCGTCCATCCAAGTGACTGCTTTTTGCTCGTTCGTGTTGTTCATGGTTTTGGTTTGGTTTTGGAAGTTGAGCTGTCTGGTAGGTGGTAATCCGGATTGACACCGAATCTTCAAGATTTTTTAGCCAACGACGGAATTGGGTCAGATTATGGTTGAAAAGTGGAAGGTTGATATTCGTTGACCGACACGCCCAGTTGCAGAACCCGTGCCACTGCGCGAAACGTCTCGGCTCTCGGTGGAATGTTTCCGGTTTTCCGCCACCATTTTCTCATTGGCGAGAGTGGTTGGGATTGATTTGACGGGATTGAGTCCGGCGGGGGTTTGCCCGAAGGTCGGGTGATGCGGAAGTTGATTTTGGTTTTTGCCATTCTGGTTGGCTTTTTTTGGAGGGGCATTTGCGAAACAGAGGGCGCCCATCCGATGAGTGGGGAGGCGGGGGCTGAGTATTTGTTGGTGTCGGGAGGGGTTTCTCTGAGCGAGTGGGAGTGGTCAAAACCGCAACCGCACGACTTGTGGTGGATGAACTTCGTTCGGGCTGCTCGGATTCGGATTCAGGAGATTCGGCACACGGATCCTGGAGCAGAGATTACGTGGATGGTTTACCGCGGCGCGTATGAACGGAGAGCCCGTCAGGAGGGCAAGGCGTTGGTGCCGTTGATTGAGTCCGTGCGGGAAAAGTACGGCGTGAAGCTTGTGTATTTTTCGCGGACGGAGGAGTTTGTTCAGTATTTCAACGAGGGCAGGCCGCGTGATCGGGTGAAAATTGTTGATTTGGAGTATTTTGGGCACTCGAACAAGGCGTGTTGGATGTTTGATTACTCGAACGAGATAGATGGGTGTTCCAAGGTTTGGTTTCACGAGACGGAGATTGCTGCGTTGAAACGTGACGCACTCGCGACAGGGGCGTTTGTGAAGAGTTGGGGGTGTTATTCTGGAGAAAGCATGAGCGGGGTTTGGAAGCTACATTTTGGGGTGCCGATGTGGGGTGCGGTCGGCAAAACGCAGTATCGGACAGAGGAATTGCCGGCGTTGGCGGCGCGGTTTGGTCGGTGGAAGCGGTAGTGCGTGATGGGAGTGCGACGTTGCGAAAAAACTCGCTGCTTTCCCAGTGCATCACTCTCTCACATAGTCGGCGGTTCTCTTCAACTGGCCGAACCCAACTGGCCGAACCCGTCCTTGATTTTATGTCAGAACTGCGCACACGAAACTTTTGCATTATCGCCCACATCGACCACGGCAAAACGACTTTGTCGGATCGGCTGTTAGATTTTACGGGCACGATTGAGAAGCGCGAGGCGCAGGAGCAGTTGTTGGATGCGATGGATTTGGAGCGTGAGCGGGGGATTACGATTAAGGCGCATCCGGTGACGATGAGTTACAAGGCGAAGGATGGGGTGGTTTACAAGCTGAATTTGATGGATACGCCTGGGCATGTTGACTTTGCGTACGAGGTTTCGCGGTCGTTGGCGGCGTGCGAGGGTGCGCTTTTGATTGTGGATGCGGCGCAGGGAGTGGAGGCTCAGACGGTCGCGAATGTGCACTTGGCGATGAAGCAGGGCCTGACGCTTATTCCTGTGATCAACAAGATTGATTTGCCGAACTCGGACATTCCGAACGTGAAGCGGCAGTTGGAGGAGATTATTGCGATTCCGGCGGATGACGCGATTTTGGCGAGTGCGAAGGCGGGGATTGGGATTGAGGACATTCTTGAGGCGGTGGTGGCGAGGATACCGCCGCCGGCGAATCGCGCGGACGCGCGTTTGCGTGCGCTGGTGTTTGATTCTGCGTTCGACACGTATCGCGGGGTGGTGACGTATGTGCGCGTGGTGGATGGCTCGGTGAAGGCGGGTGATCCGGTGAAGTTGATGGCGACGAATCGCCCTTACGAGGTGAAGGAGGTTGGGGTGTTTAAGCCGACACATCCGAAGTTTGTGCAGCAACCGGTGCTGGGGCCTGGCGACGTTGGGTACGTGAGTGCGAACATCAAGGCGTCTTCCGAGGTGAAAGTGGGTGACACGATGACGGGCGCGCGGCTTCCAGCGACGGAGCAGTTACCGGGGTTTCAGGAGATTCAGCCGATGGTGTACAGTGGGATTTACCCGATTAACACGGCAGATTTCGAGCATTTGAAAGCGGCGATGGCCAAGCTTCAGTTAAATGATTCAGCGTTTGTGTTTCAGGCAGAAAGTTCTGTGGCGCTTGGGTTTGGGTTCCGATGCGGATTCTTGGGATTGCTCCACATGGAGATTATTCAGGAGCGGTTGCGGCGGGAGTTCAACATGGACATCATTGCGACGTATCCGTCGGTGATTTACGAGGTTGAGAAAACCAACGGTGACGTGTTGATGGTGGATAATCCGGAACATTTGCCGGATCCGAGTGTGATTGGGGAGATTCGCGAGCCAATTGTGCGGGCGTTTTTGATGATTCCGAACGACTACATTTCTCCGTTGATGCAGTTGATTATGGAGAAGCGTGGTGAGGTAAAGCACACGGAATCTCTGGACACTCGACGCGTCATGTTGACGACGGAACTGCCGCTGAACGAGATTCTTGTGGACTTTGTGGACAAGATTAAGTCGATCACGCGTGGGTACGGCTCGATGGATTATGAGCATGCGGGGCATCGGCCTTCGAAACTGGTGAAGCTGGATATGTTGGTGAACGGGGAGCCGGTGGATGCGTTTTCGTGCATTGTGCATCGGGACAAGGCGGAGGCGCGCGGGCGTGCGCTAGCGTCGAAGTTGAAGGAGGTGATTCCGTCGCAGCTTTTCCAAGTGGCGATTCAAGCGGCGATTGGGGGGAAGATTATTGCGCGCGAGTCGGTTTCAGCGCAGCGCAAGAATGTGACGGCAAAGTGCTATGGCGGTGATATTTCTCGTAAGCGCAAGCTGTTAGAGAAGCAGAAGGAAGGGAAAAAGCGGATGAAGGCAATCGGTCGGGTGAATATCCCGCAGGAGGCGTTCATTGAAGTGTTGAAGACCAACTAACGTTACCGCTTCGGAGCGGATTTTGTTTTGCGCTTTCGGCTTCTTGTTATTGGCAAGCCTTCGTTGGCGTATGCGAAGGCTGGGATTGCGGAGTATTTGCCGCGATTGCAGCGGTTTGGATTCTGTGAGGTGGAGTTTTTGAAGGCGAGTGGCCGGGAGGAGGAGGGGCGGGTACTGATGCGTCGGAGTGAGGGGATGTTTCGGGTGGTGATGGATGAGCGGGGGGCTCAGTGGACGAGTCGGGCGTTTTCGGAATGGCTTGGGCGGGTGGAGCAAGAGGTGGGGGGTGGCGGAGAGGTGGCATTTCTGGTGGGTGGGGCTGATGGGCATGCGGAAGAGGTGCGGCGGTCGGCGCGGCAGTTGATGGCGCTGGGGTCGATGACGATGCAGCACGAGTTGGCGCTCGTGGTTTTGTTGGAGCAGTTGTACCGGGCGCGGACGTTGCGGGCGGGGTTACCGTATCATCGGGATTGAGTGGGGGGATGGGGTGACGAAAGGGTTTACCGCAACGGGTGGTACGGGCAGATTAGGTTGATGCTGCATGTGACGGTCCTGAGGAGTGGGAGTTCGGGGAATTGTTCGTTGGTCGAGTTTGGGGAGACCCGAATCTTGGTGGATGCGGGATTATCGGCGAAACGGATTGCGGAGCTTTTGGGGGAGGTTGGGGTGATGCCAGAGGCGTTGACGGGTATTTTGGTTACCCATGAGCACGACGATCACGCGTCGGGGCTGGGGGTGTGGTCTTCTCGGCATGGGACACCGGTGTACGCCAATGTGTTAACGGCGGAAGCGATTCGGTTTCAGGCGAAGCGGGACGTTCGGATTCCGTTTCGGATGTTTCAGACGGGGGCACCTTTCGATTTGGGCGGAGTTGAGGTTCGGAGTTTTTCGATTCCGCACGATGCGGCAGAGCCGGTTGGATTTGTGTTGAGTGCGGGGGGCTCGGCCGTGGGTTTTCTGACTGATTTGGGGTACGCGACGGGACTGGTTCGGCAGCGTGCGCGTGAGGTAGATACTCTGGTGATTGAGTCGAACCATGATGAGCGGTTGTTATTGAATGATGTGAAGCGACCTTGGTCGGTTCGGCAGAGGATTTCTTCGAGGCACGGGCACCTTTCGAATGATGCGGCGAGTGAGGTGTTGGCGGAGTTGGTGGGAGGGCGGTTGCAGCGGGCGGTGCTCGGGCATCTCAGTCGTGATTTAAATACGCCGGAGATTGCGTTGCGGACGGCGCGCGAGCGGCTGGGGCGAGAGACGGGTGGGGATCGAGTTGAGCTGATGTGTGCCGGCTCGGATCATCGGACGGATCGGATGCGGGTGGCGTAAAAATGAGTTTATGAACAGGGAACAGCATGCGGCTTTTCTTGCGGCGGCCGAGAGGGCGGAGTGGGTGCCTGCTTCACTTTTGGAGCGGGCGTCGTTGTCGACGATTTTCGAGCGTGAGGCGCCGTTGGAGTTGGATTTGGGCTGTGGTGATGGCGGGTTCATCACGGGGATGGCGCAACGGTTTCCGGGCCGGAATTTTTTGGGGACGGAGCGGCTGTTGGGAAGGGTGGAGAAGGTTTCGCGTGCTGCCGCGCGGTTTAAACTGACCAACTTGAGGGTGGTTCGTTTGGAGAGCAGCTACGTGGTGAAGTATTTGTTACCGCAGGGGGAAGTGGAGACGGCTTACGTGCTTTTTCCTGATCCGTGGCCGAAAAGGCACCATCATCCGAGACGTCTTTTTCAGCCTCAGTTTGTGGATGATGTGCGTCAGTTGCTTCGTGTGGGAGGGATGCTGCGTGTAAAGACGGATGATCTGCCGTATTTCCAGTGGATGGAGCGGGTGATTGGGGAGGTACGCGGATGGGAGCGGGTTGACTGGCCGGAGTCTCCGGATGAGGTGTTGACGGATTTTGAGCGGCGTTTTGTGGCGCAGGGCTTGCCGATTCATCGGGTGTGTTTGCGTCGTGTGGAGTGAGGATGAGTGAGGGCGTGTTCATTGGGGTGGGGACGGGTCCTGGGGGTGAGGGATTGATCCCTGTTGCCGCGTGGGCGGCGGTGCAGTCTGCCGATTGGGTTTATTTGCCGAGAGCGCGTGGAGCGATCAGCTCGGTGGCTCCGTTGGGATTGCCTGGGGAGCTAGAGGCGGGGCGGATTGTGGAGGTTGAGTTTGACATGAGCGTGGATCATGGCGGGTTGCTGGAGCGGTATCGCACTCTGGCGGAGGAGATTGTGGCTCGGATTCGAGAGGGGGCAGATGTTGCGTATCTGACGTTGGGCGATACGTCGACGTACTCTACGTTCAACTATGCGCTGCAGGCGGTTCGCCGGATGATGCCTGAGGTTCGAACGCGGGTGTTTCCTGGGGTGACGAGTTTTGCGGCTTTGGCGGCTGCGACGGGATTTTCGCTTGGGGAGAAGAAGGAGCGCGTATTGATTTTGCCGTGTCCGGAGACGGCGGAGGAGCTACGGAAGCATGTGACGGAGCACCACGTGGTGGTTTTGATGAAGATGGGAGCGCGGCTGTCGTGGGTCGTGGACGTGTTGCGGGCGGAGGGGCTTCTGGAGCACGCTTATCTTGGGAGTCGCGTGGGGATGGAGGGTGAGGTGGTGTTACGCGGCGACGAGTTGTCGGTGGATGGTGGGAGCCGACTCGGATACTTTTCGACGCTTTTGGTTCGGAATGTACATTTGGGGGCTGAATGAAAATCACGTTTGTCGGTGCGGGGCCTGGGGCAGCGGATTTGGTGACGGTTCGGGGCGCGCGCGCGTTGGCGGAAGCGGATGCGGTGATGTATGCGGGATCGTTGGTGAGTAAGGATATGCTGGTGCACTGCCGTGAGAGCGCGGCGATTTTTGACTCGTCCTCGATGGATTCTGACGCGCAGCAGGAAGTGTATCGGCGTGCGGCTCGCGAGGATTGGAAGTTGGTGCGTCTTCATTCGGGTGACCCCGCGATTTACGGTGCGATTTTGGAGCAGATGCGGTTTTTGGATGAGGCGGGGTGGGAGTACGAGGTTGTTCCTGGTGTGTCTTCGTTTACCGCGGCAGCGGCTGCGTTGAAGGTGCCTTTGACGCAAGCGGGCGCCTCACAGAGCATTATTATTGCTCGGACGGCGGGACGTGCCTCGCCGGTGGCTGCCGAGCAGTCGATTCGGGAGTTGGCTCGTCATGGTTCAACGATGTGCATCTTTCTGTCGGGAGCTTTGTTGTCGGACACGGTGGCGGAACTTTTGGAGGGGTATGCGGAAGAGACGCCGGTTGCGTTGGTGCGCAAGGCGAGTTGGGCGGAGGAAGAGATGCATCGCAGCACTCTTGCGGGGTTGCGGGATTGTCCTCCTGCGGGAGACTGGCGTCTTTCGACGATGATGATTGTGGGCGATGTGGTTGCTGGAACGCAGGTGATGGCGTCGCGCTTGTATGATCCGGAGTACGGGCACCGGTTTCGGAAGGCGCGGAAGGTGTAGGGGAGGGGTATGGCGGACCAGCGCGAGTCGGGAAGGGTGTTTGTGTATGCGGTTCGCGAGGAGGGTGCGCGTGTGGCGGACGCGTTGCGGTGTGGGGATTTGGGGTGTGGTGGGATTTGGGTGAGTTTTGGTGGAGAGGGTTTGGGTTTGGCCCGATTTCGTGAAGTGTATTTAGGTGCGGGAGCGGGAGATGTGTTGGTTGTTGTGGGGGCGTGCGGGATTGCGGTTCGGTTTTTGGATGGATTGTTGGTGGATAAGCGGACGGACCCGGCGGTTTTGGTTTTGGATGAGGCAGCGCGGCACTGCGTGGTTTTGGCGGGCGGGCATGAGGGTGGGGGTAATGCGATGGCCTACCGGATTGCGGAGTTGACGGGGGCGGTTCCGGTTGTGACCACGGCGACGGAGGTGACCAAGCCGTTGGTGTTGGGAGTGGGGTGTCGGCGTGGGGTTAAAGTTGGGGCGTTTGTTGAATGCTTCGAGGTGGCGTGTGGCGTTTTTGGTGTGACGCGGGAGGAGGTTCGCGAAGTGGTAACCGTGGACGTTAAACAGGATGAGGCAGGGTTGCGTCGTTGGGTTAGTGATTGCGATTTTCCTTTGCGCATCATTGGGTTGCGTGAGTTGCGTTGCAGGCCGTGGGTGGTGGAGCGATCCGAATGGGTGGGAAAGACGCTGGGGGTTGCGGGGGTGAGTGAGGCGTGTGCTCTCGCGGTTTCGCCACGAAGTATTTTGTTGGGGCGTAGGCATGTGCATCGAGGAGTGACGATGGCATTTGCCCGGGACTCATGGATGCTGGGGTCAGTCAGGTGAGATTTTCGTGCGGAGAAGACGCGAGCAGGTGCAGACTTGGCGGGATGGAAACGATTCGAATTCGGGACATCGCGTTTGGCGGTGATGGTGTGGGAGTGCGGGAGCGTGATGGGAAGGTGGTGTTGGTGCCGTTTGTTGCGAAGGGCGAGTTGGTAGAGGTGGAGATGGTTCAGGAGAACAAGCGGATGGGGCGTGCGGAGTTGGTGCGTGTGGTTGAAACGGCGTCGGAGCGGGTGGAGCCGAGTTGCCCGCATTTTGCGCGGTGTGGTGGTTGTGCGTATCAGCATGTTGATTATGCGACTCAGGTGGCTTGGAAGCGCAATCAGGTAGAGCAGTTGCTTCGGCGTGTGGGAAAGTTGGAGGGTGTTGTGGTCTCGGATTGTGTGCCGGCGCCGGAACCGCTTCGGTATCGGAATCGGATTCGGGTTCATGCTCGGGGAGGGGTGATTGGATTTATTTCTCATGATGCGGCGACGTTGGTGGACATTTCGGAGTGCTTGATTGCGTGTGACTCGGTGAATGAGCAGTTGCGTGAGTTACGCGAGGTGAAGGGAGTTCGCGATGGGGAGTACTCGTTGAAAGCGCGGGTTGGGACGCAACACTTTGAGCA
>JBEEPE010000213.1:0-9819 GCA_041191265.1 Verrucomicrobiota bacterium | reverse complement strand
CTACGCACAATCCCCAAACTCCTCGTCGGCAACAAGCTCTTGGCGCAACTCATTATCGAGACAACATATAGCATCAGCTACAGCGACTACATCAGCCCAGACCCATGGGACGACAGCCCCGAAGATTGAACCCCAACGCAACGCAACACCAAGAACCCCACCAACCGCCCACTTCGACGAAATCCAGAATCCAACCTCGACATTCACCAACGCACCCGAAACCCCTCCAAATCCCACACTCCCATCATGAACTCCTCGTCAAACTCTTCCTTGTCTGCCTCACGCAAAAAACCAAACATCCCCACAACAAACCTACAGCCAACGCATTAGACTCCAACCCCCAACCAAGTCCAAAACATATCCGCAACAGATCATCGTTAAAAACGACCAAAAACCATCCTAAACCAATCAAACAAACAAATCCTGACATTCTCAACCACGAAACAGCATGAAACGCATCGCTCTCTGGACCTTAGACTTCGAACCCGTTCAATGGCACTCCCACAGTTTTTGCCCCGAGCCCAAACTACGCACTCCCCTGCAACCACACGAAATCCTCGTTGAACCAGAAAACCAAACCCTCCCACGGAAATGTTACCGGACGATAAACGACAAATGGGAATGGGCTTACATTCCGTTCAAACCTGAAATCGAACCCACCTTGCGATGGACCCTCAGCACCGACATCGGCGCCGGCATCGTACTCGACGTCGCGCACGTACTTGAAGCCTCGGGCCCTGACCTCCGCTTTGTTTCAAATAAAAATGAGTCCTACTTCATCGTAGAAAACCGCGAAGGAGACGGATCCTATACCCACTCCCTTTACCTCACGAACGGACTCCAAAAAGCCCAATCTCTGTTATCCTTCGGACACAAAACGCACGCCGTATTCAAAATCGGACCATCCGGAGCCTCACTCCGCACCGGCGAAACATTCTGCGAAAACGCACCACGCTACACAGAAATCGTAACAACCATCCCTGAAGGCTGGTATGAAGTCTTCGGATACTCAGGCTCACTCAGAATCTGCAAAACAATTTAACCATAAGCCCCAATTCAATCGAGATAGACCACCGCCGCACGCCTCAAACCACGCGTAGCGAGCCAAACCCACGCCAAACACCATCACCCACGCCCTTCTTCGAATGAATAAAGAAACCCTTCTCCTCATCGCTCTACGCGACCAAGCGCACACCGCATTAGAAGAAAACGTCGCACCACTTGAAGCACTCCCTCAAGATCTACTCGCCATCCTCGTCGACACCCAATCACAAACGGAATACAAAGTCTTAGGCTTTGTCATAGCCACTGAAGAAACCCGGCACTATTATAGGAACGGAAGTGAAGTCCAAATCGACTTCGTCTCCACAATGGCCTATCCAGGCCAGTATTATATCAAAGACGAGGACTACTACACAACATTCCAAGGTAAACCCGTCCCTAAAGAACAAATCCAAATCCAAACCAAAACCCAAAACATGTGGTTTGCCGTTGTCAGAGGTAACCCCATGGAACTCAAAGACGACCTGAGACAACGCGGTTATACACAAGCCTTCAGCGGTTCCCCCGCATATTGCAGGGTTCGACCCGCTTCAGAAGCCGAAACCACCGTGTATACTGAAATGTTCGCCCGCGCTCTCTAGAACTACAGACTTTAACCACGCAGAAGCCAGCCCCGGGACCCGGTCCCAAACACCCTCCCTGCAACCGCCGCCACACATCAGCACAGTCCAACACCACTATGAACCCGCAAACCGCAGCGCTCATTCCACGAGCGACCCCAGTTCTCCAAAGCTACATCATTGCCGCGGAAACGTTTTACAGCGACATTTTGAAAAACAAAACCCCGAACGCAACATTCCACAGCCCGACCACCAAATCAGAATTAAGAGCCATAAATAGAGGACTCGGAAGAACTCCAATCAACCGAATCATCCTCGCCGCACTCTTTGGATTAGGTGGAATGTTGGCAATCCGACAATGGCGCAACACCCCATTTACCACGGCAAATTCACAATCGAACAAAATCAAAACTGCCGTCGACAATCTCCGACAAGATCTCCACGATCTTCAATGGCTCACTGAGAACCAAGCCGAGGACATGCTCCGCTCCACCAGACCCCACACCACCGACGAACACTAACCCAACTCATTACCGAACAACTCTTTCCAGCCCCGGGACACCCGCCTCCCGGCTCAATCGCGCCAAGCCCACACCCACCACCACCACACAATCATGAGAATCACCACCATGGCCGAACTCAAAACAATCCTCACCGAGATTCAGGATGAAAATGATCCTGACGGCGACAAAAGCTCGGCCGTGATCGATTATTGGGAATCACTGCCAAACACATTGGTCATATGGAATCACGATAGCCTCAACTGGGTCCTAGACTATTACGAAATTCCATACCCCGAAACGTTCGCATTTGACCATCACCAAGATGCTTGGATGAAACTTTGCGGTTTCGATCGTCATCATGAACCACAATCCTTTCACTGGGCAGGCTTTGGGGATCTCCACTGGCTCATACAATTCGACACAAAAGGAGAACCTCTCGAAACTTTCCTGACTCAATGGGTCCAATCCCTCCACGAAGAACACGAGCACCATCAGTGACTTCGAAATCAAACTACGAATGGAACCGAAATACCTTACTCATGTCACTCTTCTAACCGGTGACAGCATAACCCACAGGCTCGACCTCATCCCCGAAGACCTGCTCGAGCCTCTTCATCGCATTCTGCCGCACGGCGGACCCATCCCTCACTTTCCCGCGTTCCACTGCAAAATTGAAGGTCTCACCTTCCTTATCTCCCGCGCTAACGAACCCATCGTCTGGTGTGTCCTCGGCGATCAACAATACGACGCATGGGATCAAGTCGCCGCGCTCCAACAAAAACTGGGACCGTTGAAAGCAACCAAACCAAAAGGAACTTGGCTGGCAGTAGTCATTCTCCCAGGTCTCCTCCAAACCTCAAGAAATGACATCTCGTGGCTTGCTGATTTCGAAAGATGCATGGCCTATGTTCTCCTGAAAATCCACAATCTCTAGCCCACAAGACCCAAAACAAATCGCCTGATCAAACCCACCACCGCGCCACCTCCCAGCCGATCACCTCTTCCGACCCACCTAATCATCACACAAATAATGGCGGGTTTAAGCAGCCCGACCAACGATTCCAAAAGACAGCATCACTTAGACGAACACAAGATCCCAGGAAACAATTACACTATGGATTACAACATACCAGAAAAAGCTGAACGGCTTGCCGAATATATCATAAACCAAATCGACGCTCAACCCGTCGCGCCGTCCGTCATTGTCCTCGCCAAATACGAAACGCAGCTCGACTACGAGACCCTTCGCCCCGAGGACCAGCCCGCAACAGTCCAAGGGCACAGGCAACTGATTGACGATGTCAAAGCCCTCATCCAATACGAGTTAGGGCACCGGTGCCCAATTATACGAACCCCAACTATAGACGCAGCAGCCTACTTCCGCTGGCTCGCGCAAAATCAATTACAAAACAATAGCGAGAACCGCGCGCTATTTATATCAAATCCCCACATTTTCTGAACCAAATAAATGTCAATCAGCCGAGCATAACCCACACCTATCACACCCACACATCGATCTGGGGAAAGGTCTGACACAGTAAATACACTTTCTCTCAGACAAAGCCCTCTCACACCACCGAGGAGCCGTTGCGACACAACGCACTACCGAACCCAACCAATCTCCACTCGCACAGTCTCAAGAATTTAACCAGAACCCCGCAGTCACACCAGAAATCCAGAGGTTCTCATGCCCCAAACCACCACTTCCCCGTCCAATTGGAATGCCGTCACCGACTCCCTCTTCCCTTGGGAAGACGACGCGCTGCGCTTTATCCGCGATCAATTCCCCACGGGAAATGAGTTTCACGCATGGTCGAACTTCGAATTCATCGCCTCCGACGGCTCAATCAACGAAGTCGACCTCCTCGTAGCGTCACCTTGGGGCATATTTCTAGTGGAGATTAAAAGCCGTCCCGGCCGAATCACCGGCGACCAATCTTTCTGGACCTGGACCACTCCCGAGGGACGCCGCCACACGGTCGACAATCCCTTGATTCTCGCCAACCGTAAATCCAAACGACTCAAGAATGCTCTAGCGTCACAGCCTTCGCTCAAAAAAGTCGCACCCCCTTTTATCCAACCAATCATCTTCTGCTCAGCGCAAAACCTCGAGATCCGCCTGACAGACGACGCTATGAACCTGGTCGCGCTGCGCGACGATCCCACACGCCACAAGCGAGGTATTCGTAGCGCCCTCTTCCGTCGCGAGTGTCAAGGCTTGCAGCCAGCCACCGAAAGACTCATCGATGCACCCACACTCAAAGCCTTCGCACAGGGCATGGCCCAGGCCGGACTCCGCCGAAAGAAACGACGCGTCTCGGACTTCGAGCTGGATCAACTCCGTTATGAGAACCCCGCCGGACTATTTCAGGATTGGCTCGCACATCACTCAACCGAAACCACAACGCGCCGGTTGATCCGCATTTATCTCCGAGACAGTAGGAAACAGGACGCCGAACGCCGCGCCATTTCCGAAATGGCCCTCCGAGAGTACCGGACACTCGAGAGACTCAACCACACCAACATCCTCAAGGCTCTCAACCCAGCCGAATGCGAATATGGGCCCGCCATCATCTTCGGATTCGATCCCTCAGCTCAACGCCTCGACCACTTCCTAGCGGACAATGCCAACTCCCTCGATGTCACCAAGCGCTTCGAGCTTTTGCGACAAATCGCTGACGCCATCCGTTACGCACACGACAAAAAAGTGCTTCACCGGAGCCTCTCGCCACACAGCATCTTTGTCATAAGAGACCGAGACGGACATCCCAGAATCCAAATCTACAATTGGCAAACCGCCACAAAACTCCCCGAAGGGAACTTCAGCGGCCTCACGAACCTAACTCTCACCCAGCACGGTACTGAGATGGTTGAGGATCCCACCCGTGCTTACCTAGCCCCAGAGTCATTCGCATCCGACGAGGAACCCACTGCCGGCGTCGACGTCTTTTCTCTCGGAGCCCTCGCATTCCTCATTTTCGGCCAAAAACCTCCCGCCACAGACGCCGCCGATCTCCTCCAGAAACTCCGCGAAAGCCCAACTCGCTCTCTGGACCTACGACAAATCGCCGACGGCGTGCCTGATTCCATCGCCGACCTCGTCCGATTCAGTGCCAGGACCTCACCCGCAGAACGCTGTACCGTGGAGGATTTTGTCGAGCACCTAGATCTCATCCTTGAAGAGTTAACCCGACCCGCAAACGAAGTTGCTGACCCCCGGAACGCCGACAAAGGAGACATCCTCTCGAACGGCTACGTTGTCGAACGACAACTTGGCCGCGGCGCCACTTCCATTGCGCTCCTCGTCAACAAAGGCAACGAGCGCCACGTATTGAAGGTCGCTCGCGATCCCGGTTTCAATCAAAGACTCCGCGATGAATTCGAGCTTCTCAAAAAGCTCAACTACCCAAACATCGTCATCGCTCACGACTGTTTCGAATTCCTCAACATTTTCGCATTCACTGTCCAATTGGCAGGCGAACGCACCCTAGCACGATCATTGAAAGAGGACGGGACCCCGGGACTCGAACTCCTTCAACGATTTGGCGAGGAACTCATCCAGACCGTTCAATACCTCGATTCCGAAGGCCTCCACCATCGGGATATTAAACCCGAGAACATCGGAATCTCCGAGGGTCCGGGAAAAACCCGGAAACGACTGCGACTTTTCGATTTTTCACTCGCCATGGTCCCCCCTTCAGAAATCCGAGTCGGGACTCTGGAATACCTCGACCCCTTTTTGGAACAACGCAAGGCGCGCCGCTACGACCTCAGCGCCGAGTTATACGCAGTGGCCGTCACTCTCCATGAAATGGCCACAGGGGCCCGTCCCTCATGGACCAGTGGACATCCTCTCGCTTCTCAAAACGAAGAAATCACCATCCGCTCCGAGCTCTTTGAACCCGATTTACGCGAAAAATGTACCGCCTTTTTCAAAAGAGCGCTCCGCCGCGATTATCGCCAACGATTCGACAACGCCGGGGAAATGCTTCGAGCGTGGACCAGTCTCTTCGAGACGGTCCATCTCCCCTCCGTTCACCCAGAAAACACTGGTGACAAAACCGGAACGTACATCTCCTCCGAGGCACTCCTCGAAACCGCCACGCCTCAGACTCAACTCACGTTCCTCGGGCTCAGCACCCGGCTCATGAATTTCTTGGAACGGCAAGGAATCGCAACCGTCACGGACATCCTGCAGTTTCGCTTCAGCAGATTTGAGAAATTCGTCGGATTCGGCCGGACCTCGCAACGCGAGCTCCTCACCATCCTGGGGCGACTCCGTCAAAAATTCCCGAACATCGAGGCAGCCACCGCGCAACCCGCGCCAACAATTACTGAAGCTGCAAACAATTACCCACCCCTTTCCGACACCCTCGAAGCAGCCGCTCACGACGCCCTCTTTGTGAAAAAGGGAAGCGCCGACACAGAACGCGAAGTCCTCCATCCTTTTCTCGGGGCAACTGCAAGCACTCCCGAAGATTCACTTCAATGGCCCGGACAAACCGACCTCGCCGCCCGAGTCCAAGCCAGTCGCCAGCGCATCGGACAATTGGTCACCGCCGCTCGCGCTCGATGGGCTAAGTCACCCGCTCTCCTCACTCTCCGCCACACCATCACCGAAATCCTCCACCTGCGCGGAGGAGTCATGGCGCACCGAGAACTCGTGGCCCACGTCGTGGCCTCACGACCCTCCTCCACCCAAGAGCCAGAACGAACTCGTCTCGCGGCCGCTGCCGTCCGCGCCGCACTCGAAGGGGAGGGGACCACCGACACTCCTCGGTTTTCAGAATACCGGTCGGGAGACAAAATCTTTATCGCACTCCATCCGTCCTTCAAAACTTACGCCACCCAACTCGGCAAAATCGCCGATCGCCTCACTCAGGAGCAGTCCCTTCCAGCACCGTCTCGCGTCACGGAAGAACTTCGCACCGTGTACTTCCCAAGAGAACTCCCGGATATCCAGCCACCAAACGAAGCCCGTTTGCGCCAATTGGCCGTCGTAGCTTCCACCCGCGCCGATCTCTCATCCCGTGGGGAAATTTACCCCGTCGGCCTCGACGCAACCCGAGCGCTTCATCTTTCCAGAAATGCGCTGTGCGGCGAGGAACTCCCACCCGACGAAATCACACGCCGATTGAAGGCAAGATTCCCCAAATGCGCCGACCTCCCACCTCGCCCAGAACTCGACAACCTCCTCGCTGCCGTTGGACTCGACTGGATCCCCACCGCCGCAGGGGGAGTGGGCGCTTACCGTACCAAACAATCCGAGACCAGTCTGCCCACCTATTCCCTCGGGTCGCGATTGACCACTCGCACCTCCAGCCGCGCGCCCATTCCCACAGATCCTGACATCCTAGAAGCCGCGCAAATAGAGGAACGACTCACGCTCAGCCGTAGGGATGGAGGTTATCTGGTGCTCACCGTCAGTCCCTCCTACCTCGATCGGGCTCGAACCGAACTCGAAGCCCGCTTCGATATTGATACGAGCGACCTCGACACACTCTTTTTAGACGCCCTCCGCTCCGAGGCCAACCGCCTCAAGGCAAACTGGGACGTCGTCCTTGCCGCAGACGCCTCAGAACCAGGTTCGCTCGCGTGGAGCCGCCTCCAGCAGTTGGTAGACCGAGCGCTGCCTCCTATCGAAACGGCCCTCCGTTCGGCCGCCAAGACGCAGCTTGTCCTCAATCCCGGTCTGCTTGCACGCTACGGACGCATGGGGCTCATCCATACCTTGGTCGCCGACATCGGACGCCAAGGCGGACCGCGCGGCCTCTGGATCCTCGCTCCCGAAGACGGCCAGAACCCTCTTCCCACCATCGCCGGACAGCCCATCCCCATCATCAACGCCGCCCATCATACCCGGCTCACCGAACACTGGTTGCGCAACACCCACCGCGCCGCCCACGCCTGATCTTCCCCGTGATCGACTCCGACCGCCTCCTCTCCGATCTCCAAGCCCGCGTCACCCAACTCCGGGACGATCTCCGCGCCCGTTGTGACGCGGATGCCGCCGCACACGCCCCGCTTCTGGCTCGCTATGAGGCCGCCAAAACCTCCGGCCGCACCGCCGCTACCTACAACGCGTGGCGCGAGGACGAACTCGACCAGATCGCCGTCGCCTGGGTGCTGGCCACCGTCTTTGTCCGTTTCCTAGAAGACAACGCCCTCGTGGAAACCTGCGCGCTCGCAGGGCCGGACCGCGCCGGGCTGCGCCGTGCCTGGGACGCCCACGAACTCTTCTTCCGCCAAAACCCCCACGCCACCGAACGCGAGTATCTGCTCCGGATTTTTGAGGACTCCGCCAAGCTGCCCGGCATGGCCGCCCTGTTGGACCGCCGCAACAACCCCCTCTGGACACTGGCCCCCTCGGGCGATGCCGCAAAGGACCTCCTCGACTTCTGGCGCCGCGACAATCCAGAGACCGGCCATCCGCTCCACGATTTCTCCGATCCGGACTGGAATACGCGGTTCCTTGGCGACCTGTACCAAGACCTCTCGGCGATGGCGCGCAAACGGTTTGCGCTGCTCCAAACCCCCGATTTCGTCGAGCAGTTCATCCTAGACCGCACCCTCACGCCCGCGATCGAGACCTTTGGGTTTCGGACGGTGCGCATGATTGATCCGACCTGTGGCTCCGGGCATTTTTTGTTGGGCGGTTTTGCGCGGTTGCACCGGCTCTGGCTGGAGGCGGCTCCGGGGGAGGTCCCGGCGAAGCTCGCCCAGAACGCGCTCGATCAGGTCTTCGGCGTTGATCTGAACCCGAATGTCGTGGCCATCGCCCGGTTCCGGCTGTTGCTCGCCGCGCTGCGGGCATCGGGGACGCGCCAGTTGCGGCACGCGCCGGATTTCAAGATCCATGTGGCCACCGGGGATTCGTTGCTGCATGGAAAAAGGTTCCGAGAGTTTGAGGGCCACAGTGGCCCTCAGCGCACCTTTGACACGGGAGAAGACGAATTTAGGGACACCCTCAAACACCATTACGAAGTTGAGGACAAGGACACGCTCCACCGCATCCTTGGCCAGCAATACCACGCCGTGGTTGGCAACCCACCTTACATCACGGTCAAGGACGCGGCGCTGAGCAAACTCTACCGCGACCGCTATCCGTCCTGCGGGGGAAAGTACGCCCTTTCCGTGCCCTTCATGGAACGGTTTTTTGATCTCGCGCTCAAGGGGGATGGCGAGGCGCGACCCGCCGGGTTCGTGGGACAGATCACCGCCAATTCCTTCATGAAGCGGGAGTTCGGGAAAAAGCTGATTCAGGAATACATTCCCCGCTGGGATCTCACCCATGTGATCGACACCTCGGGTGCCTACATCCCGGGACACGGCACACCCACGGTGATTCTCTTGGGTAAAAACCAGCGGCCCGTGGCGGCAAGCATCCGCACGGTGCTGGGGATCCGCGGTGAACCGAGCACGCCGGAAGACCCCTCAGAGGGTGTGGTTTGGCAGGCCATTCTCCGGCAGGTAGATCAAGGGAACAGCCAGAGCGAATGGGTGAGTTCCACGGACTCGGTGCGAACGAAGTTTCACCAGCACCCGTGGAACATCGGAGGCGGCGGTGCGACGGGATTGAAAGAGCAGATCGAAGAGGCAGCCGCATCGAGTGTTCAAGACTTCGCAGATGCTCTCGGCTTCTTGGGAATTACTGCTGCGGATGAAATGATGATGGCAACGGCGGTGGAATTTCG
>JBEEPE010000212.1:0-3448 GCA_041191265.1 Verrucomicrobiota bacterium | reverse complement strand
GTGTTACCGCGCGGATTGGGGGACGAAATCGACGTGAACAACATTGGGAAGTTCATCGACCACGTGTACGCGTTGCCGGAGCACTTGCGGGATAGCTTGATGGTGAACCGGATTCGGAAGGCGCTGGAGTTCTTTGAGACCCGTCAGAATGTGGCCGATGTGGGGACGCTGATGGCGAGTCAGTCGGGCATTGATGGCTCCCGGATCATGGGAAGTTACATCGTGGTAAAGGCGTTTTTGTGGGCGATTCCGTTGCTGGGGTTCATCGGGACCGTTATCGGGCTGTCGCACGCCATTGAAGGGATGAAGTTCGATGGGGTGGAGGACGTGAGCAAGATGATGGAGACGATTGGGGCGGTGACGGGCGGTCTCGGTACGGCGTTCGATGCGACTTTGTTGGGGTTGGTTTTTGCGGTGGTGATGAACTTCCCGTTGAACTCGTTGAACAAGCACGAGGAAGAGACGCTGAATGACATCGATGCGTTCTGTAACGAAGTGCTGCTGCCTCGGTTGAACGATGGCGGGACGAAGGTTAAGAAGGAAATCGGGTTCTCGGATGTCAGCGCCATGGCGGACGCGGTGGTTCAGGGGGTGACGGCCGCGCAGCACGATTTTCTCACGAATTTGAACGAGTTGTCGGGACGGATGCTCGAGTACGCGACGCATTTGGAGAGTTCGAACGATCGTTATCAGCAGGCGGCGGTTGAGGCGATTGGGTCCCGATTCACGTCTTTGGACGCCCAAGCGGTTCAGCATTTGGACATGTTGCGGGACCGGCACGTGGAGGCCTTTGACGCGTTCGGCAAGAATTTGGCGAAGTCGGAGGATCTTTCCCGCGAGGCGTACGAGAACGTGGTGCGTTCGCAAAACGAGGCGGCGAAACGTTTGGCTGACAAGGTGGAGGCGTTGTCGAGTGGGATTGACGGTTTGATTTCCTCGGCTGCTCAGGCGACGGCAAAGTCGGTTGCGAGCTTTGGGGACTTGGTTGGGAAAATGGAGGCGGCGACGCGTGAGCATGAGGAGGCGCTGAAGGTTTCGCAGGAGAAGGCGGTTCAGGCTTTGGCGGAAAAGATGACGGCATTGACGGCATCCGTGGAGAACGTGGTGGTTTCGAAGTTCACGGAACGGATTTCGGCCATGGCTGCGGGAATGGAAGGTTCGTTGAAGAGTTCCGCGGAAGCGACCGAGCGCGCTGTCTCTGGGTTTGGCGAGTATATTCGCAAGATGGAGTCTTCGACGTCTGAGTATCAGGCGGGTTTACAGGCGTCTCAGGAGCGGATGGCTGCCAAGTTGGGCGAACAACTTGGGGGCTTGGTCTCGGGCGTGGAAAGCTCGGTGATGAAGCATTTCAACGAAAAGATGTCCGGGCTCGCGACGAAGCTGGAAGGTTCGGTGGCGGCGTCGGGTCAAGCGACGGAGCGTGCGGTTTCGAGTTTTGGTCAGTACGTGGCCACGATGGAGGCGGCCTCGAAGCAGTATCAAGCTGGGTTGCAGAGTTCGCAGGAACAGTTGGCGAAACAGTTGGTGGAGAAGATGGGGGGAATTGCATCGGGTGTGGAGGGGGCGGTGATGGGGCAGTTCAGCCAGAAGTTGACGGCATTAGCCTCGGCCTTGGAGGGGTCTGTGAGTTCATCGGCTCAAGCGACGCAGCGCGCTGTCTCTGGGTTTGGGGAATACGTTTCGAAGATGGAAGCCTCTTCTCGCGAGTACCAGCAGGGCTTGCAGGCGGCGCAGGAGGCGGTGGTGCGCCAGTTGTCGGATCGTGTTGCGGGGTTGGTATCAGCGGTGGAGAACGCGGTGGTTTCGCAAACAGCGCAGCGGGTTGGGGTGGTGGCGCAGAGCATGGAGACTTCGATTGCGGCCTCGGCGCAGGCGACAGAGCGAGCGGTGGCGGGGTTTGGTCAGTACATTGGCGGGTTGCAGTCCGTGACGCAGCAGTACCAGCAGGCGTTGCAGGGTGCGCAGCAGCAAGCCATGGCTCAGTTCTCCGAGCAGATTGGAGCGGTGGCGGCGAACGTGCAGGCTTCGCTGATGGGGGTTGTGCAGTCGACCCAGCAATCGGTGGCGGGGTTGGACGCAGGGATTCGCAGCCTGAACGCGGTTTTGTCGCAACTGGGTCAACAGCAAGTGGTGATTCAGCAGGTGCCCTTGGAGGAGGCGAAGAAGAAGGGTTGGTTCGGGCGGTAAAACGTTTGCCTCAGCGGCGAGTGTCGCGGAGGCGTTTGTCGGCAACCCGATAGAATCCCATGGCAAAGCGCCAAAAACACGGCAGCGAGGAGGTGATGCTCATCCCCTTCTTGGACATCTTGTGTTCTCTCATTGGGATTTTGGTGCTGATCATCGTGGTGTTGATGGTGGCCCAGATGCAGCGCGTGAAGGGGCGTCCGGTCGAGGAGGTGGAGCGGGCGGTTGAACACCAAAAACTGCTCAAGAAGAAAGACGAGAATGAGAAGAAGTTCGCGGGGTTGGAGCAGATTTTGGAGGAACTCAAAAAGCTCGAGGAGGACAAGAAAGACAAGGACAAGAAAACGGAGGATTTGAAGGAGTTGTTGACGATGTCCTCCGAGAAAAAGGAGAAGAACAAGAAGAGTTCTGAGGACCTAAACAAGAAAATCGAGGCGTTGAAGCAGGAGATTCAGGGTTTTACGTCAGAAGAGCCCAATCTGAAGAAGCGGGTGGAGGAGTTGCTGGCGGCGATTGATAAGTTGAAGCCGCCGGAGAACAAGGATCCGAAGGTTGTGGTGAATCCCGGGGGGTCTGGTTTGGGGGCGGGAACCCAGGTGTTCTTCGTCGACGCGCGTGGTGAGAATCTTGTGTTTTTTTGGAATGAGAATGAGCGGTACTCGGTTGCCGCAATTCCGGAGGTGATTGTGAACGACGAGACCTTCAACGCGTTCTTGGACAACGTGAAGAACGTGCCGCAGAGCAAGGTGATATTCTTGGTTCGCGGGGATGGAATGCGTTCCTACAACTTGGGTGCCGGTTGGGCGCAGTCAAAGCACGGGTACAAGGTTGAACAGATTGGAAAGTTGCCGGTACCGGGATCGGGTGACTTGGACATGAAACTCTTCGGGAAACTTTCGGGAACGGTTCCGAAAAAAGCGCCGGAAGGGGCCGTCCCGTATGACGGCAAGTCGGCGAAGCCTCCAGGCGCGCCGGCACCGGGGGCAGCGCCGGCACCGGGGACTCCTCCCCCCGCAGCAGCGGCTCCGGGTGCTCCGGTTCCCCCCGCTCCGGCTCCGAATCCGCCGAAACCGCAGTAACGAACTGACCTAAAAGCCATGGCACGCCGCGCTAAATCGCATGACGAGGAGTTACCGTTCGCCGCGTTGATGGACACCATGACGAACGTGGTGGGGGTGTTGATCATCATGATGGTGATGATTGGGATTAGTTTGGCGACGACGGTGAAGAAGGTGTTGTCGGAGCTCCCGGATGTGTCGGTGGA
>JBEEPE010000211.1:0-8306 GCA_041191265.1 Verrucomicrobiota bacterium | reverse complement strand
CAATCGAGCGCCCCGCCCGCCCCCCCCCCGCTCGACCCCTCGTCAAACACCGAACTAAACGTAGTCAAGAAGCGAGAGCTTCATGATCTGGGCACCAGACTGAACCGCCGCTTGGTAGGCGGTCTGAGTCTGCGAAAGCTTCACCATCGATTGAGCAAGGTCCGCGTCCACTTCCCGCGAGACTAGTTGCTCTACATCCCCGAATCGGGAGTCATTCTGCTGTTTCAGCGCCTCGAGCCGCGTTTGAACCGCACCGTTCTGCGAAATCGCATTCACAATATCGTCCTCGGAGCTGATGAGAGCGGTTCTCGCCGAAGCAATTCCCGAGGAACTGTTACTCTCCATCGCATCCCGTAATGCAATCAGGTTATTGATGAACGTAGCCAGTTGACCATTCTCCGTTTCCGAGGTTCCCGCCGAAATTTCCAGTGTGTCGGAAACCCGCACCTTCGTCGTGTCGCCACCCGTGTTGTCGAACGTCACCGTGCTCGGCTTCGCTGCCGTCCCCGCCGCAGTAAAGCTCGATGCATCGGTCTTCTGGCCACTGAAAATGTAGTCGCCGTTGAACTTCGTGTTCACTTGCTCAATCGCCGACTTAATCATCTCGTTCAACTCCGTCGCGTAAGCTTTTCGCTCCGCCTCAGAGGCTATTCCACTCGCCGACGCAGCCAGTTCACCCGAACGATCGGAGAGGGTCTTCAGACGATTGAGTGAAGCAAAACTGGCTTGAGCAAGACCCGTGAGTTTATCCACGTTTTGCGAGTACTGCTGGAGTGCCATCTTCTCAGATCGCAACCGCATCACGCGCACCGCCGCCTGAGGGTCATCACTCGCACTCGAAATCTTTTGCCCCGTAGCAATCTCGTCATTCAAAACATTCTGCCTGAGCTTCAGTCGATTCAGCCGCTGAATGACACCCGTAGAAATCGTAACATTCGGAATTCTCATGCGCGCAAACAGTTAAAACTCACTCAGCGAACCATTCGGTTAATTAAAGTGTCGAGCAACTCGTCCACCACGGAAATCACACGCGCATTCGCCTGATACGCACGCTGGAACTTCATCAAGTCCGCCGTCTCCTCATCCAGCGACACGCTACTTACTGCGTCACGTTGCGTCGTTAATGCGGTTTTAATGACAGTAGACTCCTCCAATCGCGTGTTCACCCCTTGAAGCACCTGTCCAATCTGTCCAACCGTGTTTCGCGTGTAATCGCCCAGAGTCAAGTTTCCCAGTCCACCAACCGTCGAGGTCCGCAAACCCGCGATCCCCGTCAAATAGTCGTTACCTCCAGCGAGGGACTGGGACGACGTCTTCAGTCTGCTCGAATCAATACCAGAGTTCAGCGCAATCAACTGACCCGCTGCCAGACCATTCGTCGAGAAAAACTCCTCCGCAGGGATGCCCGCAGAGTCATACACTCCATTCACCTCAGTCGCCAAGCTCGCAGCAATCAACTGCACCCGTGTTCTCGCCTCTTGAATCGCCCCCTTCATGGCAACCAACCTCCCGTCAACTGAGCCGCCGCCCGTCGCAAGAGTTTGTGACAAGTCTTGCGTACTCGTCACAACTTGATTCACGGCGTCGTACCTCAAATCACCAAGCTTCTGACCGTAATCAACGAAGTTAAGGCCACCAATCCGCACCTCAATCTGACCATACCCGTTAGGAATTAGCGCAGTCTCAATCTTTAAAATCCCAGAGAGCGCTTCCAACTTTCCCTGACGACGATCGATTAAATCAGAGGCTGATCCCGACTCGCGAATGTTCGCATCCGCAATCTCCGAGTTCAATCGAGCGATGTCGCTCAGAAGGACGTTCGCCTTGTTGAGGTCTGCTTCAACTTGCGTCGCCAAATCTGACTGGACCGTCGCCAACCGTGAATCCGCGTTGTTAATGCGGTCAGCGAGAATCTGCGCCTTCTGGAGCGCAACATTTCGCGCTGGGATGTCTCTTGGCGAAACCGCCAGCGCATCAAATGCGTTAAAAAACTCGTCCAACGCCGCACCAATGCCGCTCGTCGACTTGGTCACATCCTGAACGGATGCAGGATCCGTCGATCGATCAATCCGGTCCCCCATCGCCAACTCAGCGTTCGTGAGCGCATCCGACTGGGCCTGCAACGATGCCTCGTCCGCAATCTGCCGAACAACCTGCTTGTCGAGGAAGGCATCCCTCATCTGCTCGACCGTCAAAACCTCAACTCCCGTTCCCTCAGGCCCCTGCGATGTCGGGACAAACGCGCGGTCCCCCATAATCACACGCTGACGCGCATGCTCAGGATTGTTCACATTCGCAATGTTCCGACTCGTCACCTGAATGGCAGCTTGGTGAGCCATTAAAGCTTTCGAGGCGAGCGAGAGATTTCCGAAAAGTCCTGGCATATTTATCCTTCCATGGATTGAGAGTCAGTCCGGCGACCGATAACCAAGAGTAAAGCAATCAGAAGGCCAATGCAGTGAAAAACATCGCCCCGACATCTCACAACTTGCCGTCCAAATGAGTCCCCCGAATCGGTTGACCATGGCTCATCCGACCGTTCTCGCCGTAAATCCGACTCACCGACGTGGGCTCAACCGCACGAAGAATTTCTTGGATGACCTCAATCGATCGCGCCAGCAGCACCTGATTCTGACTCGCCTTCCGCCGAACCTCTCGTCCAAGCCTCACATTTTCATCAATTAGCCGCCCCACCTCTGGACGCACGGCCGCCGGAAAAGCGCGCACCAGCACCGAAATTGGAGTCTCAGGTGGAGCCTTCAATCCACGGGAGACCCGTTCCAACACGTCATCCCTTCGAACCCTTGCTTGGCGCAATCCGCCAACACGCTTCTCAACTTCTTGAACAGACGAAACGACAAGTGCTGGCTTACGGTGAACAATCGCATCTTGCTGTTCAATAAAAGCAGAAACCAACGCCTTCAGCTCGACCAGCTCAGCACTCATGGCGTTCAGCAACTCTCGGAGCAGAATCATGAGCGGAGACACCGCACCACGACCGTTGCCGACACGCCCATCCGATTTAGAACGAGGATTGGCCATGATCCTGTTCTGGCAAAATCTGACCCGCAACAAACCGCACTCACTCGGCCGCAGCGTCCGCCCCACCTTCACTCGAGTGAACTTCGCCGGCCACCTTGGAGCGCTTGAACGCACCGACCGCCGCCTCAACCTCGACCGCTGACAACTTAACACCCGAACGCGGATCGACGCGCGGCCCAATCGAACGACGATCGGTCAACTGGCTCTCGATTACCCGCGCCAATCCTAGACCCCCGCCCTTCGAGATTCCATCCGCCAACGCATCCGTGATCATGTACCCGTACACATGACCGCCAGCACCTTTATTAAAAACTTTCCCCAATGACTCATCTAGGAGCTGTCTCAAGAGAATCGCCTCAAACTGGCGCGCGGCCTCACCCGACGAAACCTTACCGTCCACACTCTTCAAGCCACCTATCGCAACCTGAGCCTCAATGCCCATCCCCGAACCAAGGTGTCCAACCGGTTTGATTTCCATATGCGACGAGTCTCTAAGGTTAAAACTTAGTTTAGAATCAACTCTGCTTGCAAAGCCCCCGCCCGTTTCATCGTCTGAAAAATCGCCATCATGTCACGAGTCGTCAAGCCCAAGGCGTTCAGGGCATTTGCCACATCCTGAATCGTCGGCTTCACCGCCGAATCTTCCGGCCCCGCAATCACCCCAAAACTAGCCTTCGCCTCGTTGGCCGTCGCATTCGTCGAACGTGTCACCGCGGTCTGACCAGCCCTTGCCCCCAATCCCGGCTGACTCACCGCCTGCGTGCTCGCAACCGTAATCGTCAAAGAACCATGGCTAATCGCCAATGTTGACACCCGAACGTTCGACGTTGCGATAATCGTCCCAGTGCGCTCGTTAATCACTACCCGCGCGGGCACATCCGGTTCCACCTCGATCGCCCCCAACGACGCGATGAAGTTCACCTCGTATCCCACATAATCCTCGGGAACACACACGTTCACCGTCGCCGAATCTTTCGCCAAAGCGCTCTGAGGAAAGATTTGGTTAATCGATTGGGCCATCCGCGCCGCCGAAGCGAAGTCGGGATTCAACAAAATCAGCTCAACCGAACGGTCTCGCACGAACGTCGACGGAATCTCACGCTCCACCAGAGCGCCGCCAGTGATCATCCCCGTGGTCGGATGGTTTTTCTGAACCGTCGCCCCCCCGGGACCACCTTCCCCTCCAATAAATCCCCCAATCGCAACAGCACCCTGAGCCACTGCATACACCGTGTCGTCAGCCCCAACGAGCGGCGTCTGAAGTAGAACCCCGCCCGAAATGGTCTTCGCATCCCCGATCGACGCCACGGTAACGTCTAAACGCGTCCCCACGCGCGAAAAAGCCGGGATATCAGCCGTGACCATCACCGCTGCGACGTTATCCGATTTGATGACCTGCGGAGGAATCACTACGCCAAACTTTTGCAAGGCGTTGGCAATCGTTTGAACCGTGAACGCCAACTTGGAGTCGCCGCGGTTCGCAAGGCCAACCACCAACCCGTATCCAACCAACTGGTTGTCCCTTCCCCCGTTAACCAACGTGATGTCCTTGACCCGCGCAGCCTCCGCACGAGGCGCCAAGGACATCCCAAACACCAAAGCAACCAACAGAGCAAAAACTCGTTTCATACTTCGTTACGTTACTCACTCATCAACTCTCCCGGCATCAAGATACTCAATACGGCCGGACCTTATCATCCAATCGACTCAACCACCCACGCTTCTGCGCATCCGAAAGCTGACCCTCAGCCAGCACATCAACCCGAACATCAGCTACTTGATCGGTCTTGATCGTGTTCTGGAAGGTGATGTCGAAAGGACGAATGATTCCACGCACAGAAGCAAACTGCTTCTCCTGCGCAAAAGAAATCTGCTTCAAGCCCTCAATCACCAAGTTCCCATTCGGCAAAACGTCAATCACCTGAACTGCCATCCGAGACTGCAAAACCTGACGATTCTGCTGCAAAATCTGATTATTCCGGTTGCTCGTGTCCTGGTTCGGAGCAAATCCACCCGACAACATCGCATTGGTCTGCGCGCTACTCCCCAAACCAAACCGCTGCGCAAGACTCTTCCCATCCTTAATACTCGTATTGGCGCCCGTCGCGTCTCGAGCCACTCCAGTCACCAACCCCCGCACCAAGTTCGAAAGAAAACCATTCTCAACCGTCTTACGCTCAGTTTGGAGGTTCAACAGATTTTCCTGAACCGTCGTCTCATCGACAATAATCGTCACAATGTCCCCAAGTCGACGAGCGCGCCGATCAGCGAACATCCCCTTTTCGTCCGTAAGCGGCTCCCGCCAGAGAGAGCCCGCCATCACCCCAACTTCTGTCATTCCGCCCGCCACGAACAATAAGACTCCGAGAATCCCCGCAAAACCCGGGCACCCCGCTGTGCGTCGTGATGTTTGATTCTGTCTCATACCAGTTGGAAAGCCATTTCAATGCCGAACAGATGTGAAAGTCAGAACAACTTCACCGATACCTGTCCCTCACCAATCACTTCTCCAAAAAAGTCTTTTCGGCTGTCCAGATTTCTCAACTTTACCGTGATTCCCACTGCCCCGCCCTCCAGCGCCATCGCCTTCATTCGCAGGCTCAGCGAACCCTGCGAGACTAACACGTCCACCATCTGCCCCTTTTTCACCAACTCTTTTTCCACGATATCCCTGCGAGTGAGAACTTTCCCAGCCGGAATCGGCATCGCCAACTCGTACCCAGAAAGTTCGAAACTCGCTGGCAACGGAACCGTTCTCTCCTTGAGAACATCAATCCGTTTCGATTCCACAGCATCATCATCTACCACCTGTCCGCGCTCCATCCGCTGCTGCGCAACCCAGACATCCTGAAAAAGCTCAACCCGAGCCTGAATCGGCCACTCCCCCATCACCAATCCCCCACTAATCACTCGAATGTAAAACGCCATCATCGTCGTTAACCCGCCCCCCTGAAGATTGAACGCCTCCACAAAGTGCGCGCCAGAGGGAATGTTCAACGGAACCCACTCCTTAATCACCTTAACTCTAACCTCTCCCTCACGCACCCCCATCCTCACCCCGAGGTCTTTTGCAATCGCCAACTCCAGCAAATCGCCCGTCAACACCATCGGGCCATCTGCCCTTGGCACCGTTCGCCCAGGGGCGCTCGACAACTCCTCTGAATTTCCCGTTGTCGGCGCTTTCTCCACCATCTTCCCCAACCCCAACAACTCTCTCGCCCTCTTCGCCACATCCTCACCAGCAACCGCGCCCTTCGGAACAACCCGATCGAGCGAAGAGGAATCGGCACCCTTCTTTAACTCACCCACCCGCTCAGAGGGAGGCTTCACCGGAACGAGCAGTTTCGAAAAGGTGTCCTCGCCGAACCCAGATACCCCGAGTCCGAAAATCAGCATGCCCGCCAGAAATCTGAGCCTAAGTAAACACATCCCGAAATCTTGGTGACTAACAGCATCCCAAAGCATCCCAACCCGCCCCCCGAAAGACCGCTCCAAGTTGACACCCTCCAAGCGGCGATTCAAAGAATCACCTCCGTAGAAGACAAACGCCGAGCGCACAAACCTGACGGCTATCTCAGCCTCACCTACCGCTCAAGGGTTAACGCTTGAGCTGCGCAACCTGACCAAGCATCTCGTCGGAAGTCGTAATCGACTTCGAGTTGAGTTCGTAAGCGCGCTGAGCCTGAATCATGTTCACCATCTCCTCGACGATGTTGACATTCGAGGTCTCCAAGTACCCTTGAATCATGGTTCCAAAGCCCTGCAAGCCCGGACGCCCCAACTCGAAAGGACCACTCGCAATGGTGTCTTCGTACAAGTTCCCGCCCACCGCACGCAATCCACTCGGGTTCGGAAATCGAGCCAACTGCGCCTGAAACTGGACAACGCCATTCGGACCGCGTGCCGTGACCTCTCCCGTGGGGGCAATCGACACCTCCGTCGTCCCAGGAGGAATCGGCTGAAATCCACTCTGAATCACCAACCCATCACTCGTCGTAAAACGCCCCTGTTGATCGATTTTAAGATTTCCGTCGCGCGTGTACGCAAACGTTCCGTCCACCTTCTGGATCTGCAAAAAGCCGTCCCCCTGTATCGCAATGTCAAACTTTTCGCCCGTTTGCTTCAGCTGCCCCTGAGTGAAAATCTTAGCCGTAGCGACCATGCGACTCCCATTGCCCAACTCAACGCCCGTCGGCAACACGTTGCCCGCTCCCGCATCCGCACCCGCCTGACGAGGCCTTTGATACAACAAATCCTGAAACTCGGCCTTACTCCTTTTGAACGCAGTCGTGTTTGCGTTCGCCAGGTTGTTTGAAATCACGTTTAAGTTCGACTGTTGCGACTCCATCCCCGTCGCACCTGCGTATAGTGATTGAATCATAAGAAATAATAAAAAAATCCAGCTTCCCCACTTCCTTAGGACGTCGGCGCTCCGAGCACCTGCACCGCCTTGTTAGCTACTTCGTCGTGAGCCTGAATCACCTTCTGGGCCATCTCGTACGCACGACCAACGGTTACCAAGTTAATCATCTCCTTCACTGGCTGCACATTGCTGCCCTCCAGCGCTCGGTGCACCACCCGCGGACGCTCAATGGCCGCACCCTGAGGACCATCCGAAACTAACAAACCATCCCCCCCCCTCCGAAGCACACTCGGATCAGCGAAGTCTACCACACCCAACCGAGAAATCTGCTGCTGCCCCTGAACAATCATGCCATCTGCATTAATCGACAACGTTCCGCCCTGTTGCAGAAACTGAACCGGACCGTTGTCCCCCTGCACCTCAAAGCCCTGTTCCGTCACCAAGACGCGGTCCTCATTCATCCGAAAACTCCCGTTCCGAGTGAATCCAAAGGTACCGTCCTGCCTGCGAACCCTGAAAAAACCAGGCCCCTCAATGGCAAAATGAAACTCGTTTCCCGTGGAAATATACTGCCCAGGTTGAAAGTTCATCCGGTTCTCCACACTGGGCATCACCCCTCTCACCTCCAAAGGAGACTTTTTGCCCGCACCCGAAGCTGAGGGATCACTCACCTTCGTCAACTCTCCCATCACACCACTGAAGGACATTTCATTCTTCCGGTATCCGGTGATGTTGGCACTCGCAAGATTCTGCGAAATAGCCGCCTGCCAACGCTCCAACGAGTTCATGGCAGCAGCGCCTTTGTAGATACCGACGTTCATAGTTTATGGGCGAGCAGTCCCCATGCCATCACGTTTCCACGGGTAGACGGAGGGGCCCTCCTCGAGAGATAGATCCCGAG
>JBEEPE010000210.1:0-15175 GCA_041191265.1 Verrucomicrobiota bacterium | reverse complement strand
TCCGCGCCGACTACGTCCTCGCCAACCCGCCCTTCAACGACTCCGACTGGTTCCGCAAGGACGACGACGTGCGCTGGCAGTTCGGCGTCCCGCCCAAGGGCAACGCCAACTTCGCCTGGGTTCAGCACTTCATCCACCACCTCGCCCCGCAGGGCATGGCCGGCTTCGTCCTCGCCAATGGCAGCATGTCCTCCAACCAGTCCGGCGAAGGCGACATCCGGCAAAAGCTCATCGAGGCCGATCTCGTGGACTGCATGGTCGCCCTCCCCGGCCAGCTCTTCTACAGCACGCAGATTCCCGTCTGCCTCTGGTTCCTCGCGAAAAACAAAGCTGCCGACACGAAACGCGGCTTCCGCGACCGCCGCCAGCAAACGCTCTTCATCGACGCCCGCAAACTCGGCACCCTCATCGACCGAGTCCACCGCGAGCTGACCGACGCCGACTTGGAGAAGATCACCTCCACCTATCACCTCTGGCGGCAGGCAGTGCCTGCACCCAAGTCGCCTGCGGCGAAATACGAAGACGTCGCCGGCTTCTGTAAGTCCGCCACCACAGAAGACATCGCCGGTCATAGCTGGGTTTTAACGCCCGGCCGCTACGTCGGCGCCGAGGAAGTCGAAGACGACGGCGACCCCTTCGAGGAAAAGATGCCGCGCCTCGTCGCCGAACTGCACGCCCAGTTCGCCGAGTCCGCAAAACTGGAGGATGCCATTAAAGCAAACCTGAGGGGGCTGGGTTATGGCGGGTGAAGCGACAGCGTGGGACGCAATCCCGCTCGATGACCTCACCGAGAGAGAGACGCCAATCACTTACGGTGTCGTAAAGCCCGGTGAAGAAGGCGAGGTGCCGTTTGTGCGTGGCGGCGACATCGCTGGTGGGCGAGTGCTGATGGAGCAACTCCGCACGATTGGTCGCGACGTGTCTCAGCAATACCGCCGCACGTTACTCCGTGGCGGAGAAATCTTGGTTTCGCTCGTCGGTAATCCGGGACAAATCGCCATCGCTCCGCCAACTTTGGCAGGAGCAAACATTGCCCGCCAAGTCGGCTTGGTCCGCCTAAAGCCCGGAATTGATACCAGATTTGTCAGTTATTTCCTTCAGTCTCGCGACGGGCAAACAGCACTGGGAGCGCAGTCGCTCGGTTCGGTTCAACAAGTCATCAACCTGCGTGACCTCAAAACGGTCAAGGTCCCACTCCCGCCCCTCGCCGAGCAAAAAGCCATTGCGGCGGTCCTTGGGGCGCTGGACGACAAGATCGAGGTGAACCGGCGCATGAACGCGACGCTGGAGGCGATGGCGCGGGCGCTGTTCAAGAGCTGGTTTGTTGATTTTGATCCCGTTCGTTCGAACATGGATCAAAATCAACCCTCAACCCGGCCTTCCGGCCACCCTTATCCCACTGGGAGAAGGGCCGGGGATGAGGGGCGCTTCGCGCTAGACCCCGCCACCGCCGCCATTTTTCCCGCCTCGTTCGATGAAACAGAACTGGGCCACATCCCGCACGGTTGGCAGGTTAAGACCATTGATGAACTCGCTGAACGAGTCGCCATGGGACCGTTCGGCTCCGATATCAAAGTCTCCACCTTCGTGCCCGAGGGCATTCCAGTTGTCAGCGGCCAGCATCTACGCGGCACTCTGCTCGATGACTCGGAATTTAACTTCGTGTCCGTCGAACATGCCGACCGACTCAAGCGCTCCAACGTGCGACGCGGCGATGTCATCTTCACCCACGCTGGCAGCATCGGCCAAGTCGCCTACATCCCGGAAGCATCGCGCTACGAGCGCTACATCGTCTCCCAGCGGCAATTCTACATGCGCTGCAATCGCGCCTTGGTCTCACCTTTCTACATCACCTCGTATTTCAAGACGCCGGAAGGCCAGCACCGCCTCCTCGCCAACACGTCATCCACTGGCGTGCCGTCCATCTCCCAGCCCGTGACTTATATACGGCAGTTGAAGATGGTCGTTCCGCCTCCTGCCTTGCTGAAAGTCTTCGATACGACCGTCAGCGGGATTCACCTCAAGATGGCCGACAACGACCACCAATCCCGCACCCTCGCCACCCTGCGCGACACGCTGCTGCCGAAGCTGCTGAGCGGGGAGCTGAGCGTCGAACAAACAACCGGGAGGCTGTCTGCCCGATGAATAAGCCCTACTCGATCAAGATTTTTCTTCCCGGCGGTGATCCTGACGGTCTCCGCACCATCGAGAAATCAAACTGGAGCGGCGCGGGGATTGTCATCCCCCGGGCTTTGATGGGCGAAGCGAAGAGCCGCCGTGAACTCACGCGCACCGGCGTCTATGTGCTTGTTGGACCGCCCGAAGAGTCGGGGTTGCCGCGCGTCTATGTCGGCGAGGGCGATCCGATCAAACCGCGCCTCGAACAACATGCAGCCAAGAAGGACTTTTGGACGAGCTGCGCCGCCTTTACGAGCAAAGACGAGAACCTGAACAAGGCTCATGTGCAGTATATCGAATCCCGCTTGATCACCTTGGCCGCGCAAGCCAAGCGGTGCGTTTTGGACAATGGGAACGTGCCCGCTTTGCCATCTCTCTCGGAAGCTGATGCAGCGGATGCCGACGGTTTCCTTTCGGAGATGATGCTCTGCTTTCCGGTGCTTGGTCTCAGCGTGTTCACCGCTGCCGCGCCGATCCAGAAGAGTGCCAAGCTGCTCTTCATCACCTCCAAAGGCATCAAAGCCCAAGGAATGGAGACGCACGAAGGTTTCGTCGTCCGGACCGGGAGCGGCGCAGTCAAAGGCGAAGTTCCGTCCTGTCACGCCTACCTGAAAGAGCTTCGTGCCGCTTTGGTTTCCAACGGGGTCTTGAAGCCTTCGGGGGATGGTTACGCTTTCGCCCAAGATTATGTTTTCCCGTCACCCTCCACTGCGGCGGGAGTCGTGCAGGGACGCGCCGCAAATGGTCGCGTGGACTGGAAGACGAAAGACGGCAAAACCCTCAAAGCCCTCCAGGAGGCCGAGGCCAAAGAATGAGCAAACACCATCAGCCCCCTCTCAGCGCCACCCTGCGCGACACGCTGCTGCCGAAGCTGCTGAGCGGGGAGTTGAGCATTAACTGAGACAAATCTATGAGCAAACCAGCCGCACCCGCTCCGCCGCCGCCACCGCCTGCCGCGCCCGCTGCGGTTTCAACCTCAGGTAAGCCGATGTTTTTTGGACCCGACGCTGCGGAATGGAAGGAGTTGAAGCCGGATGTCCCGGCGGGCACTGACCCAGCCGAGGAGCAAAGAATCTTGGCTGCGGCTAAGGCTGCCAAAGAGGAACTGAAGAACTTCCTGCTTTCGTCTCTTCAAATGCAGCACGTCGTTGTTCTCGCAGGTAGCGGAACGTCTCTCGGCCCAGTCACCAAAGGGCCTTCGATGTGGGATTTGTGGGACTACTGTGTGCATTCGAATCCCGGTGAACTTTTCGATCCACGTGAAGTTTCTGAACTTGCGGCCAAAGTAATCAAGGAAATCGATTACGACCTCGCTGCTGAGAAGGAAAACATCGAAGCGCTCCTGTCCCGCTGCGAAGCCTACCTGCAAGTTAAAACCAGCAAAGACGTAACCGACTTCATTACGGCCTCGAAGAGGGTGATCTTAGAGAAGTGCTCTGAGTTTGTCGACCCAACGGATTCAAACCAACTTGCCGCTCATCGCACCTTTCTTCACCGGCTTTCCCGCCGTCGCGTCCGTGACTCCCGACTGAAACTTTTCACGACGAACTACGATCTTTGTTTTGAAACTGCGGCAGGGCGGCAAGGCCTTGTCGTGCTCGACGGGTTTTCGTTTACGCAGCCCCGCCAATTCGATCCACGCTTTTTCCTGTATGACATTGTCCGCAGACCAACCACGGGCGACGAAGTCGGGACACCACTGGAAGGCGTTTTCCACATCTACAAGCTCCACGGGTCGGTCAACTGGTCCCGCAAGGCGGAAAATGAAATTGAGGTGGAACCGAAACCGGAACCGGATTCAGCCTGCCTGATTTACCCAGCAAAGGGAAAGTATCAGCAATCCTACGTTCAGCCGCATCTTGAGTTGGTGTCACAGTATTTCTCAGTCCTGCGCGAGCCCAACACCTGTCTCATTGTTACGGGCTTCGGATTCAATGACGACCACTTGTCTGAGCCGATCCTCGCAGCGGTGCGAACAAACCCGCACCTGCGCTTGATTATCGTCAATCCATCAGCCGATGATCTCACCGCAGGCCGAAAGGAGAACAACAAGTATTGGAAAACGCTCTTCAGCTTAACCAAGCAGGGAGAGGACGTTTGGCTGATTAACGCCAACTTCGGGGATTTTGCTGAAATGATTCCTGACCTCAAGTCCCTGACTCCTGCTCAGCGCCTCACTCGTGACATCAAACTCGTAACGGGAACGAAATGAGCAGCCCATCCCACATCGAGGAAGAGTTTCCAAGAGGATTGCTCCGCCCCGAATTGTTCATCGGGGTTTTGTCATCCGTGTCCGCCCAGGCGGTTCGCTTCAATCTGAATGACGCAGGGTCTCCCAGCGGCGCGCATTTCCTCGGAGGACGTTACGGGAAGGGCGAGGTCGGCGAGTTCGTGCTGATTGAAGGACAGATCAATCTGTTGCTCGGACGAGTGGTTGAAATCCATCTTCCCGAATCGGAACGGCGCTCTGTCGATGCATCCCATTCAAAGGTGATGGACCTCGACGCTGTGGGCACAATCCAACTTCTCGGGTCGGTCGCGATGGATTCACTGCGCGTCACTGCTGGCGTTGAATCTTACCCTCGCCTAGGTGACCGGGTTTACGCGGCGCCGCACAACTTCGTCGCAGACCTTCCGAGCCTAATGGAACCTGAAGGAAGTCCCGAGAGCAAAATCTTGCTGAGGCTAGGCTCCGTCGATGTTGCTCTTGAAAGTGCAGTTTCGATTCGACCCGAGAAATTGTTCGGAAGGCACTGCGCGATCCTTGGGACGACCGGAGGCGGCAAGAGTTGGACGACTGCGCGCATCATCGAGGAATGTCTGAAACACAAAACCAAGATCATCCTCCTGGACGCGACCGGCGAGTATCGAGGCTTCTCTGGGCCATTTGTGACTCACTGCCACCTCGGCAGTCCAGTGAACACGGCAACTGGGTCTCTGGCTAATTCACTTTCCCCGACTTCCTTCGTTGAGTCTGACTTCATCGCTCTCTTCGAGCCCGCAGGGAAAGTTCAAGGGCCAAAAATGCGCGCTGCCATGCGCAGCCTGCGTTTAGCCAAGCTGGCGCCCGAAGTCGCAACTAACGGAGTCATCAAAAAAGTTGATCAGTCGAAAGCCCCGGTGATTGCCGCGGAACAGCGAGCTGGCGTCGCGGCAAAACTTGATGATCCGCGTCAGGAGTTCGACGTGAGCAAGCTCATCGCCCAAATCGAGCAAGAGTGCGTTTACCCAGACGGATTTGGAGCCGCTCGTGGCTCCAAGGACACAACCAAATGGGGCGGTGATTCCGGCGAAGTTTCATACTGTCTGTCGCTCATGTCCCGGATCAGTGCGGTTCTGACGTCCCCTTCGTTTGCCTGTGTCTTCAATTCTCCTGACCCCGCACTTACGCCGGCAATCGGCGATTTCGTTGCCAACGATAAGAGGCTGCTGCGAATCTGTCTGAGCGGCGTCGCTTACGAGTTCAAGGCCCGAGAGATCGTTGCAAACGTCATCGGGAGGCACCTTCTGAACATGGCGCGGGCAGACGCATTCGCAGCGTCGCCAGTCGTTGTTGTCGTCGATGAGGCTCACAATTTCATTGGGAGACAAATTGGCGTAGAGGACGCGGTGGCTCGGCTAGATGCGTTTGAGCTGATTGCCAAAGAAGGCCGGAAGTTTGGCTTGAACATTTGCCTGACCACACAGCGACCGCGCGACATCACCGAAGGAGTCTTGAGTCAGATGGGAACCCTCGTCGTTCACCGCCTGACAAACGACCGTGACCGTGAAGTCGTCGAACGAGCATGCGGAGAAATCGACCGCTCAGCATCATCCTTCCTCCCAAACCTGAAGCCCGGCGAAGCGGCGATCATTGGGGCAGATTTTCCGATACCTCTAACGATTCAAATTTTCCCTCCCGAGGCGCAGCCGAAGTCAGACGGGCCAAACTATCAAAAATGCTGGCAACTTGATCCTCCTGCGCCATGAGCCTCAACGAATCCATCGTCGAAGACGCCGCCCTCGAATGGTTCGGGGAGCTGGGTTATGCGGTCGGGCACGGGCCGCATCTCGCACCCGGTGAACCGGCGGCGGAGCGGGATTCGTTTGGCGAAGTGGTGCAGGTGGGTCGCTTGCGCGAGGCCCTCCGGCGGGTGAACCCGGCCATTCCCGAGGAGGCGCGGGCAACCGTTGCAAAATCTGCAACAGTTCAAATCGAAAGGAGGCCAAGCCCATGAGCGACGAACCGTTGCCCAACTCCGAAATCATCCTCTACCAGACGGAGGATGGCCGCACGCGCATCCAGTGTCGGTTTGAGAACGAGACGGTTTGGTTGACGCAGGCTCTTCTGGCCGAGCTGTTCGAGATCGGCGTTAACACGGTGAATTACCACCTGAAGGCCATCTTTGCGGAGGGGGAACTGCGCCCGGAGGCAACTATTCGATATTATCGAATAGTTCGAACCGAGGGCGCGCGGCAGATCACCCGGCAGATCGAGCACTACAACCTCGACGCCATTCTCGCGGTCGGTTTCCGCGTGCGGAGCCATCGGGGCACGCAGTTCCGCCAGTGGGCCATCGGGCGCTTGAACGAGTATCTGGTGAAGGGGTTCACCATGGACGACGAGCGCCTGAAAAGTCCGCCGGGCCAGGGGCAGAAGGATTATTTCGACGAGCAACTGGAGCGCATCCGTGACATTCGCTCGTCCGAGAGGCGCTTCTACCAGAAGGTTCTGGATATCTACGCGACGAGTGTGGACTACACGCCGAACACGGAGATGTCGCAGCAGTTCTTCGCCACGGTGCAAAACAAGATGCACTGGGCGGCGCACGGGCAGACGGCGGCGGAGGTCATCCATGCGCGGGTGGATGCCGGAAAGCCGTTCATGGGTCTGCAAACCACGCGGCCCGGCGGCATCATCCGCAAGGATGACGTGTTCATCGCCAAGAACTACCTCGACGGTCAGGAACTCGAAACGCTGAACCGGATCGTGACCGCCTACATCGAATTCGCCGAGTTGCGGGCCTTGCAGCGAAAGGTCATGACCATGCGCGACTGGATCGCGAAGCTGGATGAGTTCCTGAAACTCTCCGAGCACGAGCTGCTGGATCACGCGGGGAGGATTTCCGCCGAGCAGGCGAAGATGAAGGCCGAGCTGGAATACGAGCGCTATCGTGCGTTGCTTGATTCGCAGCCGCGTGCGGTGGATTTGGATTTTGAGAAGGCGGCGTCGGAGTTGAAGAAGTGGCCAAAGCCGAAAAAACCCAAGCCACGGAAGATATGAACCTCAACGAATCCATGGTCGAAGACGCCGCCCTCGAATGCAGTTTCGCTTCGCGAAACCCCTCACCCCGGCCCTCTCCCTCGGGGAGAGGGAGAGGCACGAGGCCATCCGGCGGCTGAACTCGGCCAATCTCTCCTGCGTCTTCGCCCCCCCTGCGCCGCTGCCGAAGCTGCTGAGCGGGACGGCCAAGGAACTACTAAAATGAAACGTTTTAGCAGGTAGCTGCGTATTCAGACTGTTCTACTAATCTGAAATGAATTAGTAGATCCTTGAAACGAACCCGATGCGTTTCCCGCAAACACCGCCGAAACTGAACGTTCTGATGGCTGAAGTGACGCAGCCCGAACGGATGATGCAGCTCTTTTCCCTGGTACGGGAGGCAAAGACGCAAGGGCACTACCTGCATTGGGACAAACTCCGGCGCCTTTCACCGCCGCCGGGCGTGAACCACAGAGAATGGTGGATGGTGCAAAAGCTTTCCCGGATGGATGCGCTGAAACCCATCCCGCTCAAGGACACGGCACAGAGGCCCTTTGAGTTTGCCGTGACGGAGACGGTATTGGAGGAACTCCACCAGATCGATCTCGGGGCGGGCGGGCTCGTGGGAATCCCGGAGCCAATTACCAATCCGCAGACGCGCGACAGGTATCTGGTGAGGTCGCTCATCGAGGAAGCGATCACGTCCAGCCAGCTCGAAGGCGCGGTGACGACGCGCGAGGTGGCGAAGGAGATGATCCGCTCGGGCCGAAAGCCGCGCGACAACAGCGAGCAAATGATCCTGAACAACTACGCGACGATGCAGCGCATCCGGGCGCTTAAAGCGTCGGCGCTCTCGCCGGAAATGGTGTTCGAGATTCACCGACTGGTGACGGAGAAAACGCTGGAGGATCCGACAGCAGCAGGTCGCTTTCGCCGTGCCGACGAGAAGCGGGTCGTGGGCGATGACTTCGGCGAAGTCTATCACACCCCGCCGCCCGCGGAGGAACTCACGGAACGGATGGCGGCGATGTGCGCTTTCGCAAATGGCGAGACGCCGGGGCATTTTGTGCATCCCGCGGTGCGGGCGATCATCCTGCACTTCTGGCTGGCCTACGATCATCCTTTCGTGGACGGCAACGGGCGCACGGCGCGGGCATTGTTCTACTGGGCCATGCTGCACAGCGGCTACTGGCTTTTTGAGTTTATCTCGATTTCCAACATCCTGCGCAAAGCACCGGTGAAGTATGGCCGCTCCTTCCTCTACACGGAGACGGACGACAACGATCTAACGTATTTCATCATCGCGCAGACACAGGTGATCCGCCTGGCAGTCCGCGAACTGCATGCTTACATCGAGCGTAAAACGGCTGATTTGAAGGACGTCGAATCGCACATGCGGGCGCTGGATTTGTTCAATCACCGGCAGGTGGAAATCATCCGCAACGCCCTCAAGCATCCGGGCCAACGCTACACCTTCACCAGCCATCAAAAGAGCCACAATGTGGTGTATCAAACCGCGCGGACCGACCTGCTCGATCTCGGCGAGCGCGGCGTTCTTGAGAGGCGCAAGAAGGGCAAGCAGATGGTCTTTGTTGCGCCTGCGGATTTGTCGGCACGATTGCTGAAACTGGAGAAGGAGGCGGGTGCGTGAGCCTCAACGACTCCCTCGTCGAAGACGCGGCGCTGACGTGGTGCGGGGATCTATCTCGCTTCGCTCCGACCCTCACCCCGGCCCTCTCCCAGGGGGAGAGGGAGAGGCGCGAGGCCATCCGGCGGCTGAACCCGGCCATTCCCGAGGAGGCGTGCGAGGAGGCGTTGCATGGTGACATTCTCTCGTTTCAACCTGATATGATCACCTGACCATGGCGACAACGATTCCACAGATTGACGCCCTGCTAACCGTCCGCTCCGAGGATGAACACCTGGAGTTCAAGGAGGCGGCCAACAACTTTCACTTTGAAGAGCTGGTGGATTACTGCGTAGCGCTGGCGAACGAGGGCGGCGGGCGGATGCTGCTTGGCATAACGGACAAGGTCCACGCCGGGTGGTGGGCACGAAGGCGTTCGACGAGCCGGAGCGCACCGTCGCAGGCATCTACGAGCGGCTGCATCTGAAGGTGACCTTTGACGAGGTGGCGCATCCGGCGGGCCGGGTGCTGGTGTTTCATGTGCCGTCGCGTCCCGTAGGCCAGCCGGTGCATTACAAGGGCCGCTATCTGATGCGGGCGGGCGAGGAACTGGTGCCGATGACGCCGGACCAGCTCAAGAAGATCATGGCTGAGGGTGAGCCAGATTGGGCCTTGAAACCAGCGATGATGGAATGCGATGGCGAGAAGGTGGTGCAGGTACTCGACACGCAGAGCTACTTTGACCTACTGCTTCTGCCTTACCCCGCCACGCGGGAGGCGGTGCTGGAACGTTTCGCCAGCGAGCGGCTGATCGAGCGCACTGGCGGTGCATGGACGATCACAAATCTGGGCGCAATCCTCTTTGCGAAAAAGCTGGAGAGCTTCGACCGGCTGGCGCGCAAGGCTCCGCGAGTGATCGTCTATGAAGGCACGAACAAGCTGAAGACGAAGCTGGATAAGCCGGGCACCAAAGGTTACGCGGTCGGCTTTCAGGGACTGGTGGAGTTTATTAACGGGCTGGTGCCGTCCAATGAGGTGATTGAGCAGGCGCTGCGGCGGGAGGTGAAGATGTTTCCCGAGATTGCGGTGCGCGAGCTGGTAGCAAATGCGCTGATCCATCAGGACTTCACGGAGATGGGTATGTCGGTGATGGTGGAGATTTACAATGACCGGATGGAAATCTCGAATCCGGGGAAGCCATTCATTTCACCGGACCGGTTCATTGATGAATACCAGTCCCGGAATGAGCAGCTGGCGGACCTGATGCGGCGTCTCGGCATCTGCGAAGAAAAGGGCAGCGGCGTGGACAAGGTTATCCAGGCGGCAGAGTCCTTCCAATTGCCCGCACCCGACTTCCGCGTGGGAGAGAAGCGCACCTCGGTGGTGCTATTCGGGCACAGGGATTTCGAACACATGGATCGGAACGACCGCATTCGGGCCACCTACCAGCATTGCTGCCTGCGCTATGTGATGAATGAGAAGATGACGAACCAAAGCCTCAGGGAACGCTTCCGGCTTTCGGAAAAGAAGACGGAATCCGCGTCCCGGGCCATTCGGGATGCTGTGGAGGCCGACAAGATCAAGCTGGCTGATCCGGAACAGACCTCGCTGAGGTATCGTAACTATGTGCCATTCTGGGCCTAATTCTCATTTAGCCGCAAATCGCCAAACGATGGCCACCACCGCTCAAACCCCTGAAAATCAGCAGTTCCGCCATTTAGGCGCAAACCGCCAATCGCGATGAGCCTCACCGAATCCATGGTCGAAGACGCCGCCCTCGAATGGTTCGGCGAGCTGGGCTATGCGGTCGGGCACGGGCCGCAGCTCGCGCCCGGTGAACCGGCGGCGGAGCGGGATTCGTTTGGCACGGTGGTGCTGGTGGGTCGCTTGCGCGAGGCCATCCGGCGGCTGAATCCGGCCATTCCCGAGGAGGCGAGGGAGGAGGCTTTGCGAAAAGTGCTGCGGGTGGGGACGCCTTCGCTGGTGCAGACGAACCGCGCCTTTCACCGGACGCTGCGCGATGGTATTCCGGTTGAATTCATTCAACCGGAACCCTCACCCCAGCCCTCTCCCAGTGGGAGAGGGGGGAGCGAGGCGGAGGGTGAAGGTCAGCGGCGATGGGACATCGTGCGCCTGATAGATTTCTCCGAGGTGCAGGCCAACGATTGGCTGGCAGTGAACCAGTTCACGGTGATCGAAGCCGCACTCCCCTCTCCCTCTGGGAGAGGGGCCGGGGGTGAGGGGATCGGGGCGCATCGTCGCCCCGATCTAGTGGTTTTCGTCAACGGCCTGCCGCTGGGCCTGATCGAGCTGAAGAATGCGGCGGATGAGGACGCGACGATCTGGAGCGCCTACGCGCAACTGCAAACTTACAAGGCGGAGATTCCCACGCTGCTGCATTACAACGCAGCGCTGGTAGTGAGCGACGGCCTTCAGGCGCGCATGGGCTCCGTGACCGCGAACCAGGAGTGGTTCAAAGTATGGAGGGAGCCTGACGGCTCCGCTCCACCCTCACCCGGCCGTCGGCCACCCTCTCCCAGTGGGAGAGAGTTCTCCGCCCACTCCGGCCCTCTCCTGCCCCCCTCTCCCACTGGGAGAGGGGCTGGGGGTGAGGGAACGAAGCCAAAGGCGAGTTTAGAATTGGAGACGCTCATCCGGGGCGTGTTCGAGCGGCAGCGCTTTCTCGACCTGCTGCACCATTTCATCGTTTTCGAGGAAGACCCGGACTCGGGAGCTCTTCACAAGATCATCGCGGGCTACCATCAGTTCCACGCGGTCAATGCGGCGGTGGAGGAAACGGTGCGGGCGAGCGGGATGACGGAGGTCGGCAGCGTGGTTCATGAGGAGCCGTTAGGGCGTCATTGGAGCGGCAAGATGCACGGCGGCAAGCCGGGGGACCGTCGCGCCGGCGTGGTCTGGCACACGCAGGGCAGCGGCAAGAGTTTCTCCATGCTCTTCTTCGCCGCGCGCGTGGTGCGGCATCCGGCGATGCAGAACCCGACGCTGGTGGTGCTGACCGACCGCAACGATCTCGACGACCAGCTTTTCGGCCAGTTCCAACGCTGCGCGGACATCCTCGGCCAGACGCCCATTCAAGCGGCGGACCGAAACCAGTTACGGGAGCTTTTGAATCGGGCGAGCGGTGGAGTAATTTTCACCACGATTCATAAGTTCGCGCCGCTTGAACCCGCCCCCCCTTCCCCTCTGCCACAGGGCGAGGGGAGGAAGCACTATCGCGGCGGGTTTGATTTCGCGGGTTTGGTGAAGCGCGCCCGCGAGATGCGGGAGAATCCGACCACTGCTGAGGATCTGTTGTGGTCGCTGCTGCGGAATCGGCAATTGGCGGACGCCAATTTTCGCCGACAACATCAATTCGGCGAATACATTGCCGACTTCTTCTGCAGCCAAGCCATGTTGGTCGTTGAGTGCGACGGTGAATCCCACAACACGTCTGAGAGGCAGAAACTGGACCGAAAGCGTGACGCCTACCTGAAATCGCAAGGCCTGACGGTTCTTCGTTTCGAGAACGCCAAGGTCCTATCGCAACCCGAGGCGGTGTTGTGCAAGATCGCAGAGCATCTCCCCTCTCCCTCTGGGAGAGGGGCCGGGGGTGAGGGCAATGTTGCGCAGGGCGGCCGCATGGAAATGCTGTCGGATCGCCGCAACATTGTAGTGATCGCGGATGAGGCGCACCGCAGCCAGTATGGATTCGGCGGCAAGGTGAATGAGAAGACCGGCGAGATGTCCTACGGCTTTGCCAGCAACCTGCGCGATGCCTTGCCGAATGCGTCGTTCATCGGGTTCACAGGCACGCCCATTGAAAAGACGGACGCGAACACGCGAGCGGTCTTCGGCGATTACATCAGCATCTACGACATCCAGCGTGCCGTCGCCGACAAGGCCACGGTGCCGATCTATTACGAGAGCCGCATTTCCAAGCTGAGCCTGAACGCCGCCGAGCTGCCGAAGCTCGATGCGGAGTTTGAGGAGATCACCGAAGGCGAAGAGCTGACGAAGAAGGAAAAGCTCAAAACGAAGTGGGCCGCGCTGGAGGCGCTGGTAGGCGATCCAAAACGCATCGCCCTCGTCGCCGCCGACCTGGTGACGCATTTCGAGAAGCGCCTGGAGGCGATGGACGGCAAGGCGATGATCGTCTGCATGAGCCGCCGCATCTGCGTGGACCTCTACAACGCGCTGATCAAGCTGCGGCCCGAGTGGGAACCGGAGACGCTCAAGGTCGTGATGACCGGCAGCGCCGAGGACGGTTCCGAGTGGCAGAAGCACATCGGCAACAAAAAGCAGCGGCGGGACTTGGCGACCCAGTTCAAGGACGCGAAGAACCCCTTCAAGATCGTGATCGTGCGCGACATGTGGCTGACCGGCTTTGACGCACCCTGCCTGCACACCATGTATGCCGACAAGCCGATGCAAGGCCACGGCCTCATGCAGGCCATCGCCCGCGTCAATCGTGTTTTCCGTGACAAACCCGGCGGGCTGGTGGTGGATTACCTCGGTCTCGCCGATCAGCTCAAGAAGGCGCTCATCACCTACACCGAGAGCGGCGGCCAGGGGAACCCGACCTTCGACTCCGCTCAAGCCATCGCCGTGATGCTGGAGAAGCACGGCATCGCCTGCGACATGATGCATGGCTTCAACTGGGACAAGTGGACCAGCGGCAAGCCGACCGAGCGCCTGCAACTCATCCCCGCTGGACAGGAGCACATCCTCGAGCTGGACAACGGCAAGAAGCGCTGGGTGCAGGTGGTGACGGAACTTTCCCGCGCCTTTGCCCTCTGCGCCGCGAGCGATGCCGCCACAGAAATCCGCGACGACGTTTCCTTTTTCCAAGCGCTGCAAGCCGCACTGAACAAGCAGAGCAGCAGCAACCGCAAGACGCCCGAGCAGATCGACGCCGCCATCCGCCAGATCGTGAGCAAGGCCATCACCACCGAAGGCCAGGTGATCGACGTCTTTACGGCCTCCGGGTTACCCAAGCCGGACATCAGCATCCTGAGCGATCAATTCCTCGCCGAAGTGCGCGGCCTCAAGCACAAGAACGTCGCCGCCGAGCTGTTGGAGAAGCTGCTCAAGGACGAACTCAAGGTCCGGTCCAAGCGTAACCTCGTGCAGAGCCAGGTCTTTTCTGAGAAGCTCAAGAAGACCCTCAACGCCTACCACAACCGCGCCATCAGCACGATGGAGGTGATCGAAGAGCTGATTAAACTCGCCAAGGACCTCGACGCCGCGACCAAGCGCGGCGAGGACATAGGCCTGACGGACGACGAGGTCGCCTTCTACGACGCGCTGGCCTCAAACGACAGCGCCAAGCAGGCGATGGGTGACGCGAAGCTCAAGGTGATCGCCGCCGAATTAATCTCCCAAGTGAAGAAGAGTGTCACCATCGACTGGACCCTACGCGAAGGAGCAAGGGCGAAGATCAAGGTGATGGTGAAGCGAATTCTGAACAAACACGGGTACCCGCCCGACCTGCAGGAGGAAGCGGTGACCACGGTCCTGGCACAGGCAGAACTGCTGTGCGCAGAATGGGTCTGACCAGCAGACTCCAGGGGCTGGACAGATCTGTTGATTGAATAAAAAGCAGGCGCTACCGCTCAACCCACCTCTTGCTCGTGCGGAAGGCATCGGCGGGATGTGCTCAAATCACTCGAATTGAAAGCGAGTTGCATGTCTTGCACAGGGGCCAGGATTGGGTTGCACTCCCTCAGTTTCGAGACGAAGGCGCGAGCGTGAACCGCGTGAGCGGAAGGGAATGGCAGACAACCCGGCACCGACCTGAACCCGCGCAAGAAAGTGGTCACACAATGCATTTTTCCAGGCCTCAAGCCACAAGTGCCCGCGCGCGCGACCCGGCAAGCGATTGGACCCTGAGAAACGCCGTTGGATGACGCTGGATTTCGGGGGAAGTGTTTGCACTTTTGTTTGCACTTTGCCCTTTTCCGCCCCGACCGAGACCCCCTGAAATTCAAAAACCCCTCTGCAGGAGGGGTTTGCGTTGTTTTGGAGCGGGTAGAGGGAATCGAACCCTCCTAGCCAGCTTGGAAGGCTGGAGCTTTACCACTAAGCTATACCCGCGTGGCGATGGCCGAGTAGAATGATTGGCTGATCGT
>JBEEPE010000209.1:0-13087 GCA_041191265.1 Verrucomicrobiota bacterium | reverse complement strand
GGCTTGGACGTCTGCTTCATTTTTGAAGGAGAGGACCCACATGTGGGTGAAGCCTTTATCGAGGTTTTCTTTGCTGACGTTGGTGCCCCATTCGAGTGATTGGATTTGGGGGATGGCGCTTTTGAGTGCGGCGAACTCGGTTTCGATGCGTTTGATTTGTTCGGCGGTAGCCTCCTTCTTGAATTTGAAGGAGACGACGTGTTTGACGCTGTCTTCAGCGAGGATTGCGGTGGTGCTCATGATGAGGGATGCGAGGATCGCGAGGGATTTCATGGGATAGAATAATTTGATGGTGTGTTAGTTACAGTGCGGCGCAGATGGCGTCGCCCATGGCTCGTGTGCCGACGAGGGTTGTGCCTTCGCTGTGGATGTCTCCGGTGCGGAGGCCGTTTTCGATGACGGTTTGAACGGCTTTCTCGATGGCGTCTGCCGCGGTGGCGAGGCCGAGCGAGTAGCGGAGCAGCATTGCGGCCGACAGGATTTGTGCGATGGGGTTTGCGATGCCTTTACCCGCGATGTCGGGTGCGGTGCCGCCGCTGGGTTCGAAGAGTCCGAACCGGCCGGTGGGGAGTTCGCGTTCGCCGAGGGAAGCGCTGGGGAGCATCCCGAGGGAACCGGCGATCATTGCCATTTCGTCAGAGAGGATGTCGCCGAAGAGATTTTCTGCGAGGACGACGTCGAATGAGCGCGGCTGTTTGATGAGCTGCATGGCGGCGTTGTCGACGTAGAGATGGTTGAGTTGAACGTCGGGGTATTGGGCTGAGATGCGGGAGACGGTTTTGCGCCAGAGGACGCCGTTCTCGAGCACGTTGGCTTTGTCGATGGAGGTGAGTTTTTTGCGGCGGCCTTGGGCGGCGCGGAACGCGACGTGCGCGATGCGTTCGATTTCGCTTTCGCGGTAGACCATGGTGTCGATGGCGACGGTTTCGCCATTTTCTTGGTGGGTGCCTTTGGGTTGTCCGAAGTAGAGGCCTCCGGTGAGTTCGCGCACGCAGAGGACGTCAAATCCGCCGGCGATGAGGGATTCTTTGACGGGCGACGCGTGGGTGAGTTGGGCGTGGCAGAGGGCGGGTCGGAGGTTTGCGAAAAGGCGGAAATGCTTTCTGAGGGGGAGCAGGGCCGCGCGTTCGGGCTGTTCGTTGGGCGGAAGGGATTCCCATTTGGGACCGCCGACGGATCCGAACAGGATGGCGTCGGAGTTTTCGCAGACGTTGAGGGTTTGTTCAGGGAGGGCCTTTCCGTCGACGTCGATGGCGATCCCGCCGACGCGGGCTTCGGTGGTTTCGAGGGCGAACCCGAACTTGGTACCGGCGACTTCGAGAACGCGCAGCGCTTCGGACATGACTTCCGGTCCGATTCCGTCACCGGCGAGAACAGCGATTTTGAAGGTAGGCATAAAGGGGAGGATTGTTCCACTAGCGACCGAGGATGTGAAGGCGGATAGATGGCGAGAGGATGTGGTTTGGCGTGAAAGACGATCCGGGCGGAGTGCGTGCAGACGGGTGGGGTGATTGGAAATGGATTGGACCGTGGGTGAAGTGGTCTGCACGGCCGACCCTCTTTTTTTGAGGGTGTGAAATAAAAGTGGGGCGTGGTGTCGCTTCTCAGGGGCGAACATGATGTTTCTGTGGGTGACGAAATACTTTCCAGCGCTTGGCGGCATTGGGTTTCCGGGAATGGTCCCCGGCTCTTGCTCTTTGCGCGTCAGCAGACGCGGTGTGAGGAGGATGCGCGGGACGTCTTGCAGGAGGCGTTGGTTGACGCGTGGCGGCGTAGCGGGGGGGCTGTTCCGGATTTGGCGCTGGTTTTTGCGGGGATTCGCCGCCGTGCCATCGATTTTGCGCGCCGGGAAGAGCGGCGTCGGCGCAGGGATGGGGAGTGGCTGGATCAGGGGTTTGGGGAGGGTTGGTTTGTGGACGGAGGGGTGGAGCATCGCGAGTTGGAGGCGGCGTTGCGGGGCATTCGCGCGGATTTTGCGGAGGTGGTTGTGCTCAAGGTTTGGGGCGGGCTTACGTTTGATGAAGTTGCGCGCACATTGGGGGTTAATGCGGCCACGGTTGCCTCGCGGTATCGCTACGCTCTTCGGGATTTGCAGGAGGTGCTTGAGGGCACCGGAAAGGCAGGGAATCGAAAAGAATCATGAATACTGCACCGCATGAGGATGGGGATGATGTGCGCACATTTGAGGCGCGTCTGCGCGGGTATTTGCCGGGGGCTTTACCCGACGGGTTTGTGGCGGGACTCGAGGCGCGGGTGGTGGCGCGGCGCCCGTGGTTGTCGGTCCGGTTTGGCTGGGTTGCGGCGGCTGCGTTGCTGACCGTGGGGCTGTGGTTGGGATTTGGGGAGACGAAGCCGTTGGGCGACAGGGAAGTGATGCAGACTCCGAAGAGGGTTTTAGGGGCACCGATGACCGAGGCGGTAAACGCTGCGGTGAACACCGCGGATGATGGGTTGGTAGAGGTGACCGATGTGGTGGGTGCGGAGGATGCGGGGACTGCGCCGTCGGAGGAGGGGCTTTACCGGATTGTGCGGGTGATGCTGGTTCATCGAACGGTTGAGCGGGGCGTTGAGGCGGATGCGGAGCGGGTGATTTCGGAGCAAACGAGCGAGCAGTACGTGGCGGTTCCGCTCGAGATTTTCTGAGTACAAAACGTTTCCTTATGAGCATGAAAATGAGATCCAAACACAGCATAGGCTCCGTCCTGATGGGCGGAATGATTGGGGCGAGTGGTTTTCTTCCGGTGGTGGCGGAAGAGGGCAAAAAGCCGGGGGCGTCGGGGCAGGAGAAAGCTTCGGAGGCCGCGCCCATCGCACCGAAAGTTTCCGCGTCAGCTGCGTCGACGGCGGTTGCCGGAGCTGTCGCGAAAGGGGGTGCGGACGGGAACGTGAGCATCAATGTGACGGTGACTGGTCCGGACGGCAAACCGCTCACGCATCAGGTTGGGAATGTGGTTCAAGGTGCGGGAGGGGCGAAGGTGGATGTGCAGGGTTCTGCGATTTCGGTTGCTTCCGATGGAGTGAAACAAAGCGTTACGGTCACGACGGTTGGGCCGGATGGGAAAGTGCATACGGTGACGAGTGATGGGAAGGATGGAAAGCTGCCGCCGATTGCGGTTCCGACACCGGACGGGAAGGGAATGGCGATGAGCTTTCATCGTGCGCCGGCGCGGATGGAAAAGGTCACGTATGCGGGGGTGAATGTGGTCGAGGTTCCTGAGGTGGTGAGCAAGCATTTGCCGATTCCTCGCGGGATGGGATTGCTGGTCATGGAGATTGTGAAAGGTTCGCCTGCGGAGAAGGCGGGAATTCGGAAGGACGACATTTTGCTGAAGTTTGATGATCAGTTGCTTGCGTCTCAGGATCAGTTGCGCAAGTTGACTCGGTCACGGAAGAGTGGCGACAAGGTTGCGCTGACGTTGATGCAGGAGGGTAAAGAGAAGGCTGTGGAACTGGTGCTTGGGGAGCGGGAGGAGGACGTGGCCAATCCTGGGCATGGACCGTGGCAGCCGTTTGGATGGACGAAAGACGGGCCGCATCCGATGGCGGAGAATGTTCGGGAAGCGGCTGAGAGAGCGCGGGATTTGGCGGCAAGAAAGTTTGAGGAGGCGAAGCGTCAGATTCAGGAGCGGCGCGAGAAGGCGGGCGAACCGCCACGTCCCGGAGGGGAGACGATGGAGCGCATGGAGCGTGAGATTAAGCGGTTGCGCGAGGAGCTTGAGAGAATGCGCGGGCAGTCGGGTCGCTGGGAAGGGGAGGGCGCGCGTCGCGAGCGGCCTCCGGGGGGACCGCGGGATGGGGAGCGGCCGCCGAATGGGCCAAGGGACGGGGAGCGGCCGCCGGGAGTTCGGCGTGATGGCGATCGCGGGCCAGAAGGGCAGCGCGACGGGAAACCTCGTGAAGGGGAGCGGCCTCCGGGCGGGGCGCGCGAGGGAGACCGGGGGTAGGGGGACGAGAGGCGATGGCAGCGGGTCGTGACCCGCTGTTTGTGGGAGGCGGACGGGAATGTCTGCCTCCCGTGGTGTTTATGGCAGGGTGCGGAGGAAGGCGGCGATGGCGGCTACTTGTTCGTCGCTCATTCCCTCAGCGACGGGGGGCATCACGGAGCGGCCCGTGATGTAGCCAGCGGACTTGATCTCGTCGTGCGGAATCTTTTGTTCGATGCCTCCCATCAAGAGGACGGTTACTTCCTTCGCATCCTCACGCTTTTTGAAGCCTTCGAGTGTTCCACCGGACTTGGTTTCGATTCGGAATAGACGGAACGCCTGTTCGATGGCTTCGTTCGGGGCGAGGATGGCGGTGAGGAGGCCGTCGAGGTCTCGTTTGGAGGAACCGTCGAGCGGGGGGGCTAGTGCCACTCCTTTGCCGCCGGCGACGTGGCACGCGAGGCAAAGGGATTCCGTCATCGCGCGGCCCTGTTCCGGCGGTGTTTTTGCGACCAGCGGTTTAATGGTTTCGATGCGATGCTTGAGCCGCGCAACGGCTTCTGCGGCAGGGGGCGGTTCGGTGCCGATGGCTTTATCCCAACGGTTTTCAAACAGTTCCGCTGCGGGTTTTCCTGAGAGCGCCAGTTCGAGCAAGAAATCTTGGAACGCTCGCTCGTAGGAGCCCCCAAGGGCTAAGTAGGTTCCGCCCCATCCCTTGACGTGTTCAGTCGGGGCCGGAGCTTCACTCCATTTTTTTAGCCAAGCAGCTTGCTCGGAGTCGCGCGGAGTGTTCGCGTGCCGGAAGTAACGCAGTACGGCATAGCGAACGGGCCACGCGGTTTCTGCGCTGAGCGGCTTGAGGAGAGCAAATGCCTGACTCGGCGGGATTCGAAGGAGATCAAGTGCGCGGACTGATTCTCGTCGAACGTCGTCGTCTGCGTCGGCGAGAAGTGATTTCCATAAGGCGGCGTCAAAGTGACCGAGTTCGGCGAGGGCCCATACAGCGTGAATGCGAGCTGAAGGCGCTCCCTCCTTTTTGCCGGCAATGGCTACAAGTTCTGGGGCGAGGTGGGTGGCTTTGCGCGCCCCGATTTGGTGCCATGCCGCGCGCATTTGCCAGACGCTCGGGGCGGACAGGTGCGCTGGAAGTTCGTTGTCGGCGACCTTCGTCAGGTTGGGGATGAGGCGATCCGACTGACTTCTGTGGCGAACTCGCCATACGCGTCCGCGTTCCTTGTCTCGTGCGGGATGGTCGCGCGCGACCTCGTTGTGGGAGATAATCCGGTTGTACCAATCGGTGATGTACAGGCATCCATCGGGGCCGAAGGTGATGGCGACCGGACGGAACATGGGATCTGATGAAACCACAAGATCTGCGTGCTTGGTGAACTTCCAAACTCCGTTTGCGTCGCGGTTAGCGTTCACCGCGTGGACTTTTCCGTGAATGGGGTTTGCGATGTAAAGAAGCCCCTGCCAAGGCGCGGGAAATCCGCCGCTGGTGTCTTCGCTCAAGGCGAGTCCGGAGAAGCCTGTTCCGCCAAGGCCGAGTCCTTCTGCGGTCGGCGGGTGAATCGGGGACAGCGGGTTCAGCTTGGTGGCGATGAAACTTGGGTAGGTTGAATCTTCCTCGAACGGAACCACGCTGTATCCTAAGTCGTTGGCTTCGTGGATGAAGACACGGCCGGTGCGACTGTGTCCCCAGCACCAGATGTTGTTGAGACCGGCGCTGATGACCTGAAGATCTTTACCGTCTGGCCGAATCGTTGCCACCAACGTGCGGTTGAACGGGACGCTGGCGCCTCCGGCGTCTGTGACGCGGCCGGAGGTCAGCACGCCTTGCGAGAAGACGATTCGTCCGCCTGGATGCCATTCCAGTTGGTGGGGAACCGTGTGGGTATCTTGCACCCCAAAGCCCTGAGCCAGAACGCGCTTTTCGCCGTCGGCTTTCCCGTCGCCATCGGTGTCGTTGAGGAAGAAGAGTTCGGGGCCTTGCGCGATGAAGGCGCCATTTCCGTGAGGCAGAACGCCGGTGGGCATCACCATGCCGTCGGCAAACACGCGTGGCGTTTGCGGTGTGCGTGCTGTCGGGGTGTCGAAGACGACGACTTTGTCGCGACCGGGTTTGGTCCATGCAACGGGGTCTTTATCGCGGGGGTATTCAGTTGCGGTGACAGACCACATGCGCCCAGCGTCGTCAAACGTGACGGTGATGGGTTTTGGAAGTCCGGTTTCCTCGCTGGCGACGAGTTCGATGGAGAAGTCAGATGGGAGGGTGAAGCTCTCGCGTTGTGCGTTGGGAGAGAGTGGCTTCGCGTCGACGGCATTTCCTCCTTTGAGGGCGCCGGGTTTGGCCGCGGGCGCACCTGAGGGGGCGAGTTTCGGTCCGAGAGATGCGAGGTCTTTAACTGCGGACGGTGCGACGAGGAGGTAATCGAGGCCGAGCATGTAGGCCTTTCGGGCGGAGGGATGGGCGCCTTTGACGGAAAACTCGAGGCGGTGTTCGCCTGTTGCGAGGTGAACGGGATCGCCGATGGGAAGGGTGCCGGTGTGGATGACGCTTCCGTTGTAGAGATCGAGGTCTTTGTAGAGGAGCGTGCCGTTGAGGGAGACGTCAAAAACCCCGTAATCCGATGCTTTGGTGAACCCTGCAGCGAGCCGGTAGTAGCCGTCTGTTGGCACGCTGAAGGCGAGAGACAAGACCTCGCCGGGTTTTGCACCGGTCCACCACAAGTGACTGTCATTGCTCCAGCGACCGACGCCGTAGTTGCGGAGGTCTTGGGGACGGGCGGCGCCTGTCTTTGCGAGAATCTTCAAGGTTTCGCCTTCGAGCGTGATGACGCTTTGGTTGGATTGGGTTTGTGCCTCGGGCGCGAGAAACATGAGGGAGGCGGACCACAGAAAGACGGGGAGAGTGAGGTGGCGGTTCATTGGCGATGGGTGACGTTGGATGGCGTTTGAGAGGTAACCCTGCAACTCGGTTTTGTCGCAGGGGTGCGTGGGTGATGTGGCTGTGAGGGTTGAGTTCGCGGGGGGTTAGTCACATTTTCGGAAGGTGACTTGTTTAAGGTTCTGAGAGGGTGGAACGCTCGAGCGGATGCAAACTTGCGCCCACCCCGCTTCGGGTCCGCCTTTCACGAGAAGGCCTTGTTCGGAAGGGGCGACGAGTTCGGTCTCGGAGTGGGGAGTCTGGGTTTCTTTGCGCGGTTTCGTGCGAACGAAAAATCGCGCGCTTGTTTGGTCGTTTATAGGGAGCGCGTGGCAGGCATAGGTGGCGTTGTCTTCGAGGGGAACCCATTCGCTATTCCAGTCTTTTTGTCCTGTGGCGGCCGCGAGTTTTGGGGGGAGCGTTTTGATGTGCCAGAAGTCTGGTTCTTCCTGGCTAACCCAGTGCGTTGTGAAGTCGCTGTTACGCAGCAGATTGCCGTCGGTGGGTCGAGAGATCTGGATTGTGGGTGAGGACGTGCCCGTTGCGGGGATGGACATCTGGAGGGAGGCGGTCTGGGAGCCGGGAGATGAGACGTTGAGCGTGTAGTTGCCCGGTGGAATGTTCCGAAACGTGAAGGTTCCGTCTGTTTGTGTGAGTGTGGAGAAGTCTGTGCCGAGAAGGACGATTTTTGTGGGAAGCCGTTTCAGGATGGGGTCTGGGTGCGGCGTTGAGATGATTTTCCCGGCGATGGTTGGCGTGGCTTCGGAGTTTGCGGCGAGGGTTCCGAGGGTGTGGAGCAGGTCGGCCGTCACGCGCGCGGTTTCGAGGGCGCTTTCGAGCACGACAGGTTCGACTTCGGGACGGCGGTCGGCGTCCACGTCGGCGCGACAGCGTTGTGCGCGTTCTTTTGAGAAAGTGATGAGTCCTTGCATGCGTTGGAGAAAGCCGGCGAGGGCTGATTCGGAATCGGAACCGAGGAGAGAGGGTTTGTAGTCGGGGAGGGCGATGGCTTTGGCGTCCACCCAGTTTTCCATTTTGGAATGGGCTGGGCCGAGGAAACCGACGGCGTGCGGTGGGCTACCGGTGTCTGTGGTGAAGTGGAGGATTGCGCCGATCCAGCGAGCGGCGTTTTGGGGCGACTCGGTTGTCAGCGCTTGAAGGGCTCTTCGAAAGTACGGTTCGTAGGTTCGCTCGACCTCAGGACAGATGTGTTGCAGGTGCTTCGGGGCTTTTGGGAACAGCAGAAAGTCGTCTGCGTAAAACACTTCGTCTTGATGGACCAGCAGTTGTTGACGCCAGTCAGCCATCCAGACGTACCGCTCAAGGCGGGCTGCGTGCTCGCCCAGAAGTTTTCGAAGAGGATGTTCTTTCGTGAGGGTTGATAGTGCAGCGCGCGTGATTTCGGGGTGGGGTCCCCATGCGCGGGCGGAGTGGAGCGGTAGGAGAATGAAAAGTGCGAGTGCGCAGAGGAGGGTTGGTCCGCGGGAAAGAAAGTGCATGTCCGAGCACGTTGCAAGCGGGGTGCCATCCTGCGGCGTGTGCGGGATTGAAGTGGGGCATCGATGCGGAGATGGTGTCGCATGCTTCGTCCGCGCAAAAAATACACGGTCTACGATCTCCAGCAGTTAAAGGGGAAACGGTGTCTGACGCACATTCATGTGAAGTCACCGGAGGAGGCGACGGCAGCGGCAGCGGCGGGGGTGGATTTGATGAGTTGCAGTTACGATTCGCCGGAGGCGCAGTTGCGGTTGCCGAGGTTGGTGGCGGCGGCGCCGGACAGTTTTTTGTCGGCGGCGACTCCGCATGGGATGGCGACTGCGGAGGAGGCGATTCGGGTGGGGTTTCGGGCGTTGGAGGCGGGGGCGAGTTCGGTGTATTGCTCGTCGAGTCCGCGGATTATCGAGGCGATGGCGGGAGAGGGGATTCCGGTGGTGGGGCATTTGGGGATGGTTCCTCGGCATGTGACGTGGACGAATTACCGAGCGATTGGGCGGACGGCGGAAGAGGCGGCGACGTTGTATCGTCGGATGAAGGAGTTGGAGTCTGCGGGCGCGTATGCGGCGGAGTTGGAGATTGTTCCGCATCAGTTAGCGACGTTCCTTTCGTCGCGGACGCGGATGTTGTTGATGTCGTTGGGTTCGGGGAGTGGGTGTGACACGCAGTTCCTTTTTTCGGACGACATTTTGGGTGATTACGACGAGCGTCTTCCTCGTCACGCGCGGGCGTACCGAAACTTTGCGGAGGAGAATCGGCGGCTCCAACGGGAGCGGATTGCGGCGTTTGGCGAATACATTGAGGATGTTCGTTCGGGGCGTTTTCCGGCGTCTGGGAATCTGATTCAGATGGATCCGAGGGTGTTGGAGGAGGTGCAGAGTCGGATTGAGCGGGAAGGATGACGCTCATTTGCGTTGGAAGGAGGATCTTCCGCGAGGGGCGGAGCCTCTGGGGTGGCAACGTCTTTGCCTAGAGGAAGGGCCAGTTTTTCTGGATCCCTAAAGTTTTCGCGATTGAGACGGGGATCGTTGAAAGCGGGGGCAAACGCGCGGGCTGATCTTGCTTTACCGAATTGCTGAGCCGCTGAGAGCGGCGCACGTTGAGGCGCGGCGAACAGTCTGTCTTCCTTGTAGCACGCTTAGGCCAAGGGAGATTTGCAAAGTTTGGAGACAGGGGATGCGACTGGAGGAAACGGCACCGCTCAGTGGGGAGAAGTGCTGAGACGCGATGATGGTGAGGTTCGGGCTAGGCCGTGAGGGAGAGCGTGCTGCCGACCAAGGAGTCGGCGGATTTGAAGGCGACCTTATTCATCCGCAGTGCGTACACAGCGCCCATGAGCTCGACGGCTTTTGCGACGACATCGGCCACGACTGCACCGGCTTTTTGAGGGCGCGACGTCGCTGCGGGTGTCCCTGGTGCTGACGAGGGGGCGGAGATGTTCAGAAGGCTCATGGAAGCATCGGACGCACGGGAAATTGCGGACGACATGCCCCCTGCGGAAATGGCTTGCGCTGAATACATATCCATGTGTGTAGCATACACAAAGAGAGACGGCGCACAAATGCTGTTTCGCGAGGGGCGGGGGGTTGATGACCTCCGTCGGCGGGTAGGGGTGGACGATTTCTGGTTGTAGTGGGTTTGGGCAGTGTTCGGCGTTGTGGTGCGGGATTGTGGATGTGTCTCAGGGTGTTCAGCCTTCTCTGGTTCCCTCCTTTGCCATGAATACGAAAGTCCTCGCAGCGTTGTTTGGAGTCCTGACTGTTTCCGGTCCTGTTTCAGCGCAGTACGCCGAGTGGAGGGGTCATGGCTCATTGTTTTTGGATACGACTCCGGATGGCGCGAACATTCCGGAATCGGTTCAGGTGGAGGATTTTCCTGTGTTGGTTCGGTTGCACTCGGATTACTTCGATTTTGGGATGGCGAAGCCGATGGGCGAGGATGTGCGTTTCTCGATGGATGGAAAGCCCCTTGCGTATCAGGTTGAGCAGTGGAATGCGGCGGATGGGTTAGCGAGTGTTTGGGTGCGGGTTCCGCGAGTTTGGGGCAACGCTCGTCGCGAGTTGCGGATGCACTGGGGGAAGTCCGATGCGACGAGTGAATCGAGTGGGAAGGCGGTGTTCAACGTTTCGAACGGGTACGCGGCTGTTATGCACATGGGAGAGGGGGTTGCAGAGGAGGTGGGAGGATTTGAAACGAGGGACGTTCAGACGACGCCCGTGGTTGGCTTGATTGGGGGAGCGCGTCGATTTGCGGGAAAGCAGGGCATTTTTTGTGGGGAGAAGAATGAGCATTTGCCGGTGGGGTCGAGTTCGCACACGACGGAGGTGTGGTTCCGTGGGGCTCGTTCGAATGGCCGTTTGGTGGGTTGGGGTAACGAGCAGGGGCAGGGAAAGGTGGTGATGGAGTTTCAGAGTCCGCCTCACCTTCGGATGGACTGTTATTTTTCGCGGGGAACGGTGGAGGGTGCGGCGCGTGTTGCGCTGGGTGAATGGACGCAGGTGGTGCACACGTATCGGGACGGGGAGTCGCGGCTGTACCTGAATGGCGTGTTAGATGCCGAGAATCGGAAGGATGGGCCGCCGATGGCGATTAGGACGCCGGCGCGGATGTACCTTGGCGGCTGGTACAACCAGTACGATTTTGTGGGTGACCTTGATGAGGTGCGGGTGTCCTCGGTGCATCGGTCTGCGGATTGGATTCGGCTTCAGTATGAGAACCAAAAACCGTTGCAGACGCTGGTTGGGCCGGTGGTGCAAAAAGGTGATGGGTTTGGGGTTGCGCCGTCGACTGCGACGGTGGCCGAGGGTGGGAGTGTGAAGTTTGCGTTACAGGCGGGAGGTGCGCGGAAGGTGTATTGGGTTTTGAAGTCGGGTTCGGATGAGCGGGTGATGGCGGTTGATCGGTTTTCGTACACGTATGAGCCGGGGCGTGTGAGCGGAGATCAGTCGGTCGTACTGGTGTGCCGCGCGATTTTTGAGGAGGGAGTGAAGTCCGTTGAGGTGCCGATTATTGTGAAGGAGGCGATGAGGGATCCGGCGTTTACGTTGGCGGGTCCTTCGCGCTGGGACGGGCGTTCATTGATTGAGGTGTCGGCAAAGCTCGAATCTGGGGCGGGAGAGGTGCGCACGGAATGGAGTGTGGAGTCGCTGGCGGTGATAAAGGAAGTCGTTCCTGGAAAGCTAGTTTTGAGGCGTGCACAGGGGAGTGGAAGGATGAAAGTGACGGCTACGATGAGCAACGGGGGGGCGCGGATTTCGCGCTCGATGGATATTGATGTCAGCGAGCCGGAGCGGGATGCGTGGGTGGGGCGAGTTCCGGAGCGGGAGGAGAAACCGGAGTCAGGGCAGTTTTATGCGCGGGATGGGTCGGGGGAGGGCACACTCTATTACAATGGGAAGTTGGATATGCCTGCTGAATCGGTGTTTTTACGGCTTTTGGCGGATGGGAAGGTTGTGAAGACGGTGACCGCGAGGCCCGACTTGCAGGGTTGGTACGCGTTGTCGGTGAAGTTGAAGCCGGGTTTGATCAAGTATCAGGTGGAGTTTGGCACTGGGGAGAACACGGTGTTGAGCACGGTGGATGATTTGGTTTGTGGGGATGCTTACCTCATTGATGGACAATCGAATGCGCTGGCGACGGACACGCGCGAGCAGTCGCCGGCTGAGACGCATGAGTGGATTCGGAGCTATGCGAAGCCTTCGCAGAAACCTGAGGAGAATGTGGGAAATCTTTGGGTGCGTCCGGTTTGGAAGGCGCAGAAGGGCGAGCGAGCGGAGTTGGGATGGTGGGGAATGGAGTTGGCGAAGCGGTTGGTTGAGAGCCAGAAAGTGCCGATCTTCATGGTGAATGCGGCGGTGGGCGGGACGCGGATTGACCAGCATCAGCGGAGCGCGGACGCGCCGATGGATTTGACGACGATTTATGGCCGGATGCTGTGGAGGGTTCGTGGGGCGAAGCTTACGCACGGGATTCGCGCCATCCTGTGGCATCAGGGGGAGAATGATCAGGGAGCAGCGGGCCCGACGGGGGGGTACGGTTGGGAGACTTACCAATCGCTGTTTGTTGAGATGGCGGGGGGGTGGAAGACGGATTTTCCGAATGTGCAGAACTATTACGTGTTTCAGATTTGGCCGAACGCCTGCTCGATGGGCGGTCGACATGGTTCGGGGGACATGTTGCGCGAGAAGCAGCGGACGTTGCCGAGGTTATTCTCGCGCATGAGCCTTCTTTCGACGTTGGGGGTGCGTCCGCCTGGGGGGTGTCATTACCCGCTGACGGGGTGGGCGGAGTTTGCGGGGATGGTTCAGCCGTTGATTGAGCGGGATCATTACGGGCGGAAAGTGGCGGGTCCGTTGACGGCTGCGAATCTTCAGAGAGCGGTGATGGGAGGTGCGCGTGATTTGGTGGAGTTGACGTTTGATCAACCGGTGGTGTGGGACGAGCGGCTGGCTGGGCAGTTTTATTTGGACGGGGAACGTGCTGCGGTGGTGTCAGGAGAGGCGAGAGGGAACGTGCTGACGTTGCGGTTGAGTGGTCCGAGTGAGGCGACGCGGATTACGTATTTGAAGGAGGTGGATTGGAGTCAGGAGAAGTTGTTGTTTGGGGTGAACGGGTTGGCGGCGCTGACGTTTGCGAATGTGGTGATGGAGGTGCAGCGGGCGCGGTGAGGGGGTGGTGCGCGGGTGTTTCGGGACTCGCGGGAGTGTGAGGGGGGTGGTTTGATTTGGGGGTTACATGGATACGG
>JBEEPE010000208.1:0-11397 GCA_041191265.1 Verrucomicrobiota bacterium | reverse complement strand
GAGAGACCTTCGTCGGGAGTGCGGTTATCGTTTGCGGCGGGCGTGGTCGAGGCGAACCAACGCTCATCGATACCGCCGCGGTTGAGTCCGAATGCATAGAGATCGTCCGGATGCAGTTTGAGGCGTTTGCCGGGTTGAAGGAATGAGCGGGGGACCCAGCAGGGGGCGAGGCGCAGGAGGCCGCCTGTGGATTGGAGAGCTCCGTCCACGAGCGAGCGCACGTTGGAGGAGACGGTTTGGAGTTGGTTGACGGTGTTCATGGATGAAGGGCCGCTAACGTGCGGCGCGGCGTCTTTATGACAGCATGCACCAAAGGGTTCAACCTTTCACGGGGTACGGGGAGGGCTGAAGAATCCGTAAAAAATAACGGCTCTTTAAGCTCACCGAAACCCGTTGCGCCCGCCGAATCCATGGCATCTTCCTTACTGATGGCCGAGCGGTCGTCCGAGTGCTCGTGAGTTCACGTTTGTATCAACCTTAACCATGGAACGATGCATGAAAGATTTACGGAATCCCCTTAATCAGCGGTTATTTCTTGGCGAACGGCTCGATTTCTCTCTGCAGCAATCTGGTTTACCGGCGCTGTCATCCTCTTCGGTTCCCTTGCCGGGTTCTGTGCGTGCGCGCGTGATGCGCGCGTGGGGCGAGTTGGAGCGTGTGGTTCGTGAATCGTCCGACGCGGGGAACGACGAGGCGAGAATCGTTCGGCTCATGTTGGACGCTGAGATGCCGCTTCGAGAGGTGCAAGCGTCGGTTCGCGGGACGCTGGAACGGTTTGCGTCGATGCCTGCGTGTTCGGTTGACGGACTGGCGTTGATTCTGGCGCAGTGGGAGAGTTTGGAGGAGGAAAGGTTCCTGTGCGCTTGTGTTCTCCTTCTTCGCGTGGAGTTGGGACGGCCTGACGGGACGGGCATTCCGGCATGGGTTGTTTCTGCGGTATTGGAAGTTTTGGAGGGCCGTTGTTTCGGGATGCGGGTGAAGTCACGGTTTGCCCCGCTGGTTTGGGAGATTTCGGAGTCCGTTGATGTTGAGTTTAAGGCGCGACTTCTTCGGTTTGCTCCGTCACGGGGTGGATGGGGGAATCAAGACGGAGTGGGGGCAGGGTTAGAGGCTGAATCGGGAGTAAAATCGGGAGTGGAATCAGGGGCTGGACCACGGGCTGAGGCGCTGGCTGAAAAAGGGGGAACTCGGGCAGACCAGTCGTCGGTCGCGGATCGCTTTGAGGCGGCTCGGAGGGTGATTTCTGAGCTTGAATGTACGGTGCGTGATGCTGGCTCCCAGATTGGGCATCTTGGTGAATCCGAGTTGGTTTTGCTTTGGCGCGGTGTTTCAGAGGCTGTGCATCGAGAGGCTCGCGCGTTTGGGGTTGATGAGATGGAGTTCATTTGCATGGTTCGGGGAGGGCTGAGCTGGGAGTTGATGGAGTTTTGGCGGGGGCTTGTTCGCGCATTTACCGCATTTCGGCGTTGGAAGGACGTTCTCGAGGTGATTGATGCGATTCCTTCGGGAATGGAGCGTGTGGTTCGCTTGGGTCAGCTCATGGAGGGTGCCTTACGAGAGGTGGAGGGTAGTGCGCGTCGGACGGTCCTTGGGACGCTCGTGTCGATGATTCGAGGGGTTCCCCTTGATGACCAGTTAGGTCTTTTGAGCAAGTTGCTCCGATTGGCCGCGGGTTATGGTCAGGAGTTGGGTGAGTGGATTTGTGCGGTTATTGCAGAGGACGTTGGGGGAAAGGACTCTGCGACATACCGTGAGCTGGAGTGCGGGTACCGCAACGCGTTTGTGTGTGCGGAGCGTCCGTCTTCCACAGCTGAGGTTCGAGATGAACTGGAGCCTCTTCGGTTGGAGGCATGTGGTGGGGAAGCGGTGGGTGGGAAAGCGGTGGGTGGGAAAGCGGTGGTTGCAGCCGAGATATTGAGTTGGGTGGAGTCAGTCGGAGGGGGGGCGATTCCTTTCGATGTCTTGAGAAAAAAGCTTTCCGCCTACTTGATTAAGCGGGGGCGGTGGGAGGGGTGTCTGGCATATCTTGAATATGTTCGGGTGCGGTTTGAGTGGCCCGATGCGGTGCGCTATTTCCGTGATTTCGGCCAAGAGTTGCGGGGTGGGGGTAGCGCGGCGAGTCTCTTGGAAGCTTATTTGGAGTGGGCCGACAGGAATGGAGTTGAGTTCGGCGAGGGAAGGACATGCCGGTCGTTGACGGAGCGGAGCGCGCCTGAAACGTGTGTTTTTAAACGAGTAGAAAATGTTTCTGCGCGGATGTTGGAGGCGATTGATCAGCGCAGTTTCGAGAAGGTTGCAGCGGCGTTGGAGGAGGCGGAGACGACATTGAGAGCGATCGGCACGCGCCGGAGTGGTTTGGCCGAGGAAACCTTTGTGAATCACGCAACGGCTTGGATTCAGCGAATGGAATCGTGGGGGGATTTGCCGGTCCGAGCGGAGGTTTTCCGTCGTCTCGACGGTTGGAGCCATTTGCTGAGGGGGGACGATTCGTATGGGTTTGGGGTCGCATTGGTTGGGGCACTCGCGAGTGGCGGTCAGATTGAAGAGGCGTTGAATCGGGTTGATTGTCTATCGACTGTGGTGGTCCAGTGTCAGGCGCTTGGTACGATTGCCGGTCGGGTGGGGTCGATTTTGGCGGAGCGGCACGGAGTGCATGATCGCTTTTGGGCGCGTTTCGATCGGGTGGAAGCGATTGCTCGGCGTTCCTTTCCCTTGCTCGTTGGCCTTGAACGACTGGGATACGCTTACGCGGTGGACAGGGACGGTGCGGGCGTTCGTCGGGTGGTTGATCGGATGTTCACGTTTGTTCGTGGCCATGCCCCAGTTCAGGACTGGTGGGGGTTCCAGTTTTCGTTGCAGGCCATGGTCCGTCTTTTGGACAGGATGGGTTTTGTCGATGAGTGGTTGGATATTTGGGGTGCGGCTCTTGACGAGTGGGCGCCGTCACCGTCAGCGCTGGACCGGACAGAGCAGAGTTTTCGACCAGAATGGCCTGGTTCTTTTAACGGTTCTGGCGAGAGCGTTCCCAGCCTGTTCGAGCGGATGACCGACCATCAACGAGAGCGCTACATTGACCTGATGTGGAGGGTGGTTTTGATGCGGGGCACGATGGATGCATGGGGGGAGAGTGCGGTGTTCCAGAGTTGTCTTGAGGGCCACATGGATCCCGTTGGGATGGCTGGGCGCTGTAGGGATTGGAGTGCGAACCGAGCGGAGTTGCTTCAGCAGCTTATCGGGATGCATCTGGAAGAAGGAGGGGCGGGGTCTTCTTGGATGGACCGGGAAAAACTGCGGATGCTTGCTGTGATTTGTCCTTACGAGGGTCTTTTGAATGAGTCCTACTTTGGACTGGTGCTTGGAGAGATGGTTCGTGTTGGGAACCTTGCAGGCGTTCAAGCCGTGGCGCGCGAGTGTCCGGAACTCCAGTTGGAGTGGTTATGTAGGGTGATGGCTAAATGAGTTTTAGCCTTTCCGAGCGCAACCGGCTGAAGGGGACGCTACGCAATAAGGTCAACGCCATCTTGAGCGCAGCGGCCAGATTAGCCAAACAACCCCCATCCTGAGCTGACACCGATCATTACTTAAAAACCGGTATCCTTGGCTCCGCTACCCGGGCCATCTCTCCGAGCGCGGATCACGCAAATCATGAACCTGCTGAATCTGCCACCAACGGAGCAGGAGATTCTCTCTCTTAACCCGAGTTCCGCAGTAAGAGAAATCGGTTTGCTGATTCGCAGGGGGTTGCGCGCGAACTTCGTCGTTTTTCTCCACTACACTTTGTGCCGTTTGGCGCCGAGATGGGTGAGTTCGGGTGCCCCAATGGGGCACCTCATGTCAGCCTGGGGCATCGCCCCAGGTAAGAGATCAAAAACCGTTTGAGCCCTGTAGGGGCGAGATACGTTGTGACGCCCCTACAGGGCTTGGGGAAGGGGGGGCGTATACCTGGGGCGATTGCCCCAGGCTGTCATGAGAGGCGCCGTTGGCGCAGCAGAGGGGGGCGACTGGCGTGCGTGAGGGGTTGGTGCTGGGGAGGGGGGCATCTGGGGCCCGGGCTTCGAGGGTGCGGAAGTAGGCTCACCCTGTGGGTGAGTTTAAAACGACTCCGTTTGCGCTGCATCATGCACAACAGCAAATAGTTCGCTGAATACACATAAAACCTCATTCCCGTTTTTAGGGTAAGAGGGGTCTCGCCCCTTCAGATTGCAGATTTTGTTTTACCCATCAACCTGGGGCACTGCCTCAGGCTGGTATGAATCGCCCACTGGGGCGATTTACTGCATTTGTGGAAAACCGTGACCCCGCGATACAGGAAGCCCTGAATAACCAAACGCCTAGACGCCATTGGGTTGTGATGCCATCGGACCTCAAGAGTTGGGCCCAAGTGAATCCAACTGCCGGATGCGGCCCCGCATCTCCGGTGGTGCGGGAGGGGTGACAGGCGCAATGCTACCGCGCCGACCCGACCTAGGGGGGAGGCGGCGGACAGGAATGTCCGCCCTCCGAGGTTGCTCCTCCGAGGTTGCTCCTCCGAGGTTGCTCCGACGCGGTGTGTTACGCGACGGGGCAGGGGATGGCGTGTTGTTTGGAAGTGCCCAGGCCTTCGACGCCGAGTTCCACCACGTCGCCTGCTTTGAGGTAGAATGGGGGTTTTTGTCCGAGCCCAACGCCGGGAGGGGTTCCCGTGCTGATCACGTCGCCAGGCAGCAGGGTCATGAACTGACTGATGTAGCTGACGATGGTGGGCACCTTGAAAATCATCTGTGCGGAGGTGCTGTTCTGAAGGGTCTTCCCGTTGACCGTCAGCCACATCTTAAGGTTGTGTGGGTCCGCGATTTCGTCCTTGGTTGCGAGGAAAGGCCCGAGCGGGGCGAACGTGTCGCAGCTCTTTCCCTTGACCCATTGGCCGCCCCGTTCGAGCTGCCATTCGCGCTCGCTGTAATCATTGTGGAGGGCGTATCCCGCCACGTGGCTGAGGGCTTCGGCCTCGGAGACGTAGGACGCTTTTTTCCCGATGACGATGGCGAGTTCGACCTCCCAATCCGTTTTCTGGGAGTTGCGCGGGATGACCAGGTCATCGTTCGGGCCGCAGAGGGAGGAGGTGCTTTTGAAAAACAGGACCGGCTCCTTCGGGATGTCGACGCCGGATTCTTTCGCGTGGTCGGCGTAGTTCAGGCCGACGCAAACGATTTTGCTGGGGCGGGCTACGCACGAACCCAAGCGGGTGTTGGCATCAACAACGGGCGCCGATGCGGCGTTATTCTTAGCCCACTCGGCAAGTCGCTCGAGTCCGTCGCCGGCAAAGAAGGCTTCGTTGTAGTCCGCTACCGCCGCTGATGCGTCGATGCGGCGTCCGTCTTCCAGCAAAAGGCCGGGCTTTTCTTGTCCGAAGTTTCCAAAGCGAATGAGTTTCATGGGAGTTGAGGGAATGATGAGGGAAGGGAAACGGAAACCTGTCGGGAATCAACCCCGTTTGAATCGGGGGCCAACAAAAGCGTTATTTGGTCTGGAATGCAGGATGTAGCACGAGGTGGCGGATGAGTTCACGGACTGTGGCGGGTCCGTCGGTGCGCGCTTGATGGATGATGGCATCGGCGAGTGCTTCGTCGGAAAAGCCGAAGGGCCTTCCAAGAGCGTAGGCGATGAGTTGTTCGGTGAGACCTCGCACGAAGGCGGACTCGTGTTTGAGGAGGACGTCTTGGAGGCCGAAGAATCCTTCGAAGGCCGTTCCGTCGGGCAGTGTTCCGCGCGTATCGATGGGGTGATCCATGCTTTTGCGCACCGTGTTACCTGCCGCGATCTCGGTGTATTCCTTGGTTCGCCAGAGGCCTACCGCGTTGAAGTTCTCGAGTCCGAATCCGATGGGATCAATCTTCCGGTGGCATTGCGAGCACTGGGGCTCTTCCATGTGTGCGGAGAGGAGTTCACGCGCGGGCAGAAGTTTTCCAGCGTGTCGGCTGAGTTGCGGAATGTTGGGAGGAGCGGGAGGTGGAGGTTGGTGAAGGAGTTTTCGAAGCACCCATGCGCCGCGTTCGACGGGTGAGGTGCGCTCGCCGTCGGAGCCCATGGCGAGGATTGCAGCCATTCCGGGGAGGCCTCCGCGCGGCATGCCGTCGGGAACGGGCACCCGCTGGAATCGATGTCCTTTCACGCCACTGATCCCGTAGAAGTCTGCGAGCAGGTCATTGATGACGATGAAGTCTGACTTGATCAACTGCGCGGCGGGCAGGTTGTTGTGTAGGACGTGGGCGACGGTTTCGAACACTTCTTCGCGCGCGGCATTTTTCACGCTGTCGTCGAACGTGGGGTGGAGGCGGTGGTTGAACTGGAAGAAATCGAGGCGGTCGAGGTGAAGCCATTGATGCGTGAATCCATGGATAAAGCCTTGGTGACGCGTGTCGTCCAGCATTCGCGCGAGATGTGTTTCGAGGGTTTTGCGATCTCGGAGGCGCCCTTTTGCGGCGTCGTGGAGCAATGCGGTGTCGGGGGGTGCGCTCCAAAGAAAATAGGAGAGACGGGAAGCGAGTTCATGGCCCTCGAGGGAGCGCTTGGTTCCGGCGGGGTCTGCGCTTTCGGCGAGGTAGAGGAAGCTGGGGGAGGCGAGGATGATGGCGAGGGGCGTTTTGAGGGCTTCTTCAAATCCTGCGCCGGCGTCCTGTTGTTCTCGAAAGTGAGCGACGAGCCGGTCGAGGTAGGAAGGTTTAACAGGTTTTCCGCGAAAGGCTTTGCTTGCGAAACGCTCAAGGATTCGGCGTGCGTAGGCCTCGTTTTTTTCTGCGCGTTCCCCCTCGAAAAAGATGTCGTTATGGGCTGCGGTGGGCCATTGAGGCAGGAGGGGGCCTTCCCATTCGACCCAGTCAATCCAGAGGTTCGGTTCGGCGCCGAAACCTGTTTCTTCAAGTGCTTTCCGGTGTTTTTGGGAGGCGTATTCTCCGTTGTTGGGTTGGCGTTCCCGAAAGGCGATGACGCGATCACCGAGCCAGATGCGCTTCTTCGTTTCGGGACCAATTTCTTCTTTGAGCGGATTGGAGACGGCAGAGAGATGAATCTCGGTTTCAACGATTTCTGGCTGGTCGTAGGTGCCGTTCACTCGGAGGCAATCCATGAGGTTCATGGCATCGTTGAGTGATTTGCCGCGTTGCCCGATTTCGAGAAAGCAGCGTGAGGGGTCGGCGCCTGGCAGAGAGCCGGCACGCGCACGGATCCTGTATTTGCCGGAGGGCATGTCATCCGGAATGGTGAGCGCGACTTGGCCGTTGGGTTCGCTGAGGGTGAGGAGCGCGCCTGTCTTCGTTTCGGGACGGGTCAGATAGTCAATCATCGGGGCGGTGTTCCGTTCCCAGACGGTCATCCTGAACTTGAGTTCGCCTTCGTCGATGATTCCGAAGTCCGAGGTGGGACGATCTTTTGCGGCCTTCCACATCTTGTGCGCACGGTAGCCACCCATTTGGTAGCCACGGAGAATGTCGGTGATGCGATGGTTGGCTTCGAGTTCGACCTCGGTGCGAACGGTGCGGGTTTGAGGGCGCGGACCTGATGCGATGGCGAGGTCGAGTGCGCGGCGGGCGAGGCTGAGGTATTGCTCGAACTGGTCGCTGGAGAAGAAGAGGGATTTGCCGTGTGTATCGAGTGCGCTGCCGCCGCCATCGTTGGGGAGTTCGTTGGCAGAGAGTTTGACGCCGAGGAGTGACTCGATGGTGCGCTCGTATTCGCGCTTGTTGAGGCGACGCATGGTGATGGAGCCGCCGGTGTCGCTCAGGGTTTTGCGTGCGGCGACCATCGTTTCGGAGAGGGCTTCGAGAAAAGCCGCCTTTGAGGGGGCGTCCGGACGTTCCTTTTCTTCGGGGGGCATTTCTCCGGAGTTGAGTGCGTTGAGCACTTTTTGCCAGCGTTCCGCTGTCTGGACATCGTTGAAGGTGAACGGGATGTCATCGAGGCGGACCTTGCCCTTTTGTTTTTCTGCATCGTGACATTCGGTGCAGTGCTTTTTCAGAAACGCTTGTTGGTCTGCGCGGAGGGAGACGGAGCGGACGGTCGGTTTTTCGGCGAAGGTGGGCCGAGTTCCAGCGAGCAGAGAGGTTGCGAGGGCAACGAGCAGCAGCGAGCGCATGGGGTATTTAGGCGAGGATCTCGGGGAGGGTGCCGGTGCTGTCTCCGTGGTTTTCGACGGGAACTCCGGAGCCTTTGAGCAGCGTGAGCCACAGGTTGCACAGCGGTGTTTTGGGATCTTGGACGACCAAATGTTCTCCGAGCCGAATGCCGGAACCGCCTCCGGCAATGAGGGTTGGACAGTTGGTGAGGTAATGGATGCTTTGGATGTTGCTGCCGTAGACCACCGTGGTGCGGTCGAGGAGCGTGGCCCCGTCTGATTCTTTCGCCGCTTGGAGAAGGTCTAGCAAGTGGGCCAAGAGTTCGGATTGTTTGCGGTCGCGCAGTTGGCTCGAGTCCATGCGCGGGCCTGGGGAGTAGTGGCTGAGGTTGTGTCCGCTGAAGCTGATTTTGAGGCTTTTGAGCAGGGTGTCGACGGGTTGACGGTACGAGGCGACTCGGGTGGAGTCTGTTCGGAGTGCGGCGGCGAGCAGGCTGTACATCAGTTTGATTTCTTCGAAACCGGCGAGGCTTTCGGCGGGATCGTCGACGAGGCCGAGGGGGTTGGGTTTTGGGCGCTCGAGCCATTGCTCTTCCTTGGACAAGCGAACTTCGATGTCGCGGATGCTTTGGAGGTATTCGGAGAGTTTGTCGGTGTCTTCTTTGTTTAAGCTGCGCGCGACTTGGCCGGCATCCTCGAGCACGGTGTCGAGGATACTGCGGCGTTGGCGGAGGAGGGATTGTCGCTGAGCGAGCGGCACATTGCCGTCGGAGAACAGGGCGTTGAACGCTTTGACGGGGTTGTTAAACGCGGCGACGGGTTTTCCGCGGCGGTTCCAGGCGAGGGAGAGGCCTGGGCCGTGGCCGGATTCGTCTCCACGCTCGCAACTGAGCTGGAGCGAGGAGAATCGGGTTTCTTTGCCGAGGTGTTCTGCGGCGACCTGATCTGCGGAAATGCTGTTGGAGAAGCTTTGTCCGGGTTCGGCGTAACGATTGGCGCCGGTGAGCCAGAAGGTGCTTCCCCAGTGAGCTTCGTTGGTGAACTTGTTGCTGAGGTTCTGGACGATGGAGAAGTTCGATCGATGGCGTTCGAGGGGTTTGAGACCGTCGGGCAGGGTGTAATCGCGCCCGGTTTGTTTGACGTCTGGAAACCAGGTTTCTTTGGTGACACCCCAGCCGAATCCGAGGAACAGGAAGCGTTTTACGGGAGTCGGAGCCGCGTTGGCGACGAAGGGGCGGAAGCCGAGGGATTCGAAAAAGGGGAGTGCGATGAGCGCGGTTCCGCTGCGGAGGAAGGAGCGTCTGGGGAGGGGCATACTGGAGTAACTGCGCGACGCGAGGCGAACCTTAGCCGCGGGTGCTGAGACGGGGTTAGCGCTTCTGGACGGGCTCGAAATCGGAGTCGTTGACCCATCCGGCTTTGATGCGTTCGCCGCGCATGAAACGTTCGTAGAATCCGGCGTGTCCTTTGTTGGAGTGCGGGTAGGCGTCGAACTCGTGGCCACGTCCGGACTCGCGCGGATCCTCCTGTGCGACGAGAGCTTTGTGGAGGCGGCGGGAGAGTTCGGAGAGCGTGGTTTGTTGCGCGGCGTGGGCTGCGAGGTTGGTGACGTGGTCGGGGTCGGACGGGAGATGGTAGAGTTCTTGGTTGGGCCGGTGACCAAAGCAGAGTTGCCAAAAAGGGTCTTTCGAGTCTTTTCGATGTGCTTCAAGGACAAACGTTTTTGTTGGGCTCGCGTCGGAATCGAGGTAACCGGTTTCGGGGTTCCCTGCGGGCCACCGAGAGGGCTCGATGTTTTCGAGGTAGCAGTGCGTTTGGGTGACGATTCCGCGAACGGGGAAGCCGGCGTCGCCGGGGCGTCCGATGTCGTTTCGTTCGCGACCGATGAGAACGTGGTCGCGTGCGGGGTCAACTTGCCCGGAGTTTGGACTTTCGAGGAGGGGGCGGAGTGTTTTTCCGGTGAGGGCAGCCATTCCTGATCCGGCGACAGGGATTTGCGCGTAGTCGAGGAGGGTTGGTGCGAGGTCGATGAAGCTGACGAAATCGTCGATGGCGCGAGAGGGTTTGAGATTGCCTCCGGTCCACATGATGGCGAGGGGCACGTGGTTGGCGGTGGGGTTCGTGTTTCCTTTGCTCCGTGGGAATGGCATGCCGTGGTCGGAGGTCACGATGACGAGGGTGTTTTCGAGGAGGCCTCGGCGTTGGAGTGAATCGAGCATTTTGCCGAGGTGGGAGTCGAAGTGTTCGGCTTCGAGGGCGTAGTCGAGGATATCGTTGCGCACGGTTTCGTTGTCCGGCCAGAAGCTGGGGACGCGCGGGATGTCGGTGAGTTTTTTCCCACCTTTTGAGATGCCGGAGCCGTATTCGTAGCCGCGGTGGGGTTCGAGTCCGCCGTACCAGAAGCACCAGGGTTTGTCGGGAGCGGCACCATCGAGGAAGCGGTCGAAGTTGGTGGCGTAATCGATGTTGGAGATGCCGCTGGTGGGGGACGGTGTTTTTGCGTCGTTCCAAGGTTTGCCGGTGAGGTTGCGTGGTTTGCCGGAGGCATCGAGGGCGATGCCGGGGCCCCAGCCTTTTGCGGTGAAGCCGACGTTCCATCCGTGTTGGGCAAGGGTTTCCGGCCAGGCCTTGAACTCGGGCGGGAAAAAGCAGATGTGGTTCGCGGCTGCTTTCAGTTGCCATGGGTTACGACCGGTGAGGATACAGGCGCGGGAGGGGGCGCATTTTGCGTTGGGGGTGAACGCGTTGTGAAAGAGGACTCCCGCTTTGGCAACCCGATCGAAGTGGGGTGTCTTCACCCATGGCGTGCCGTAGCTTCCGGCGTGGGCGCCCCAATCATCGGCGATGGCGAAGAGGATGTTCGGCGGGGCGGATTTTGCGGGTTGGAGGAGGGGGTGGAGGATCAGCAGGAGGGCGATGAAAAGCTGCTGGGGGCGGGCGAGCGGGCGTGAGTTCATGGGCGGCGTCCTGTTGGGGCAGGGGATGTGCCATCGGGTTCGGGTCTGTTGCGGATTTCGGGGCTCGGGACTGGGGAAAGGCGGATTTGCTCGGTCGAGCTATGGCGGTGTTTTCGAGATTTGAAGGGCTGGCGCTGGCGCTAAAGGGAATATGTTCGGATGTTTTTTAACGTGAGCGGGTATTGGGGTGGAAATAGTTGTGGCCAAATGCGGGAACGGGGCGATACTCGCACTCGTTCGGGCCGTTTTTGGACTGATGGAAGATTGCTGGCGGTGTGGTGGCTGAGGCCTCGACTCCCTGTGTGGCGTATCGCATCCGGTTGACGGATCCCTGACCGAAAGGGCTCGTACGCA
>JBEEPE010000207.1:0-4344 GCA_041191265.1 Verrucomicrobiota bacterium | reverse complement strand
GTCGTGTACACGATCCTGGAGAGCTGTCGTCGGCGAGGGATTGATCCCTACGCCTATTTGAGGGAGGTGCTGACGCGCCTGCCGTCGATGACGAACTGGCAGATTGCCGAGCTGACCCCGGCAGCGTGGGCGCGTTCGAAGCGTCTGCCCGCCAAGACCGCTTGAAACCCGGGAGGCCTCCCCGGACCCGCGCCCGTCAAGAGGCGCCTAGTGGCACGCTTACCAAAAAGGAAAAGGGCCGCGGATCAAAAATCCGTGGCCCGTCTCCTTAAAGATATCCAGCCCAGAAGAAAGTCTGCCTAACGAGAATAAAGCTCAACGATCAACTGTTCGTTCACAATCGGAGCTATCTCTTCCCTACTGGGAACCCGAGAAATGATTCCGCAGAAAGCTTCACGATCCAACACCAACCAATCCGGGACCGCCGAAATCTGAGTCAACTCCAATCCGCGCGTCGCCAAACCCCTCGACTTAGGAGACTCCTTCACCGCAACCTTGTCACCAGGCTTCACGTTGTATGAAGAAATATCACACTTCCTACCATTCACCAACACGTGCCCATGCCCAACCAACTGCCGTGCTGCGGAACGAGAGGAGGCGAACCCCAAACGGAACACGACATTATCAAGTCGCGTCTCCAGCAACTGCAACAGAATCTCCCCAGTCACACCGCGCTTGCGTTGCGCAATCCCAAAATAACGGCGGAACTGGCGCTCAAGAACCCCGTATTGAAAACGCAGCTTTTGCTTCTCTGCCAGAGCAATCGCAAAATCACTTTGCTTCCGACGGGAACCCTTCGGACCGTGAATCCCCGGAGGATAGTTTTTCTGCTCCAAAGTCTTGTTGCTTCCAAAGATAGCCACACCGAAACGGCGGCTGATTTTGTCCTTGGGACCTGTGTATCTTGCCATAACGTAAAAAGTAAATTTCTCGAACCCTGCAGTACCAAAACCTCAGACCCGGCGCTGCTTCGGTGGGCGGCAACCGTTATGAGGTACAGGAGTCACATCACGAATCACACTGATCTCCAGCCCCACAGCCTGAATCGCCCGAACCGCAGACTCCCGACCCGACCCCGGGCCCTTCACCTTCACCTCAACCTCGCGAAGCCCGTGGCCCATTGCCTGACGGCAAGCATCTTGAGCTACCATTTGGGCCGCATACGCCGTACTCTTCCGGGAACCTTTAAAACCCACCTTGCCCGCGCTCGACCAGCCAATCACGGCACCATTCAGGTCAGTGATCGTGACGATAGTATTATTGAACGTCGCCAGAATGTTAGCCACACCCACATGCACGTTCTTCGAGCCCTTCGCCTTGATAACTTTAATCGGCTCAACAACCGAGTTGGGGTCAAGCGACAGATTCTCAGCTTTACGCTCCTCGGATCCACTAGCAGCGGGATCCTTCCTCGTGGGTTTGGGAGACCGTGGAGTTTTAACGACCTTAGGCTCAACCGCACCCGAAGGCGGCACGACCGAGGCAACAGATTCACCGCCTGACTTATCAGTAGATTCAGACATATAAGTAATGTTTATTTTCCATCCTTAGCGCGTTGAACACCTACCGTTTTGCGAGGACCCTTCCGAGTGCGCGCATTCGTCGAAGTGCGCTGACCACGAACCGGAAGACCACGACGGTGGCGTATCCCACGATAACAATTAATCGCCTGCAACCGCTTTAAATTGGACTGAATCTCCCTGCGAAGATCACCCTCAATCGCCAAGCCACTGGCCGAAATCGCCTGAATAATCTGGTTCAATTGCTCGCCACTCAGGTCCTTAGCGCGAAGGTCTGGGTTAATGTTCGCCTGCTCCAAAATACGCTTGGAGGTCGAGGGCCCGATTCCGAAAATGTAAGGAAGCGAGGCCTCAATTCGCTTGTCCCCAGGTATGTCAACTCCCAAAAGTCGTGGCATAACGTTATTAATTAAACTTCAACCCTGCCGTTGCTTGTGACGCGCGTTCTTGCAGATGACGCGCACAACGCTCTGGCGCTTCACGATGCGGCAGGCTTCGCAAAGACGCTTAACTGATGCTCTTACTTTCATAAAAACTAAACACAGCGACCAACCTAACGGAAATGTGCCCAACCCCAAAACATAAGCTACCGCTCATTAAGAGCGCCCGTCCGGTACAGTCAACATGTTTCAGAAACTTTGGAGCCACAAAAAACAAAGAAAGCGTCAGCACACCGTCAAAATTTCCGCATCCCCATGGCCCACCAACACCGTGTGCTCAAAATGAGCCGACAAACTTCCATCTCTCGTGACAACTGTCCAATCGTCAGCCAAAACCCGAACGGCAGCCCCCCCTACGTTCACCATCGGCTCAATAGCAAGAACCATCCCAGCCTTCAACTTCACCCCAGTGCCCCTCTTCCCGAAGTTGGGGACTTGAGGCTCCTCATGAAGACTCCGCCCCACGCCATGGCCCACAAACTCCCGAACCACAGAAAAACCGGCACCCTCGACGCCCGCCTGGATCTCCGCCCCCAAATCTCCAAGACGAGTCCCATGCCTCGCGCACTTGATACCTGCCTGCAACGCCTTTTCCGTGACTGCCAACAACCGTACTGCACACTCAGAAACACCACCAACGCAAACTGTCGCGGCTGTATCGCCAATCCAACCAGCCTTCAGAACACCTACATCCAACTTCACGATGTCCCCCACCTGCAATCGCCGCGAGCCCCCAATACCGTGCACAACCTCCTCATTGACAGAAACGCAGATATTACCGGGAAAGCCTCGATAGCCCCTAAATGCGCTAACGCAAGCCTCACCCGCCATAAACTCAAGAGAAGCAACATCCAGCTCTGCCGTTGTCACACCAGGGGTGACGAGACCTTTGAGCGAAGCCAAAACGCGCGCGGCAGCACGCCCCGCCGCCCTCAAACCGCCACACTCGGACTGATTCCTTAGAGCAATCACAAACTCAGGGCCGCGACGTCCAAACCCAAACAACGACCGCCAGAAAAACGGCCGACAAAATCACACCACTCCATACAAGCGTCGCATGCCGACTGGCAGCGACCCGCCCCTCAGGGGTCCTTTCAGACCGACCACGAGTACCGCTCTTCTTCAAAAAACCATCGTAGTTCCGCTGGATCAAGTGCGTCTCCACCTGACGCATAGTATCCAAAAGTACGCCAACAACTATCAAAACGCTGGTCCCCCCAAAAAACTGGGCCGCCTCCTTTGGTACGTTCAACTGCTGTTGCAGGACTTGAGGCAGTGTGGCGACAACCAACAGGAAGACCGCGCCCGCGAATGTAAGCCTCGTCATCACCACATCCAAGAACTTCGCCGTGTCCGCACCCGGCCTGACCCCAGGCACATAACCCCCATACTTCTTCAAATCGTCGGATATCTGCTGCGGTTGAAATTGGGTAGCGACCCAAAAATAGCTGAAAAAGAAGATGAGAACACCACTCAGCAAATAATGCATCGCCCCATCCGCCAGCGCGGCGGAAATGCGTTGCAAAAGTGGAAACTCACTGAAAAGCATCGAACCAACCGTCGAAGGAAAAATCAACAATGCCTGCGCGAAAATAATTGGCATCACACCGGCGTAGTTCACCTTCAGCGGCATATACTGAGTTTGACCGCCGAACACCTTGCGGCCCACCACGCGCTTCGCGTACTGAACACCTACACGACGCTGGCCTTGGGTCAAGACGATAACCGCAGCTATGACAATAAGGAGCAATACTACGAGTAGAACCAAAATTACGGGCTTCAGGGAGACATCCGCGCCCGCCCCCGGAATGAATGTCTTCCACGCCTGCACCAATCCAGCAGGTAAGCGCGACAGAATACCGACACTAATTATAAGAGACATCCCATTCCCTATCCCCTTGTCCGTTATTCTATCGCCAAGCCACATCAGCAGCACGGTTCCTGCGGTCAGAGTCGCCACCACAACAAGCCTAAACCACCACCCGGGATTGGAAACCAGCGGAGTTCCGAGCGCGGAAATCGAATCACCGATTCCCCTTAGAATCACACTTTTCTCCGGATTCTCGAAGGACACCGCAAGTAAAGAGCCCTGTAGGACACACAAACCGATCGTCGCATACCGCGTGAGTTGCATTATCTTCTGACGCCCGCCATCCTCACGCGCGAGCTTTCCCAGGGTCGGGACGACAGCGGTCAACAACTGCAGCATGATAGATGCGCTTATGTAGGGCATCACCCCCAGAGAAAACAAAGCACAATTCTCGAGAGAGCCACCGCTAAATATGTTGAATAATGCAGCGACCCCCCCGGAGCTGTCACGCTGAAGGAGCGAGTTGAACCAGTGTTGCAGAACTGTAGCGTTTACTCCAGGGCAAGTAATAAAC
>JBEEPE010000206.1:0-3232 GCA_041191265.1 Verrucomicrobiota bacterium | reverse complement strand
TCAGGGCAATCCGGAATGAGGATGGCGTCGTCGCACACGTCAGCGAGGCGACTTCCCTCAGTGCCAATGCCGATAACGGGTCCTTTCCGCGCTTTCACCTCCTCGATGTTGCTGAGGTTCTTTTCGAAGACCGAATCTTCGGGTGCGATGAAAACGCTGGGAACTTCTGGGGTGATGAGCGCGATGATGCCGTGTTTGAGTTCTGCGCTGGGGTGGCCGCTCGCGTGAATGTAGGAGATTTCCTTCATCTTCAGTGCACCTTCCAGAGCGACCGGGTAGTTGAACTTTCGTCCAAGGAACATCATCGACTGCGCGTTGGCGTACTTCATTGCAATCGCGCGAATCTGGGCGTCGAGCGCCAGAATCTGGCGGACTTTCTCCGGCAACAGTTCCAGCTCACGCAGGATCTCGAGGCCCTGGCCTGAGGAGAGATGGCGGATTCGGCCAAGCAGGAGGGCGACGAGGGTCAGCACGGTGCATTGGCTGGTGAAGCTCTTGGTTGCGGCGACCCCGATTTCGGGACCGGCATGCATGTAAACGCCGCCGTCGCTTTCGCGGGCGATGGTGGAAGCGACATTATTGCAGATGCCGAGTGTCCGGATGCCTTTGCGTTGGCTTTCGCGAAGCGCTGCCAGCGTGTCAGCCGTTTCGCCGCTTTGGCTGAGGGCGAATACCAGCGTGTCTTTGGGGAGCGGCAGGTTTCTGTACCGGAACTCACTCGCAAACTCGACTTCGGCGGGGATGAGCGCGAGTTGTTCGACAAGGTATTCGCCCACCATCCCGGCGTGGGCCGCGGTGCCGCAGCCGGTGAAAACCACGCGCTCGATGGAGCGGAGTTCCGCTGCTGACATGTTCAAGCCGCCCAGCTTTGCGGTGGCCTCTTCGTTGGAGAGGCGGCCCCGCATGGCGTCTCGAATGGTGTCGGGTTGCTCAAAAATCTCCTTCAGCATGAAGTGCGGATACTCGCCCTTCTCCACGTCTTTGCTGTCAAAGTCGACGCGTTGAATCTCGTACGCCGCAGGGTCGTCCGGATTACCTGCCAGACTGCTGATTTCGAAACCTTCTGCGCCAAGACAGACCAAGTCGAAGTCCTTCAAATACACGGCATCCCGCGTGTGGTTCACGATGGCGCTCACATCGCTCGCGAGGAAGTGCTCACCCTTCCCCACACCGAGCACCAGTGGACTGCCGCGTCGCGCGCCGAGGATGGTGTCGGGAACGTCGGCGTGAACGAGCGCGATGCCGTAGGTTCCCACAATCTGGCGAAGCGCCCTGCGCAGAGCCTCCAGCAGCGCGGGACGGTTGGGCGTCTGTTGCCCTTCGCACCGGAGCAGTTTTTCGAGTTCGTGACCCACCAGATGCGCGAGGACTTCGGTATCGGTTTGTGACGTGAATGCGTGGCCCTCGCCAACCAGTTGCGCGCGTAGCGGTGCGTAGTTCTCAATCACGCCGTTGTGGACGAGACAGAGCCGGCCGGATGCATCGCAATGTGGGTGCGCATTGGCATCCGTCACACCGCCATGTGTCGCCCAGCGGGTGTGCGAAATGCCGGTCGAACCTTTGGGAGGCGACGGCTTCAGATGCGAAGAAAGGTCGCCGATGCGGCCCGCCTTTTTTCGAATGTCCAGACCTCCATCGTGCAGAAGCGCAACGCCTGCACTGTCATAACCACGGTACTCGAGCCGCTTGAGGCCTTCGAGAAGGATGGGGAGAGCTTGCTGTGAACCGATGTAACCTACGATGCCGCACATGATGGGATGGGAAAAAGCCGCCGTGCTGGGGTGACGCCTCGGTCAGCAGATAATGGAACGTTTACGAGTGCTAGATAATGCCAGAAAAGCGCCGAATTGCGTCGACAAAAATCTCACCGAAATCTCGCAACTTCCGCTCGCCCACGCCGCTGATGGTCGAGAATGCGTCCAAACTGAGGGGTTTGGCGGCTGCCATCTGGCGTAGAGAAACGTCCGGAAAAACGACGTAGGGCGGAACTCCACGCTCGTCCGCGATTTCCTTCCGCAACTGCCGCAACTTTTGGAAGAGATCCTCTTCTGCGTCGGACACAGCAGCCGGGGCTGAGGTGGATGTCGGCGTGCCTTTTCGTGAGCTGACGGATTTGGGAGGCGGCGATGCCTTGCCCCGAACGGGTTTGGGGCGGGCGGTCCCAGCTTCCACCGGTTCCGGGGCACGCAGCTCGGTGGCACCAGGACGAGTGAGCTCGAGCGGTTTTCCCGCTTTCAACCATTCCCGACCCTGTTGTGTCAGATGGATCGTTGAGAGGAGTTCTGAGGACTGACCAACCAGGCCGAGCCGAATCAACTCGCGCCCAATCACTTGCCATTCCTTTCTCGAAAACTCGCGCCCAATCCCGTGCGTGGAAAGCCGGTCATGGCCAAACCGCTCGATCTTGGCAGTCCGCGCGCCGGTAAGCACCTCGATGACGTGATTCAATCCAACCTCGAAGCGCGACACTTGCGCGATCCGGTAAATGCACGAGAGAAACTTTTGGGCGGCCACAGTTCCATCGAACGTTTCGCGAGGCGAGAGACAGTTGTCGCAGCCGCCGCACGGAATCTGATCAAACGTTTCACTGAAATACGCCAGCAAACGCGCGCGGCGGCAGTCTCGCGCCTCAGCGTAGTGAATCATCTGCTGGAGTTGATCACGGGCTACGCGCTGTTCCTCCGGGTCGGATTTTTCCTCGATAAACGCCTTTTGCTTGATGGCGTCCGCCGCAGAAAAGAGGAGCACGCATTCGCCTGGGAGGCCGTCTCTTCCGGCACGTCCGGTCTCTTGATAATAGCCCTCAATATTTTTTGGAAGGTCGTGATGAATCACGAAGCGGACGTTCGGCTTGTTGATGCCCATGCCGAACGCGACGGTGGCGCAAATCACGTGAACATCATCGCGGAGGAACCGCTCTTGATTTCGCGCGCGGGTTTCCGGGGTCAACCCCGCATGGTAGGGTGCCGCGAGGATTCCGTGGGCCGTGAGCTTTTGAGCCACCGTTTCAACCGATTTGCGGCTCGCGCAGTAGATGATGCCGGATTCGCCCGGTCTGCGCTCAATGATTCCGAGAAGCTGTTTCAGTCCACCCTCTTTGGTGACGACGTGATACGTCAGGTTGGGACGATTGAAGCTCGCGACGAACGTGGCGGGGTCGCGCAGACGAAGTTCACGGATGATGTCATCTCGGACGCGTGACGTGGCGGTCGCCGTGAGAGCCGTGAAGGGG
>JBEEPE010000205.1:0-11880 GCA_041191265.1 Verrucomicrobiota bacterium | reverse complement strand
TTGCGATAATCGCGCTGATCGGCTTCGGCTTTTGCGACCATGTCCCCAACCTTGTTGTTGGTGAAGAGTTTTTGGGCATTGGTGCGCGCGTTTCGAGGATCGATTCCCGGACGGGTATTTGTACGGCCTTCGATGACTTGGTCGATGGCGGCGAGTTTTCGTTCGACGTCGCGGCGTGAGGAGCCGTTGAGTCCGCTGAGGGTGGCGAGTGTTTCGCCGAGCAGGTTGAGCCGATGGTTTTGCTCTTTGGATCGGTCTTTCTCTTTGAGGATGAGGAGTTGATCGATTTCGGACTGGATGCGGTTCTGGCGTTTTGTGAGCGGGTTTAGTTGGGCTTGGGCGACGATGAGGGCTTCGTAGGAGTAGTGGGTTGCAACCAGTTTGGAGATGGCTGGAACTCGGAGGCGCTGGTCTTTTGGAGCGGGGTTTTCTGGATAGTTCTCAAAAACCCATTTTTGGACGGTGAAGAACAGATCGGAGTCGCGGTTCATCTCTTCGTATTTGATGAGGGCGCCGCCGAAGATGAGCTGTGGGATGAGGACCAGCGGGACGCAGTTAGCAGCCATGCGACTGGAGGTGGCGATGCTGGAGATGAGGAGTCCGAGGGCAATGCCACTGAATGCGGTGACGAACATGATGCCCCAGTAGGGAAGGAACATTCCGCGCACTTGCAGGATGGTGTTACCGACGAGCACGAAGATAGCGCACTGAATGGCTGAGAAAAGGCTGAGCGAAAATGCTTTGGAGAGAATGTAGGAGACGGAAAAAACGTTGAGATTTCGTTCGCGATTGAGGATGACGCGGTCGCGAATGATGTCGTCCACGCTGTTCATGAGGGCGAGGAACATGGCGACGAGGAGCGCGATGAAGATGTAAGTTGGGATGTGGAATGCGCGGGCGAAGTCGTAGCGACCGGTTTCGTTATCGGTGTAGTAGAGCGCCCAACCGACGATGCCGGCGAGGAGAGGTGGGACGATGAGGGTGAGGGTGAGGGTTCCGACGCTGCGCATTTTGGAGCGCAGGTTGCGTTGGAGCATGGTTCGGAAGCGGAGCCATTCTTCGCGGAAGCGGACTCTGCGGCGGAGGTTAACGGGGACGGGAGCTGCGGCGGGAAGAGCGGACAGGTTCTTGAGGTTGACCTGTTTCACTTCTTGGATGAGGCGGAAGCTCTCAAAGCGGTCGCGCCAGTATCCTGGGGAGAAACGCCGTGCTGGGACGAGTTGTCCTTGGGTATTTTCTTCGTAGATGATGTCTCCGCTGAGGTCGCGGAGCGGGGTTTCGAGCACGTCGAAAATGAACTCGGGCCGTGTGGTTCCGCAGGCGGGGCATCCCCCGATTTCTTGAGCGAGGTGTTGTTCGTGTTCGGCTTCTGCGAAATACGAGAGCATTTCCGTGGGAGTGCCGAAGAAGACCATCTGGCCGCCCTTATCGAGCAGGATGGCTTTTGAGAACATGTGAAAGAGTTTCGAGGTGGGCTGGTGAAGGGTGACGAGGACGATTTTGTTGTGGGCGGTTGAGCGGATGATTTCGAGGACGTGTTCGGAGTCCTTTGAAGAGAGGCCACTGGTGGGTTCGTCGAACAGGAGAACGTCGGCGGACGAAATCATGTCGAGTCCGATGTTGAGTCGTTTGCGTTCGCCGCCGGAGAGGCGTTTTGCGTTGGCGCTACCGACGAGTGAGTTTCGGCGTTCGGCGAGTCCGAGTTCGATGAGTTTGCTTTCGATGCGCCGGAGGCGGTCGCGGCTGGAGAGGTGGGGTGCGCGAACGGCAGCGGCGTACGTCATGTTTTCGACGATGGTGAGGTTATCGTCGAAGGCATCGTCTTGGGGAATGTAGGCGAGGAAGTGTTTAAGGCTGTCGAGGGACTCGTGGAGGGGGTGTCCGTTGAGGAGGACGGAGCCTCGGGATGGGAAGAGTTGTCCGGAGATGGTGCGGAGGAGAGTGGATTTGCCGGAGGCGCTGGCGCCCATGACGCAGATCATTTCGCCTCGGGAAGCGGCGAAGGAGATGCCGTCGAGGGCGAGTCGGTTCCGTTTGAAGCCGAAGGTGAGGTCACGGATTTCGAGGGTGGAAATGGTGTTCCGTTCCTCTTCGAGGATGCGTTCGGTGAAATCGCAGCGGAGGACTTGTCCGGCGTCGAGTCGGATGGTGGCCTCTTCTTTAAGGTCGCATGTTCCGCCGACGCTGAGTGGGATATCGCCGACGTAGATGGGACGGTCGGAGTGAATGATTTCGAGTTTGCCTGAGCGGTTTTCGTAGTTGCAGATGATGCGGAGGAGGAACTCGCCGGAGGTGCCAGGGGAGAGGAGGATATCGTCGACATCCAGTTGAGCGGGGTCGTTGGAGACGAGGTAGGACGATTTATAGGACTTGAGGAGGAATCGGCCTCCCATGGCGCGCGCGCGGCGGCGCAGGTCGGCGATGGGAAGCTCGGCGTCTTCGTCGAAGTGGATGACATCGTGGAGCGTGGCTTCGATGCGTGAGCCTGGGCGGAGTTGAGCGGACCCGATGCGTGCGTCGACATCTCGGAGGCAACGGACGACGACTTTCAGGCCGAATCGGATTTCGAGGCAGCTGTCTCGAGATCGTTCCTTTTCGATTTCGACTTCCCCGTCGCTGTCGACGGAGAGGTAGATTTGTGTGACTTGGATATTTTTTTTGGCGTTGAAGTAGTAGGTGAGGTCCTGGTGGTTAAGGACTTGGTCACCGACGAGCACGCGTTGGCCGACGTGGATGCGACAAAACTCTCCGGGTTTGAGGGGGCGGCTGCGGACCGATACGTTTTCGGCGCTTCGGTTTTTGATAATGAGAAGGTCGTGGTAGCGGAAGGCGGTGATGCGCCCGTCTTCGTTCAGCGGGTCGAGGAAGACGTCGGCACTGCTGCCAGGACGGCCGAAGGTGAGGGTTTCGAGGGGGGATACGGAATTGGCGGTGGGGTCAGCGAGTTCGTCTGCTTCGTTCAGTTGTCGAACGATGTCGATGGCTTGGGTGGCCATCCCGAGCTGGGTCATGAAGGTGTGGAAGGCGGAGACTTTGTTCTGGTCGAGACCGGCACGCGCGATGAGATCGTAGAGCTGGATACCGAGCATCATTTTTCGGTCGGTGCCGAGTTGGGAAGCGAGTTTGGAGGCCATGCTTCCGAGGTCTTGCTGCTCTTGGAGAGCTTCGCGGAACAGGGTTCGAAGTTCGGAGTAAACGGCTTCGGGGAAGTCGTGGCGCAGGAATCCGAGCGAGGAGTCGATGTCTGCTTCGATGAACTGACCTTCGCGTTTTGAGAAGGCGGCGAGAACTTGGATGAGGAGGGGAAGGAGGTTTGGGCTTTCGGTAACGGTCCGCGGTTTACCCGCGATGCGGCGGTACAGGTATTGAGCTGCGTTCCAAGTGCGGCGCACGCCTGGGAGTCGAGCGACGTATTGTCGGAGGCGTGTTTTTGCCTCGTGGCGAAGACTGTCGATGACGGACGGGAAAGGCACGGGGCGGCGTTAGTTGCCGGTTTTGACTTCGATAATGTCGTGTGGCGCGCTTTCTTTTTGGCCGGCGGCTGAGACCTGGATGTAGCGTGCTTTTGCGCGCAGTTCGGGGAGGGTTCTGGCTCCGAGGTAGCCCATGCCGCTTTGGACGCCGCCTGCGAGTTGGCTCATGACGCGATCGAGTGGTTGCGAGAGTTCCTTGAGGGCTTCAACGCCTTCTGCCGCAACTTTTCGGGCGGTATCTTGGGCGGAGTGTCCGTAGCGGGCTGCGCTGCCTGCTGACATGGCGGCGAGGGATCCCATGCCGCGGTACTGTTTGAACACTTTTCCGTTAATTTCGAGGACTTGGCCTGGAGCCTCTGGACATCCCGCGAGGAGGCCTCCACAGATCACGCCTTCGGCGAGGGTGAGTGCCTTGACGATATCCCCCGACTTCGTGATGCCGCCATCTGCGAGCAGAGTGACACCCCGTTTTTTTGCCGCTTGGGATGCGACATAAAGGGCGGTGAGCTGGGGAATACCGACTCCTGCGACGATGCGAGTGGTGCAGATGGAGCCAGGGCCTTGGCCGACTTTCACGATTGAGGCGCCACAATCTGCTAGGTATTCGACGCCAGCGGCAGAGGTGACGTTACCCGCGATGATGGGGAGGTCTTTGAAATGCTCGCGAATGAGTCGGACGGCTTCGCCTACCCCGGTGGAGTGTCCGTGCGCAGTGGATACGGCGACGACATCGACTCCTCGTTCGACGAGGGCGGTGACATGACCGAGCAGCCTCTCCTGATCGATGGCGCCATCCGGTTTACGGACGACCGAGACGCCGACGCCGCAGAGGAGGCGGAACTGACTGTCGCGCGCGGGTTTAAGATTTGAACGCTTTTCCTGACGGATCCGTTCGATGTCTGAAATGGTGAACAGGCCGCGCAGTGTGTCGTCTCCTGACACCACAAGGAGTTTATGGAGGCCGATGTGCTCGGAAAAGAAGCGGTCTGCCGCATCGATGGGGTCGCGGCCGAGGTCTTGTTCGCGGATGGTTTCGAGTTGGTTTCGCGGGGTCATCGCCTCGGCGACGGAGCGGGTTGCGTAGCGAGGCCGAACGACATGTCCGGGGAGAAGGCCGATGAGACGGCCTTTCGGGTCTACGACGGGGAATGTTCGGAAGGAGAACTGTTTGGTTTCAATGAGCTCGAGAATTTCTCCGATGGTTTGCTCGGGATGAACGCGAATCGGGTCTTGGATGAGACCGTGCACATTGTTTTTGACTCTGCTGACCTCGGAGAGTTGCTGCTTCTCGGTCATGTTGCAGTGAATCAGCCCCATACCGCCGCAGCGGGCCATGGCGATTGCCATGTTCGCCTCGGTGACGGTGTCCATGTCGGCCGATACGATGGGAAGTGGCAGATGCAGAGATGGGGCCAGTGTGGTGGCAGGGTCCGTGTCTTTGGGGAGCACGTCTGTGAACAGCGTTGCGAGGGTGACGTCGTCGTAGGTGAGTGCGGAGGAAGCGCCTTTGAAGAAGGAGTCGGCCGGTTTGTAGAACGCGTCGTCTACGGGATTCGATACGAAGTCTGCCATGACGGATGATGGCGTGAAGGTGGGCTGCTGTGAAGCCGGAAGCTCCCCTTGCGAACGCGGCTGGATTTCGGGAAATGCGAAGTGTGAGTCAGCGGATCCCGGTTGATTGACGAGCGGAGTCAGAGCGCTTGTTGAGGGGCTCGGTGCAGGTGACGGCACCCGGACGGCCGATGTGTTGGGCGCCAGTTGCTAGTCGTTGCGGTGCAGAAGGGTCTGGATAGTAGTGGCAATGTCTGCCGATCGCATGAGGGTCTCGCCGACCAGAATCGCGTTACATCCCCAGTCGAGAATATTTTGGGTATCAGCCCCGGTTTTGATTCCGCTTTCGCTCACCAGAATGACGTCGTCTGGAACCTGTTCGCTGAGCGAGGCAGTAGTTTCCAAATCGACGGTGAAGTCGACGAGGTTGCGGTTGTTGATGCCGATGATTTCCGCTCCGAGATCGAGGGCGCGGTCGAGCTCGCGAAGGTCGTGGACTTCGACGAGACACTCCAGTTGAAGGGTGGATGCCTCTTCGTAGAGGGCGGAAAGGCGTTCGTTGTCGAGAGCGGCCACAATCAACAGGATGGCGTCGGCACCGGCTACAGCGGCCTCTGCGATTTGGGATTCATGAATGATAAAGTCTTTGCGCAGGACGGGGATGCCGACTTTTTCACGGATTGATTTCAGGTAACTGAGATGGCCTTTGAAGTATTGCTCGTCGGTGAGGACGGAAAGGGCGTGGGCACCTGCGTCTTGGTAGGCGAGTGCGATTGAATCGGGGTCAAAGGATTCTGCGATGACACCGGCTGAGGGGCTGGCTTTTTTGACTTCAGCGATGAGGCCGAGCGTGTTTTCTCCGAGATCGAGGGCAGACCGCAGGCTTCGAAACTCGTTCCGTTGGAGCGCGGCTGCTCGCAGGTGAGGCCATTTTGAGCGGAGCACGGAAACTTCCTCGTGTTTGGTGGCGAGGATTTGTTGGAGGCGATTGGAGAGCATGGGTGGAAGAGGTCAGGAGAATGCTCGGAGGCGGATCAAAAGAAAAGGGAGGGTTGAGGGGAGCGCTATTGGCGTACCCGCTGAGTCTCCGCTTAGCTCGCTAGGGTCGCGACGCAGCTTGCTCAGATGGGTTTTGCGGCGGTCCAGCCGTAGTCGTGATAGTTAAACTCGAAGTGGCCGTCGGGATGACAGGTCACCACGCCGAAGCCTTCGGCATTTCCGGCGACTCGACCTTTCCACCACATGCCGCAGACTGCGCCACCTTGGATGAAGGTTGTTTGGTTGAAGTGTGCGAGTTGGATTCGTTCGACAACGTGTCCATGACCGCACAGGACCAGACGAACATTGTATTCGTTAAGGAGTTTTCGGACTTGGTTTGCGTTGTTGACTAGCGACTTAGGATTTTCGCCTTTGCGTGGGTCAGCATGCATCTGGTTCCAGATGGAGAAGAAAGGGATATGAGTGACGATGATGATCGGGATTTTTTTTCCGACGCGTTCGAGGTCCGCTTTAAGCCAGCGTTGCTGTGCTTCGTCAATCCAGCCGAAGTAGTCTCCGGACTCTGGATCGAGAGCGATGGAATCGAGATGGATGAAGTGCCATCCGAGGTGGGAGTGGCTGTGGAACGCATTTTCGTATCCGAACTTTTTAATGAACAGTGATTTACCGTATTCGGGCGCGTCCTTGGGAAGGTGGGAGAGTTTGCTCCAACCTCCGATGTCATGATTGCCGACGGTGTGGTGGCATGGGATGCGAAGCGCTTTCAGTCCGTCATCGAATACGGCCCACTCTTTCTCGATTCGTTCTGGCGTGGCGACGAGCGAATCCATGACAAGGTCACCGCCGGTGATGGCGAAGTCGAGTCGGTCAGGGAACTGGTTGACAGCATCGACGCATTTTTTCCAGCCTGCGCCGGCGTCGCGTTCCGGTTGAGCGTGGATATCGGTAAGAAAGGCAAAGCGGAAGGTTTCAGCGACGAGCGGGGATTTGGCCGAGGCGGTGAACTCTGATCCGAGAAAAGCTGAGCCGAGGCCGAGCGCTATTTTGCTGAGGGAGGCTCGGCGTGAGAGGAGGGGGGAGGGTTGCATTGGAAGGCTGAGGGAGAAGGAAGTGGGCCAGCACGGCTATTTCGCAAGTTTCTCCAACACTCTCTCCGGCCATTTCGAGCTGAGGACCTTTACTTCCGCGTCGAGCGTTTCCAGCAGGACTGCGGGCTGATTGGGGAAGCCCTTCGGGTGCCCGGATGCAACCGCGTAGGTGAACTCAGTATCGGACCGCCACGCCGGTAACACTTGCAGCCCTTGATCTAGCACGATGGTGCGTGTGCGGAGAGAGGCCTGTTCAATGACAGCGAGCTTTCCGGATTTTCCAACGAGGAGGGCTGCAGTTCCTGACGGGTTGGCCACGATGTTTCCGGAGAACTGAATCGTCTCGAGAGTCTGTTTTTGATTTTCCAGTGCGCGAAGTTTTGAAATGTCCGGAGCGTCCGAGCGTGAGGGTATGTTTTCTATGACGAACAAGCCGAGGGCTTTGTCTAAGGAAAGCGCTGGGAGCGACTGTGCGGCGGAGGCAAAGAGCAGACCGTTTGCGCCCCAGCGGGCAGCAGGAGCAATGGATTCCTCTCCTGGGAGGTAGTAGTGCGCTAGGCTGCTTTTGCTGGTTCCGGTGTGGTCCTGATGAAGGATGAGTTGGCCGAGGCCTTCGAGTTGCGGGCCCAGCTTAAACTCGATTCTGGTCGCGCGTTGATGGAGCACGCTGCGTCCTCCGGAGAGCCATGCGAGAACAGGACCTGCCTCTGTTGTTCCCTCGGGCCCAGGTGATTGAGCGTTGACTGATAAAAAGACGGTGCGAGCGCCATCGAGGGGATTAGTCGTGAAGGTCGCTGTTTTTGAATCGGGGCTGAGGGTAAGATTCTCTGGCGGGAGTATCCCGCGGTGCAGGATTTTTGGAGGGAGGTCGCTTCCAAGCTCAGAATCGACGATGCGGATTTCAAAGATGGGGAGGAAGGGGAAGCCTTCCGTCGGGACAGAGTCGGATTGAAACAGACCGATTGTTTTGAGCTCCTGCGTGAGCTTTGATCGCATTGATTCAGAGGCTGCATCAAGGATTTGAGAGAGTGCGATGGAAGCGAGGAATGCGCGATCATCTCCGGTTGAGGGTGTTGATGAGTGGGTGATAAGCATCGACAGACCAGCGTCGGGAGGCACAGGAAACTCTTCGTTTGAACGAGGTGAGGAGAGGAGTGATTGGAGGTGAGACGCGAAGTCTGAAGTGCCGCGGAGTGCGTTTTCGAAGGGAGGGATGAGGGTTTGAGCGATCCGTTTTTGCTCGTCGGAAAGAAAGGATGCGTATTCCGCCCAACTTTTTGCGGCCTTTTTTTCGATGACCAACATTCGCCTTTCATCGACCCACGGCCCGACCAGCGCGGTTTCGCGGAGGATTGAACCATCGGCATGAGTCAGCAAACCGGTCTCGCCTGTGTCTACTGCAAGCATGGAGCCGGAGGAGTTCCAATGGAAGGCGCGCTTGGGGGGGCATGCGGTGAGGTAAATCGGCAAAAGAATGCTGAGGAGGGCTTTGAGGGGGTTGGAATGCATGGTCAGCGAGGTTGAGAGGATAGATTGTGTCTCAAGCGAGGGATGGTCAGGGGGATATCGCGTAACAAGCTGCGATGAAGCCGCGATTTTGGCAGTGCGGCAGGGAACATAGTCGGTCCTGAAAAGGTCGTCACTCGGTCTGTTTTGTCGGATTTGGATGCGTTCTCAAGGTTCCGAATGCCCGCAAAGACCATGTAGCCGGCTTCCGAAACTTTCAAAACTACCGCCTCCGAGTCATCGCTTCCTGCGGTTAATCACTCCGTTCCCCCCAGAATCAACCACCCCAATCAAACCTCATCCAGCAACCCAACCCTTCCCAAACTTTGGCGTAGACCCGTAGACCCGCGGTTTCCTAAAATACAAAAGCCCCTCAGGGGGAGGGGCTTAGAGTGGCGACCCTAACGGGATTCGAACCCGTGTTACTCCCGTGAAAGGGGAGTGTCCTAGGCCACTGGACGATAGGGTCTCGTAAGAGAGGACGTGAAACATACGGGTGGGCATTCGCAGGCGCAACCAGAAAAGGAGAAATTTGGAGTCATTTCAACGGGTTCTTGGTTCTAGATTCCGCAACGTCCTCTCGAGGAGAAGACTACCCAACACGGTAGGTCGTGAGAGTGCGATTAGAACTGAAAGACGAAGGGGAATCCCTCGCGCAAAATGTGAACGTGCTCGGAAACTCCTTGCTCGACCGCAGCGCTCAAAAGTCTCTCCGGCGGTTCGGTGACCGGCTCGTAAGAGAGTCGGTAGGCGCCGTAGTGCATGGGAATCATGTGCTTGGCACGGAGTTGTCCAAATGCCTCCAGCGCCTGTTCAGGATTCATGTGGACGTCGCGACCGCTTGGGGAGTCGTATGCACCGATGGGAAGAATCGCGAGGTCGATGTCAAAGCGTTCCCCGATTTCTTTAAAGCCCTCGAAATAAGCAGTGTCGCCTCCGTGATAAATCGTCGCTGATGGGGTTTCGATGACGTAGCCACCGAAACTTCTGCGTCGATCATGAATCAACCGCGCTCCCCAGTGCCGACAGGGCACGAGGGTGATTCTGCAGCCTGCAACTTCGAAGGTGACCCAGTGCGTCGATTCAAAGACCGGCCCGAACCCCAAGTCTGTTACGAGATCCGACACTCCCGCAGGTACGATGACCGGTTGTCCTGCGGCGACTTTGCGGAGGGTCCTGCGGTCGAGATGGTCAAAGTGGGCGTGCGTTACGAGGACGAGGTCGATGGGGCCGAGGTGAGAGACGGGAACCCCAGGGTGGCTGATTCGCTTCAGGCCTTTGATCCATTTTGCCCAGACTGGGTCGATTAAGAAACGCGTCGCGTGGGTTGAAACCAAGAACGAAGCGTGGCCAATCCAAGTCACCTCGACCTCACCAGGTGATAGAGCCTTCCATTCGGGCGTTTGAACCTCGCCCGAGCGCGGGGTGAACATGGAAGGGAAATACACTTGGAGGAAGTAGTTGCGCCGCATCCAGTCTGGCGCTGGACGCAGACTGACTTCCCGATTTCCCGTGAGAGGCTGAAGAGCAGCCTCCGATGTTGGTCGGATGACTTCGCTTTTTTTCCGCTTGGTTGGAAACCGCACCACAGCACCTGTTTTAGCAATCCGTTTGCCAGTCTTCTCGGGGGACGCGTTCAGAGGTTCGACTCCACCCTCGCGATGGGCTAATCCACCGCTATGTCGGAACAGGTGTCCAAGAGTGATCTGCGGCGAGTAGTTCGCGGGAGACTGCTGTGTTCATCCGTGGAGGAGCGGCGTCTGTGGTCGGACTCTATTTGCGCAAACCTTGAGGCGTTCATTCTTGAACATATTGATTGTCAGGGTGTTGTTGGAGTTTTTAGTCCGATGGCGGTTGAGCCAGATATCTCGGCGTGGAGCTTGGAGTTGATGGGGAAACGTTCCGTGTGTTTCCCGCGCATGGCAGAGGACTCGGGTTCCGGGGTGATGCGGTTTTTTAAGGTGGGCGGAATGGGGGATTTGCTTCCCGAACCCCGGTTTGGCGGTCGCTGGATGGAGCCCTCTCTGACGTGTGAAGAGGTGAGTCCCGAGCAGTTGTCGGTTATTTTGGTGCCGTTTGTTGCTCTTGACTCAAGCGGTTCGCGACTTGGGCACGGGGGCGGTTTCTATGACCGTTATCTGGTTCAGTTGCGGCCAGAGGTAATGAGGGTGGCGGTGGGATTTGAGATTCAGCAAGTGCCTGAAGTGCCTTCTGAATGGCATGATGTGAAGATGGATGCGTTGGTGACGGAGGCGGGTGTTCGACGATTTGCACGCGAATAGGAACCTGCATTTCAGCGGTTTGAAAGAGGGGTATTGAGGTTTGTCGAGGGTGCTAACCCAGTTCTCCCGAAACCTTTCTCTGCCCTGGATTCAGTTGGAGAACTGGGGACGTGCCGAAAATCGGCTCGGCTAGGGTTTCCCTGAACTGCCCAGTGATGGGCATGCAACTCATTTATGCTTGGGTGCTTGAGGTGCTTTGTCGGCAGGCCACTACGGCTTTTTGAAACGCTTCGGAAGCGCTACCATTTTTCTCGTAATCCGAGAACGCGTGGCCACCTGCTCGCGTTGTTAGACTGTGTGTGACTCCCGCCTTTTGGAGCGTGTCGACGAAAGCCAAGGTCATGTTTCGCAGATGGTCATTGTCGTTGGCGAAACAGTGCACGGAGTCGGGATGTTGTTTCCGAGGTACTTCTTTTAACGCCAGTGTCATGCCGGCGCCGGCGATAGTGATGAGCGTCTTTGTCTGAGTGAAATAAGGAGCCACGCCAACGGCCCAATAACTTCCTCGCGAGTTTCCAATAATGGCTCGGATCGAGTGAGGGGCGGTGTTGGATTGTTTGAGAAAATCCATGAGGACATTTTTCATGCATTCAATCGCCCCGTCGTCGTGCTCAATCTGGCCGTAGGGGCAGGGGATGGTGATTAGTTTCGCGGGAACGTCCGAAAACTCTGTTTTAAAGGAGCTAAATAGATTTTCCGGAAAGCTCATGGATCGGAGGTGGTAGACCTCCTTTGAGACGCTTCCTCCGAAAAAGAGAACGGTTGGGAGGTCCGCTTCAGGCTTCGGAGAATACACGTCTGAATACATGGGGTGACCGAACGGGGTTTCGTGAATCGTTAGTTTGTGTTTAGTCTCCATATGTGTTGTCGTATTTAGATGATGGGATGTGGGGTTTGATTTTGAACAATCGGAATCAAGGGTTTGGAGGGGGGGACCGGTGGTGACGTGGGGGACCGGTGGTGACGTCGGGGGACCGGTGG
>JBEEPE010000204.1:0-10536 GCA_041191265.1 Verrucomicrobiota bacterium | reverse complement strand
TCATAATACACCATCGCCCCGCCCCCCTCGTACCCACCCTCTTCCAGTACTCGTCGCGACGGGATGTAACAGGCGCTCTCGTTCGAGTAAGCGTTCACCCACAACCGGTCCCGATCAAACTCCCGCTTCAGTCGCAACCCATAATCCACCGTGACCTCCCCTGGTAAAAACACCATGTGCAGCGCATCCCCAAACGACCAAGTTTGAATCCAATACGGCAACGCCGTCGGTAGCATCTCACCCCGCTCCAACCGAGCAATATTCCTCCGCGCATGATATCCCACTGCGCCCGATTTCGACGCTAAAACGTTCCACTCCTCCCGCGTCGGCAACGTCGCATACTCCAACGGAATGCGCTCCGCTCGACACGCAATCGCACCGGCGACGCTCCTCATCCCTTCACCGCGAATCACACGCCCCACCTCAGCCGCCAAGTCCTCCCCATATTGCTTCACTAACTCCATCGTTCGACGTGGATTGGGGTTCTGGTCTGCCCCGCAACCAATCGCAATCATCCCCACCGCCCCCGGGAGATCCCGCTCCAACGCCTCCCGCGCACATCCCGCCCAATCACCGTGAATCGCATCAATCCCAATCGTCGTGCAATGACAAGCGTACCCCGCCAATACCACCCTCAACCGACCGCCCAAATCCGTCACGCGCAACACCGGAACATCATGATCCACAGGCTTGTCGGGAAATGACCGACGATTCGCAGCAAACCCAACCCGACCAAACCCCAAGGCCAAGAAGGAGGGCTCTCTTAATCGAACCGCCTTCAGCACCGCATCCGTCATCCAACGCGTCACATCCTCCGTGTAGCGATGAATCCGCTCGCGGTGGTCCTCGGGGATGTCCATGCCGAACAGATTCTCCAAGGCACCCTCCAGCATCGGCGCACAGTGAGTATGACTAAACGCAATCGCAAACCGTTCGTCCGCCAGCAGAACTCCGGCTTCTCGGACCCGGCGTAACACTTCCGCCCGCAACGCCCCCGGAGCCGAGCAGTTATCGATCGTCACCAACACCGCCAATCCCCTTGAATCCGGCCCCATCGCCAATGCCTGAAGACCAATCCGTTGCGCGACCCCCACATGCTCTGTACGCCGACCACCGTACCCACTCAATCGAACCGGATAATCCGGCGTGATATCCGCCGAGGCCACGCCAACCAACACCGTTTCATCGGCAGAAACCGGGATATCCGCAAACCCCAAGAAAAATGCCCCTAACCACCACAGCGCGGCACACCATCTTGCAAAACGTGTCTCCAATGAATGCGTTGCCATATTTTTAAACTGCAGGACCGGTAAACAGTAGTTGAACGACAGGAGTCGATGCGCTCCTGCGAGCAAACGAACCCGCCCCGTCACCTGACACACCCCCGTCACGCAAACGCCGCGCCGTAATCGCATCCCAAGCCCAGTTTTGAAACGCAACAAATCGCGTCGACGCCTCCCCTTGCCCCCACTCGGGAATACCCTTCCTCTTTTTTGACAAAACTTTAACATAAGACCTGCCTCCCCCGAGATTCATGTTTCCCCCCGTTACCGCCATCTTCACCGCTCTCGCCATCGTCCTCGTGCTCGCGAAAATCCCAATCGCGATTCCCTACGAAAACTTCGAAGGCATCCCGAGCCTGATCGCCATCACCACAGAAGACATCTTTTGGATTGTCGCGCTCTGCGGCCTCTCCGCTTACCTAAATCGCAAACTATCCAACAACGAGCGCTGGCAGCGCCGACTCCTGCTCTCTCTCGAAAGCATCGCCGTCGTCGCCGCCGTCTACGCCATCGCCAACATCGGCGTGAACGCAGCACTCAAACAACCCCTCAACTCGCGCGTCCTCGCCATGATGAAGGACGTTGGCAACATCTCCTCTTCCGCCTCCGAATACCTCAACGCGAAACTCATCGCCGCCGCCCTCGCCGCCCCCCTCTTCGTCGTCCTAGCCAACCGCGCGCTCCGTCGCAGAAACTTCCCCCGATCAGTTGCACGCGGTCTCGCCCTCGGCTCCGTCCTCTGGATCCTCTGTGGCGGCGCCTACCTCTGGTCAACTGACCCCGACGCGTGGCAACGCCGCGCTGGACGCAACCCGCACCGCGAGTTCATCGGGTCCTACCTCTTCGACTACCTCACCGATCAAAAAGCCGGAATCATCAGCAACTTCCAAACGGAGCATATGGATGATTTCATCCCCGCATCGGACCGCCCCATGCCACCCGTGGCCACGGCCCCGAAGAACATCATTCTGTTCACCCTCGAATCCACGAGCGCACAGTACCTGAGCGTCTATGGCGCAAATCACGACACCACGCCAAATCTCGTAGCTGAAACCAAGCACTCGCTCCTGTTCGAACGAGCCTACGCCCATGTCGGCTACACGTTCTGCTCATTCATGAGCCTTGTTTATTCCGTGTACCCAGGTCTCCCGTGGAAATACCAACCAGGGTTCGATCGCCCCATGCACAAGGCGCTCGTAGGCTCACTCAAAGAGCGAAACTACCGGTCCGCTTTCTTCTCCGCCGCGTTCCCAACCTGGGGCGGAATGGATTACATGGCAAAGAAGGCCGGCTTCCAAAAAGTGTTCGCCCCGCGCGACCTCGCCCCAGACGAAAAAATCACGTCTTGGGGTTGTGAGGATGCCCCCATGATGGACGGTCTCCTCAACTGGATCTCCGAGGACGCCTCTCGTCCCTTTTTCGCACTCGCCTGGACCAACCAAACCCACCACCCCTACACCGTCGCCGACGAACCGCCAGCGATCGTGTTCGAGGAAAATGGCAAACCAGTCACCCCCGACAAAAACCGGTACCTGAACGCCATCCGCCAATCGGACCACCAACTGGGACGCCTCTTCCAGTTCCTGCGCGAAAAGAACCTCGATCAGAACACCCTTGTCATCATCACAGGCGACCATGGAGAGGCCTTCGGAACCCCTCACCCCACGATGGGACATGGAAGCGCCCTGTTTGATGAAAACCTCCGTGTCCCAATGATTTTTTGGGGCCCCGGATTTTACGCCGGCCAGCGCGAAACCAAACCCATCGGCCACGTCGACATCAATCCGACACTCGCCCAAATGCTGGGCACCCCCATCCCAAAAGCGTGGCAGGGTTGCAGCATCCTCAGTCCCAATCACCCAGGACGTGTCTACATGATTGCCGACCGCGACGGCTTTCAGTTCGGCGTCATGGATAACTCCCTAAAGTCCATCTTCTACGCAACAGCTGGGTACGAACAAATGTTCGATCTGAAAAGCGATCCGTTTGAACAGAAAAATCTGGCGTACAAGGAGAAAGACAAAGCCAGCGAACTCAGATCACGTATCTCCGCTTTCATCAAGTACGAGGAAGCTTACCTGAAAAACGAACTCGTTCCCGGGCCAACCGGCGATCAAGACAGCGAGTAGCCTCGGTTGCTGGCGCAGCACCTCGCGCCACGATTTTTCTCTTTCTGGAATGCCCCTTGCCGCACCATCGACTCTCACTTCCCTCATCCATGTCAGACGCCAAACTCGCCATCGGAATCGATTTCGGAGGAACCTCCGTCAAAGTCGCACTCATTCAAGGTTCAACCATTGTCGCGCACGGTGAACCCGTACCCACCCAGCAATATGCAGGACCCCACGCCCTCCTCGAAGCGCTCGGCGAACGAATACTGAATCTATCCAAAACTGCATCCGCCAAAGGGGAATCCGCTCCCCCGATTGGCATCGGCCTCCCAGGCCTTGTCGATAGCGTCAATGGCGTCGTTCACGAACTCACCAATGTGCCGGGCTGGGTCGAAGTGCCCCTTCGCGCCATTCTCTCCGAACGGTTCAACTGTGCGGTCATTTTAGAAAATGACGCAAACGCAATGGCTTACGGAGAATACCGCTACGGAGCGGCCAAACAGGGACGCAATGTCATCTGCATCACGCTCGGCACCGGAGTCGGCGGCGGCCTGATTTTGGATGGACGCCTCTACCGCGGCTCGCAGCTGGCTGCTGGCGAAATTGGCCACCTCAGCATCGATTACCGCGGAGTACCAAGCCCATTCGGAAACTTCGGTGGCCTCGAAACGTACGTGGGTAACCAACGCATTATCGAACACGCTCAGTCCGCCTACTCGCAATCAGGCAACACCGCTCCGAATCCCCTCACCCCCCGTTCCCTCGCAGAGGCCGCTAACGCTGGATGCGCAGTAGCAAAGGAAATATGGGACGAGGTCGGCACTCAAATCGGCGCAGGCCTCGCCAGCTCCGTTTGGCTACTCAACCCCGATACCATCGTCATCGGAGGCGGCGTCGCAGCAGCCGGTCCGTTGGTGTTTGACCCCATCATCCGCACCATCCGCTCGCGAACGGCCCCCGTCGTCCACCAATCTCTCGCCATCGTCCCAGCCGAGCTCGGAAACGACGCCGGCATGATTGGCTGCGCCGCTCTGGCACTCGAAGCATCTCGCTAAAAGCTACTTGCTCCGATTCAACAAGGCGCATCCACCTTCGCGGCCCATCGTATTTTCCACCTCTGAACCTTCCAATGAAACGCAACCCCTTCGCCTCCAACGGACTAGCCATTCTGTCCACCTCCCTTGCAGCCCACCTCGCCCTCGCCCAGAGCGCAGCCCCCACCGCCGAGGCTCTCCTCAAAGATATCAAGGTCGCAGACGGTTTTGACGCCACCATCTTCGCTACCCCAGACCAAGCGAACTACCCAGTGTTCATCGCCGCCGCTCCAGACGGCACTCTCTATGTCAGCAGCGACCAGAACGGCTCGCTCGGACGTCTCCCCAACATGGGGCGTATCATGCGCCTGCGCGACACCAAGGGCACCGGACGAGCCGACGAGGTGAAGACCTTCGTGCCAAACGTCGATTCGCCGCGGGGCCTCGTCTGGGATCGAGACCGCCTTTACCTCGTTCACCCACCGCATCTGAGCGTATTCACGGACAAAAACGCAGACGGAGCGTCCGACGAACAAAAGGTCCTCGTCAAAAATCTCGCTTTCACGTTCAAAGACCGGCCCGCGGACCATACCACCAACGGCCTAGAGCTCGGCGTTGATGGATGGCTCTACATTGCCTGCGGCGACTTCGGATTTATGGAGGCGGAAGGCACCGATGGACGGAAGCTTCAACTTCGCGGCGGCGGCGTCGCACGCGTGCGCCCCGACGGCACCGGCCTCGAGCTTTATGCCTACGGGACCCGCAATATCCTGGAGGTCGCCATAAGCCCTCTGCTCGACGGGTTCACCCGCGACAACACCAACGACGGCGATGGTTGGGACATCAAGTTCCACCACATCACCGGTCTCGAGGACCACGGGTACCCAAAACTTTTCAAGTTCTTCCCGAACGAAATCATCAAGCCCCTCGGAGAATACGGTGGCGGTTCAGGCTGTGGAGCCACTTGGATTCAAGAACCGGGCTTCCCCAAGGACTGGAACAACTTGCCCTATACCTGTGATTGGGGTCCGGGCCCCCTCTTCCGCCACACGGTTGCTCCCAAAGGCGCAACGTTCGAGGAAATCGGCAAACCCGAGAGCCTCATTCGAGTGCCAAAATCCACGGACGCTGATGTTGACGCACTCAGCCGAGTGTACGTCGCAAGCTGGAAGGACGGAGGATTCTCCTTCTCCAAGCCCGAAGTTGGATTCATCGCACGCGTCACACCAAAAGACCATACCCCTCAACCACTTCCGGACTTCGCAAAGTTATCTTCAAAGGAACTCTGCGACCTGCTCACGAGCCCTAGCCACCGTCGGCGCCTCGCTGCACAACGCGAACTCCTCGCCCGCCCGGCAAGTGTGCTGAACGAGGCGCGTCCCCTCCTTGAGAAGTTGGTCAGCGAAAAATCCGCTCTTCTCGAATCCCGCGTCATTGCCATCTTCACCCTGAAACAGGCATTCGGCGCTGCAACTCATGCGTTCCTCGCTCAGGCTGCAGACGACCCGTCCGTCGAAGCATGGGCCATTCGCGCGCTCACAGACCGCTGGGACCAACTTCAGAACGTTCCCGCAGAACGCATCGTTCGCTCGCTCCAAAGTAAAGACGCCCGAGTCCGGCGCGAAGCGGTCACCGCCGCCGCACGACTCCAAGACAAATCACTCGCCAACAATGTGATCCCGCTCGTCGGCGATGCTGACCCCGTTGTCGCGCACACCACCGTCCAATCCCTCATCCGCCTCGGAAACTCCGATGCCCTCCTCGCCGCACTCGACAAATCCGGCCAAAACTCTGCGCTCCGCGATGGCGTGCTCCGCGCATTGCAAGCCATGCACCAACCAACCGTTGCCGATGCGCTCATCAACCGCCTCGCAGCGTCCCCCGATTCAGGACTTCGCGTCGCCATCGCGCGCACGCTGAGCCGGTTGTACTACACCGAAGGCGAGTGGAAGGGTGACTCGTGGGGAACCCGCCCAGACACCCGAGGGCCCTACTACCAACCCGAAAAATGGGAGGCTTCCGATCGCATCGGTCAGGCACTCGTCACTGCACTCAACAAAGCCGGCGCCGAAGAGGCCGCAGCCCTCGCATCAGAGTTTGGACGCCACCGCATCAAACCCGGAGACGCACTCGGCAAACTCGTCGAACTCGCAAAGAAAGACGCATCCGTTCTTCCCACGCTCGCGCGTCAGCTAGCCCAGGAAGACAACGTTCCAACAGACGCCATCCCTCTCTTGGTCAGCGTGTTGAAAGACACCCAGCAACCCACGTTCATCCGAGCAATGGCCGTGTTCGCCTTGGTCAAAACAGATGACCTCGAGGCATTTAAAACCATGTCGTCTGTGCTTGCTGACCTCAAAGGCGGCGGCAACGGCTCTGAGGTTTCCAAAGCAAAAGACGCTTTCTGGAACGCGCCAAAACTGGAGAACCACCACCAGTACTTTGAGAATCTCGCCGCAACTTCATCCGGCGCAGAGCAGTCATGGGCACTTCAGGTCTTGCTCAAACTCGCAAAACGCAGCAGCGGGTCTCCCGAATCACGCCAAATGTCGCGTGCTGCACTCGACCGCGAGTGGAGTGCTGGAGGAAAACGGCGTATCGCCATCATGCAGGCAGCTGCCGATGCCAAATCGAACCTGTTCGACGCGTCCATCGTCGAGGCAACGCAGGACTCCGACCCAGCCATCGCCAAAGCAGCTGAACAAGCCGTTGGCAAACTGCGCATCGACGTCGCGAAAGTAAAAGCCGCCACCGCAAAAGCAAAAGGCCCTGCCATCTCCACGCTTAAACCCGAAGAAGTCCTACGGAACGTGACAAAGCTCAAAGGGGACTCCGCCCGAGGGGAAACCCTCTTCGTTCAACAGGGCTGCGTCGCCTGCCACACCGTCGCCGCCGGACAACCCTTGAAGGGCCCCTACCTCGGCAACATCGCACAAACGTACAAGCGCTCTGAACTCGCCGAATCCATCCTCTACCCGAACAAAACCATCGCCCAAGGGTTCGCGACGAACACCCTGACACTCAAAGACAAATCGGTTCAAACCGGCTTCGTGATCCAAGAGAGCGCCGAAAAAGTGACCCTCCGAAACATTGCAGGACAAGAAGTTGTCATCCCAACCGATGCCATCGCCTCACGCACAACCGATCCAAAGTCGATGATGCCCGAAGGACTAGTCAATCCATTGAGCGAAAGTGACTTCGCTTCCTTACTCGACTATTTGGAGTCCCTCGCGAAACAAAAGTAACCACGTAACCCATTCGTGACAAAAAAAGGGAACAAAACCCTTGTCCTGAGCAGGTGAAGGACGTACAACTGTAGGCGTTCTGGGGGGAACAGCAGCCCTCTGGGTTCTCGTATGAGGCCCGGGGGGCTGCATTTTTTTTGTACAGGGGGTATTCTCAGGGAGAGCAAAGACCAAGAAACGCCGCTCGCCGAGCGGAGCGGGATTTCTCCCACCAACCGTTCCCCAAGTAGTTCATCGGTTCGAACCGAAGCTTGGCAAAGGGCAACACTCGGCAAAAAGCAACCCCTGCCCGAGTTCTCTCAAGCACTTCCTGTGAGCAAGCTTCCCCACAGAAGAACCATCAATAAACACCACGCTCTGAAGCGCAGTGAGAGAGGAAAACCAGAAAAGTCGTCTACCTGCGACTTTTCGATTTTTTTCGGGCACCTCGGCCCACCGTCCCTGAGCTCACCCCAGCCTTGGCTTCCCGACGAATCTCAACGCGCGGCACAGGTTTGTCCGAACGTTTATCCCCCACCACCTTTCGACCGCTTCCACTGCCGACCGACTTGGAATGCCTATGCTTGTCGCCTCGCTTCCCCTCGCGAGGCGGAACAGCAACCCGAGAAGTAACGCGTTTCGACGTCGCACTAGGCGCCATTTTGGCGACCGAAGCCTTCACTCCATCGACCGCAGCCAACGCTCCTTCCTTCGATACCGATCGCTTCCCAACCTCCAACTTGCGGTAAAGCGTCGCCAAAGAAATTTGAAGCAACTTAGCCGCTTTCTCCCGCGAACCGTGACACGCAGAAATCGTCTCGCTGATGTAACGCGTTTCAACGTGCTCCAAGAACGAAGACAGAGATTTCCCAGTAACAAAACCAATCGCAGGAGACGGACTCGACACGCCATCTGGTCCCTTCAAGCTCAGCACCGTCGCGGGAAGGTGCGACGTCTGAATTCGACAACCGTCGCAAAGCGCACAGGCCCTCTCCACCGCATTCTCTAACTCGCGGACATTGCCCGGCCACGAGTACTCCATCAAACGCTCCAAAACGCCTCCGTCCATTGTGTACTCCGCGCACCTTGCACTTGACGCGTTTCGACGGAGAAAATGCGCCACCAAATCCGGAATGTCCTCTGGGCGCTCCCTCAGCGCAGGCATCTCAATCGGAATCACCGCAATCCGATAATACAAATCCTCTCTGAAAGTCCCATTCCGTGTCTTCGGGTACAACGGTTCGTTCGTCGCGGTCAAAACGCGCACATTTATCTCAATGCTCTTGGTATCGCCCACGCGCCTGACTCTGCGCTCCTGCAGCACTCTAAGGAGCTTTGTCTGCAGGGCAGGCGCCATTGAGTTAATCTCATCCAAAAAAATCGTTCCTCCCTCAGCCTCTTCAAACAACCCAATCTTGTCCTGAAAAGCTCCAGTAAACGCACCCTTCTTGTGACCAAATAACTCAGACTCCAAAAGGTTTTCGGGCAATGCTGAGCAGTTAATCGGAACGAACGCCTTGTCTGCGCGATGAGAGTTAAAGTGGAGAGCCCTCGCCACTAACTCCTTCCCCGTACCGCTCTCACCCTGAATCAAGATTGTCGAATCAAGATTAGCCACCTTTCCAATCAAGCCGAACACCTCCTGCATCCTTTTAGAACTGCCAATGATGTTCATCGGCTTCGAGGGAACCTCCGCGCGCTTCAATCGCTCTTCCTCAGCCGCCTCCAAACCACCCCCCTTTTTCCGCGCCAAAGCCCGCGAAATAGAACCACGCAAGTCCTCCACCTTAAACGGCTTCGTCACATAGTCAAAGGCACCAGCCTTCAACGCCTGCACCCCCTGCTCTACCCCCTTATCTCCCGTCACCATAATCACCGGAACATCCGGTTTCACCTTCTTACATGCCCTCAAAACCTCCATTCCCCCACACCCCTCCATCCGCATATCGGTAATCACAAGATGCACCGTCTGGTCCGCCAGATTCGCCAAGGCCTTCGTGCCTGAGTTAAACGCAACCGTCTCGTGACCCGACTCCCGACAAAGTTCCGAAATCACCTGAACCATTGAAGGGTCATCATCAACTACCAAGATTCTCGCCATAGGTTCTGTGTCTCCGGGGAAATAAAGGGGAACGGACACCGAGATGACCTCGGTGCATCAATGTTCTTAGAAATGAGAACCGTATTTCTCAGCCTCGCAACACCCACCCACAATCCGCAAACCGAGCAAAGCGATAAGAGTCTCTCATTTTTGCAAAAAACAGGAGATTCCCCCGCCTAAGAATGCATTCTTACTCACCTCTCAAAGAAAACCCTCACTTCACACCGGCAACCATCTCTTCACCGGAGAATCTCGACTCAGCACTCGTATCCAGCCCACGCTCACCCATGCTTCAACAACTCTTCTCGCTCACGGGGAAAACGGCTTGGATTACCGGCGGATCCCAAGGACTCGGCAAACACATGGCTGAAGTCCTCGCAGCCGCGGGCGCCAACATCCTCATCAACGGACGCAACCAAGCCTCAGCACAGGACGCAGCGACTGATATCGCCACCCGCTTCGGTGTCAAAACCTTCGGCTCCAGCGCCGACGTCGCTGACGAATCCCAAATCACCCATTTCCTCGCGTCAGCAACCGCTGCCGTAAGCAGCCCGGATATCCTCATCTGCAACGCTGGCTTGAACTTCCGGCTCCCCACGGTGGACATGCCAGTCGAAAGGTGGAACGAAATCATCCGAACCAATCTGACCGGTCCGTTCATTTGCTCAAAAGCGGCTCTTCCAGCGATGATTGCCAACCAGTTCGGACGAATCATTCACGTCTCATCCATCCTCGGAATGGTCGGCCTCGCAGATCGTCCCCCCTACACCGCCAGCAAAGGCG
>JBEEPE010000203.1:0-5078 GCA_041191265.1 Verrucomicrobiota bacterium | reverse complement strand
GGAACTGGAACTGCGTGCTGCGTGGGCCGATTTTTCGCAGGGGCTGGAGGCCGACTGGACGGCTGGCAAGTATGCCGATTTGAATGGAGCACTCATTGCCGCTCGTGAATCCATCAAGGCTTCGCAGGTCGGATGATTGTCTGCATCGACACTTGCGTTCTTTTACAGGCTGCAAGAGCGGGTCACCCCTATCACATTATTTTCGACGCATAGTTTCAGCGTCGCTTTTGCTGGGCAGTGAGTAATGAGATACTCACTGAGTACCAAGAAATTGTAGTCCTCAACAGCGGGTCTCATCGCTGGAATCAGCTAGGGAAAGTCTTTTCGCTGGCCGAAATGGTCGGCGACCTTCTGCTCAAGGTGCAACCCGCTTATCGGTTTCAAGTCATTGCCAACGACCCAGACGACAACAAGTTCACGGATTGCGCAATCACGGCAAATGCGAATTTCGTGATCACTAACGACGCACACTTTAAGCCTCTGGCGTCCGCTGGCTACAGGCCACAACCCATATCTCCCGAGGAATTCATTCGGCTGCACCTCTCAGGTTAGAATGTTTAATGTTGAGGCATACAACCTATTAAGTCTTACAGGGACCGGTAAGCATGTTCCGGACACTGGCCTCGTCAACGCTGCATAATCTGTCGGACTGACCAGCCTGAATTTAGCGGATTTATTCGGCAGGAGGGGCTGACGTAATCGTGAGGGGGCATGTGACGGTGTCGACTGGTTCCAGTCGCATGGTGATGAACTGCGAGATGTTAGATGTTTCGTCAGGCGTTCTGATTGCCTCAAAAAGGGTGATCGTTGAGCCGGTAGGGGGTGAATACTCCTATTTCTTCAATGAAGCTTCCGGCGGGTTGTGACCGTCTCCCTGGTAGATAATCGATGGTGGACAGGGTCAGGTTAGGATGCCTTGGATGACTTGGCCGTGGACGTCGGTGAGGCGGAACTGGCGGCCTTGGTAGCGGTAGGTCAAGGATTCGTGATCCACTCCGCATAGGTGCATGATCGTGGCTTGCATGTCGTGCACGTGCACCGGTTTCTCAACAATGTTCCAGGCAAAATCGTCCGTCTGGCCATACGTCGTGCCGCCGCGCACGCCGCCGCCTGCCATCCACATCGAATAGGCACGGCCAAAATGATCGCGGCCACCCGGCTTCGCAGGGTCGCCTTGGCCGAAAGGGGTTCTTCCAAACTCGCCACACCAAATCACTAGCGTGTCCTCCAAAAGGCCGCGTTCTTTCAAGTCTTGCAAAAGCGCCGCACTCGGGGCGTCCGTATCGCGGCACTGTTGCTCCAGTTGAGTGAACAGGTTGCCGTGTTGATCCCATCCGGAATGCATGAGTTGCACAAAGCGGGTGCCGCGTTCGAGAAGGCGGCGCGCGATGAGGGCGTTGTTTGCAAAGGTTCCTTTGGTTAGTGCGTCCGGCCCGTATCGATCGAGGACGTGGCGGGGTTCGTTGGAGAAGTCCAGCAGGTCGGGGACGCTCGTCTGCATTCGGAACGCCATTTCGTACTGGGCGATTCGCGTTTCGATTTCGGGATCACCCTGCTCGCGCAAATGCCGTTCGTTCAACGAGCGCAAATCGTCCAATAAAGCGCGGCGCTGTTCGCGGGCGGTTCCGGGCGGATTTTCAAGATAGGGCACGGGGTCGCCGACGTTTCGAAAACGCACGCCTTGGAACCGGCTGGGGAGGAAGCCGCTACCCCAGTAGTAATCGTAGAAGAGTTGGCCACAGGTTTTGCCTTTGTCGGAGGACGTCATCACCACGAACGCCGGCAAGTCGTTGGATTCGCAGCCGAGCCCGTAACTCAGCCATGCACCCATACTGGGGCGTCCGGGCACTTGCGAACCGGTCATGAAAAAGGTGACACCGGGGGCGTGGTTTACGGCTTCTGTGGTCATGGAGCGCACGACGCAGATGTCGTCGGCCATGGCTCCGATGTTTGGGAGCATGGAGGTGAAGGCGGTTCCGGAGCGTCCGAAGTTTTGAAAGGGCTTGATGGCGGGGGTAATGGGCCAGCGTTTGTAACTTGCCGACATGGTGGATAGCCGGGTGGCGCCGCGCACGCTGTCTGGAATGTCCTGTCCCGCCATTTTGGTGAGGACGGGTTTTGGATCATAGAGATCGACGTGTGACGGGCCGCCCCCCTGCCAGAGGCAGACGACGCGTTTGGCTTTTGGGGTTCGGTGCGGGAGGGCGGGGAGTGGGGGTTGACCTGAGGCGGCTGTTGCGGAGGGGTTGGCGCCGAGGAGGGAAGCGAGTGCCACGGCACCGATGCCGTGGTGGGCGGAACCGAGGATTTGCCGTCTTGTGAGGCGTCGGGCTTCGGACTCGGAGAGAAGGGGCGTGAACATGGGATGCGGGGAATCAGGTGGGGGTGTGAGAACGCGGGGAGATTCGGGGGAGGGCGGGAACGGATTATTCGCGGGTCAGGGCTTCATCGAGGTTGAAGAGGCCGAGGCAGACCGCGCTGAGGGCCGCGTGTTCACGCACATCGAAACGGGTTTCTTGCGGAGCGGCACCCACCGAAACGGTTTTCTTGGCTGCCGCTTCATCTTTGGCGAAGAAGGCGCGCTGGCGGTCGAGCATGCGGCGCAGCGTGTCGATTTCATCGGGGGCAGGGGAGCGTCCGACGATTCGCTGAAACGCGTGGGTGAGGCGTTGGTCCGGTTGATCGGACGCTTCCAGACAGCGCGCGGCGAGGACGCGAGCTGCTTCGTTCCAGGTGGGGTCATTGAGGGTGGTGAGGGCGTGGAGGGGGGTGTTGGTTCGGCTGGAGCGGACTTTGCATGTTTGGCGGGTGGAGGCGTCAAACATGTTTGCGGGGCCGACGGTGCGTCGCCAGAAGGTGTAAAGGCTTCGTCGGTAGAGGTCGGAGCCGGTTGAGGCGGGGTAGGTGAAGTCGCGTTCCTTGGTGATAGCGAGGGTTTCCCAGATGCCGTCGGGTTGGTAGGGGTAGACGGGGCGTCCGCCGAGGCGGGGGTCGAGGAGGCCGCTGGCGGAGAGGGCGATATCTCGGAGGACGAGTGAGGGGTTGCGGAAGCGTGGGCCTCGAGCGAGGAAGTTGTTTTCTGGATCGCGTTGGAGGGATTCGGGGTAAACGCGACTGCTTTGTCGGTAGGTGGCGCTGGTGACGATGAGGCGAACGATGTGTTTTTGGCTCCAGCCGCTTTCTCTGAACTCGACTGCGAGCCAGTCGAGCAAGTCGCGGTGGAGGGGAGTTTCACTTTGAACACCAAGGTCTTCGGCTGTTTTGACGAGTCCGGCACCGAACAAGGTTTGCCAGATGCGGTTGACTTGGACGCGTGCGGTGAGCGGGTGGTCGGGTTGGAAAAGCCAGCGGGCGAAGCCGAGCCGGTTTGCGGGGGTGCCTTCGGGAGGAGGGGGAAGGAAGCTGGGGGTGGAGAATGTGATTTTGTCCTTGGGTTTGAGGTATTCGCCGCGGTCGAGCAGGAACGTGTCGCGGGGTTTGTCGTCGCGCATCACCATGACGCGCGGAATCTCTTCTTTCTCGATGCGCTGGATAGCGGCGGTGAGTTCGGAAGCCTTTTTTGCGTTGGGATCGTTGGCACTGATTTTGGGCCAGACGGCGTCGTCGAAGAGTCGGCGCAAACCTTGTTCGAGTTGCGACTTCTGCTCGGGAGTGCGCTTGTTGGGTTCAACGCGGAGGATGGCGGTGAGGGGCGCCGCGAGGAGTTGTCCGTCGGTTCGGCGCGGGTCTTTAGTTTCGGTGGTGACGTTGCTGGACCATGCGGCGAAGGCGAGGTCCCGTTTTTCTTTGAGGAGTCCGTTGGTCTCGGCTTGGGTGCGTTGTTGTTCGAGGGCTTTGATTTTTGCGTCTTGCTCGGGTTGTCGGAGTTCGAGGAAGGGCGGGGCAATCCGCATGGGGCCGGGTCCGCCTCCGGCGAGTCCGCTTTCTGAGACGCGGTTGAACGCGTCGAGGAGACCGTAGTAATCGCGCATGGTGAGCGGGTCGTACTTATGGTCGTGGCATTGGGCGCAGGCGAGGGTGAGGCCGAGCCAGGTGGTGGCGGTGGTATCGACGCGGTCGAAGAGGATGTTGAAGCGTTGTTCTTCGGGGATGGCACCGCCTTCCCCGTTGAGGAGATGGTTTCGGTTGAAGGCGGTGGCGACGAGTTGGTCGTTGGTGGGGGTTGGGAGGAGGTCGCCGGCGAGTTGCTCGATGGAAAACTGGTCGAACGGTTTGTCGGCGTTGAGGGATTTGACGACCCAATCGCGCCAGAGCCATTGGAACGTATCGCCGTCTTGTTGGAATCCGTTGCTGTCGGCGTAGCGGGCGGCGTCGAGCCATGGGAGGGCCATTTTTTCTCCGTAATGGGGAGAGTTCATGAGGCGCGCGACGAGGTGTTCGACGGCGTTCGGTGATGAATCGGCGGCGAAGGCGTCGATTTCTGCGGGGGTGGGGGGGAGGCCTGTGAGGTCGAGTGAGAGACGGCGGAGGAGGGTGTTACGATTGGCTTCGGGGGCGGGTTTCAGGCCGGCGGGGCTGAGTTTTGCGAGGATGAACCGGTCGATGGGATGGGTTGGGGTGGGGTTTGCGCTGGGGCTGGGGAGTGGGGGACGCGTGGGCGGGGTGAAGGCCCAATGGGTTTCGTAGGGGGCACCTGCGGCGACCCATTTTTTCAGGGTATCTTTTTGCGCGGCGGAGAGGGTTCGATGGGATTTTGGTGGGGGCATGACCTCGTCGGGATCGGTGGCGAGGATGCGTTGGATGATACCGCTGCGATTGGGTTGACCGGGGACGATGGCGGTTTCGCCGGATTCGAGGGGTGTGATGGCGGCTTCGCGGACGTCGAGGCGGAGGCCGGCTTTCCGTTTATTGGCGTCTTGTCCGTGGCAGTAGAAGCAGTTTTCGGAGAGGATGGGGCGGATGTCGCGGTTGAACTGGACGGGTTCGGAATCCGAGCGGGCGGGTGAGGCGAGGAGCACGAGGGCCGCGATGGAGGCCATCCGGGGGAGGGATGTGCGAGGCATGGGTTGATTTAGCGGGGATTGTGCGGGCGGGGGAAGCTTGAACGCGGGGCTTCAGAGGTGGGGGGACGCATTTTT
>JBEEPE010000202.1:0-2659 GCA_041191265.1 Verrucomicrobiota bacterium | reverse complement strand
GTGATCATCGCCGTCATGGTCGGGGCAGAATCAGAAACTTGCTGATTTGCGCTGTAGGTGCGGGATAGCGCGACGTTGGGGAACTGTTCGAAGGACAGCAGGTTCTCTTCGCCGAAGGCTGATTTTTTGATTTCTTGCCCTTCAAGAATGCGAGCAGCGGTGACGGTCGACACCCCCATGCCGTCGCCGATGAATAGAATGACGTTGCGTGCGCGGGTGGCGGGTAAGCGGTTGGAGAGGGCGCGCAACTCTTGGAGTTTCGCGGTGGACGAGTCGATCCACGTCTTGCGGGATTCGACCGGTGTCGTGGTCTGAGCGGGGGCTGTTGCCATAAGCACCTGCGAGAGCAGGGCAGCACCCGTGATGGATGCGGTTGTCATGCTACCCCGTTTTGGGGTGACGGATTTTTTGTTCATGTGTTGTTGGTTTGGTTGGCTGCAGTTCCCCGAGATTGGGGAGAAGCGTTAGAAGCTGATTTGGAATCCGACGTTGCCTCGTGCGGTGATTCCGGTTGTTCTCGCCTCGACGGAGGCGCCGGCTTCAAAAGACATGTGCGATGATATTCTGAGCGAATGGGATACGGCGCACTCGAACGCATCGGCGGACAAGTCGGATCCGCGAGTTTCAAAGGTCCCGATGTCTGGGTTTCCGGCGAACGTCGCGTCGATTGCGCGACCTTTGGGCGAGAAGTCATGAATCCAAGCGGCAGCAAGCCGTGTTTCCGCGGGCAGTGAGGCTACTTGGTGGGTGACGAGCGAATCGAAACCCAGGGAGGTGCGCGTCGCGGAGCCAGACTTTGATTTTGTGATGAGGTTGGTTGGTCCATTCCCTGATTCTCTCGCGGCGGATTGCCGATACGCGGCGACGTCAACGCCCAGTGTGGGTTTGAGTTTAATGCCGCCAACTGCGGTCAAGCCCTCGTATTGCGATCGAATCGAGAGGCCCGATTGGCGGTTTTCGAAGTCCGCGTGGGCCGTCGCACCGTCTGTTGGGCGTTTGGTGCGGTTATCGGATATGCCGGTTGCCGCAACTCCGGATACGGAGATGGAACCGATTTGTCCGCGTGCGGTGATACCGCCAAGCCAGTCGTCGGAGCGAACAGTGGTTCCTGAGGCTGGCTGGGCGTTGGATTGTCCACCGCCTCCGAAAATGCCGATGTCGAGTCCTCCGACTGTCTTTTCCACCCCGATGTAGGAGGAGTTGAGATTGGTGTGCCAGTCGGAGAGGCCTGGCTGATGGGTGATGTTGAGTTGGGAGGCAATGGTGGTGCTCCATGCGGTCCACTCGGAGTCGTTTTTTGGACGTGGTGCGCGTTGTGCAATGGTTTTGAGCGCGAACATTCGCTCGAGGGCAAGGCGGCCGGCTTCGGCAATCGGTCGAGGGTTTGCCTGTGCGAGGGACCTTTGAATGGCCGCGAGATTTGCGTTACTGGTACCGGAAGCGTTTGCATCGAGGATCAGCTGCTCCAGTCCGTCAATGGCGGCATCGAGCGCGGTCGGATTTGAGGAGGCTTGGGCGGCTTGATTAAACGCTCCTGCGATGTTCCGAGCGTTCCGCTCGAGTTGGTAGAGGCGGGAGAGTTCACCTTGGTAGGTTTTTGTGGATGAACGGCTGAGGTCGGCCACGAGGTTGTTATCCACTTTCTTCAGCAGCAGCTCTACGAACGGGTTGCTTGAAAATGTTTTAACGTCAATCGGCAGTGTGATCTCTGGAGCGGAGGCCACCACGAAACTGATCGGGGTTTTGAATCGGGGCGAGATGCCGGAGGGAACCCACGGGGTGAAGTGGAGGGTGGCCGTATCTTGAATGACGAGCTCAGTCGTTGCATTGATTCGGTCGGCAGCGACGAGTGAACCGGTTTGGGAGAGTTGGTACTCAATCTCGACGGTACCGGCTGCGGTGTAGGAGTCTACGGACAGCGTGCCGGGAGAGTTCCCAGGCGCGGTGGTGCCTTGGTTGACGATTTTTCCGAGGATGACTCCGCTACCGCCCAAGGAGGCGGACTGTCCGATGACCAGCCCTTCTTCGCCGAGGCTTCTTACATCGAGGACGGCGGTGGAGGAGGGTGCATTTCCCACCGTTAGTTTTGCTGAGTTTTTGAGTCCCTCGGGGTGGCTCACTTTGAGGGTTCCGCTTTCGATTGCGGTGGGACCGGTGAAGACCGTTCCTGACTCGATCTCGACGGTTCCGGGTCCGTTGACTGCGAGTGTGCCGGTTCCTGAGATATTGGATTTGATTGCGATAGTGGAGCCTGCTGCAGGTGCCGTTTGGATGACTCCCTGATTTTCGATATTGCCCTTTGGCAGGTCAGCGGAGGCGATGAGAGTCGCTTGATCGGAAAGTTTGGTGACTCCATCAAATGCTGCAGCGCTGCGATTGAGGGTGATGACTCCTTTCGCGAGGCTGAGGGTGCCATTTCCGGAGAGGGAGGGCAGCACGATCGGTGCGGTATCTGACACTGGGGAGAAGGAGGCTGTTGATCCCGTGCCTACCGCTAGCTCTCCGTTAAGGGTTCCCGCGATGGTGGCTTGAACGCCTGCCTGCAGTTCGGTTTTTCCGGTGAAGGATTTGTTTTCCCCGATTCGGACTGAGCCACTGGCGACGGTGAAAGTTCCAGTCCCTTGGAGACGGGGAGCATCAAGTATCGCGCCGGAAGGGG
>JBEEPE010000201.1:0-3788 GCA_041191265.1 Verrucomicrobiota bacterium | reverse complement strand
ACAAATGTTCGCCGGACCGATAAAGCCGCTCCTCCTCGCGCTGATGACGGTTCTCTGCGCCCGTCACTCCCAAGCCGGCAACCTCGCTCCCTCAAAGTTGCGGTGTGAGCACTTGGAAACCGCATTAGCCGTCGAGTCCCCCCACCCCATTCTGGCGTGGGGGCTCGTGGCAAACACGAGCGGACAGTTTCAAACAGCGTACCAAATCCGCGTCGCCAGTTCGCGAGATAAGGCTTCCCATGATCGATTCGACCTATGGGACACCGGCAAAGTATCTGACTCGCGATTAACCCAAGTCGCCTACGCAGGTAAGCCCGTGAAGCCCTCGCAATCTGTGTTCTGGCAGGTGCGAGTATGGGATTCAGCGAACGTCCCTTCCGAGTGGTCGCCACTGGCCCACTGGAAGTCCGCCCCGAACCTGTCCGCCGATGGCGACGCTCAATGGATTTCGGCCTCCGTTCCACGTCCCCTGCATCAAGACCGGCAAACGCTCCATCTGCCCCCAGCCCTGCAGTTCCGAAAAACCTTTGAAATCGCGAACACCATCCGGCGCGCCACCCTGTACCTCTCCGCGCTCGGAGACGCTGCTCCCAGCCTCAATGGCAAACCCGCCTCCGAACAATACTTCCTACCCGGATGGTCCGACTACCGACACCGCGCCTACTACCGGGCGCTCGATGTCACCCCCCATCTCCGACCAGGCCCCAACACGCTCGGCATCACGCTCGCCGACGGATGGTATTCGGGCTACGTCGGATACGGACTCCTTTTGGGTTACGGACCCCACAAGGGCGGACGCTACCTGTACGGCAAAGATCCGGCCGTTCTGGCCCAACTCGTCGTGGAGTTTGAGAACGGAAACCGCAAAACCGTAACGACCGACTCAACTTGGCGATGGAATGATGAAGGCCCCGTGCGCGAAGCAGACCTGCTCATGGGAGAGCATTTCGACGCACGAAACGCTCGGGCATGGGACACGCCCTCTTTCGATGATTCGACATGGAAGAAAGCCGTGCCCGCGGGGACGGTTCCATCCGTTACCGCCCCTTTCCATGACACGACAGGCCAGCGAACCGTCGATTTGGGTTTCAAGAAGCCCGACACGCTTCAGTCCTACCCATCGCCACCCGTGCGGGTCGTGGAAACCCTTCAACCAAAACACATCACCGAGCCCTCCAAAGGCGTCTACCTCTTCGATTTCGGCACAAACTTCGCGGGCAATGTCCAACTGAAGATCCGAGGAGACCGCGGTCAGAGGATTCTCCTGCGTTACGGTGAGATGCTTCACGCCGACGGGTCGCTCATGACGGAGAACCTCCGCAAAGCACGCGCAACCGACACCTACATTTGTAGCGGCGCGCCGGAGGGTGAGACTTGGACTCCGCGCTTCACCTACCACGGATTCCAGTTTGTGGAAGTATCGGGCCTCCGCTCCAAACCCAGTTTAGACATCCTCTCTGGGCTAGTCCTCCAATCCGACACGCCGATCACGGCCGCTTTCGAATGCTCCGATCCGGTCATCAATCAGCTCTTCAGAAACATTCAACGCACTCAGCGTTCAAACTTTATCGACATTCCGACCGATTGTCCGCAGCGGGACGAGCGCCTCGGATGGCTCGGTGACGCCCAGATTTACATCCGATCCGCCACCTACCACGCGGAGGTATTCGCGTTCTTTACCAAATGGCTTTCCGACCTACGCGAAGCGCAGCGAAGCACTGGTGCCTATCCCGATTATGCGCCCTATCCAATGGCCCACGGAGAATCTGGCAAACCATTCAGCAGCGGTTGGATGGACGCCGGCGTCATCTGTCCGCACACCCTCTGGAAAGTCTACGGCAGCACGGATGTCATCGATCGCCAATGGCCTTCCATGAAACGCTTCATGGAGTTCCGAGAGTCCCTAAGTCCCGATTTCAAAGGCGTCTCCGTTGGAAATCCTTGGGGTGATTGGCTGAATCAACAGGACGCCACTCCCATCGAGTGGATTGACGCCGCCTACTTTGCGCACTCCGCCCAGTTAATGGCAGAGATGGCTGAGGCAACCGGAAGAACCGATGATGCCACTCACTACCGCGGGGTTTTTGAAAAAGTTCGGACTGAGTTTATCCGCGCGGTCATCGGCCGCGACGGAACCGTCAGCGGCGCATCCCAAACCGCGTGCGTGCTGGCACTCGACTTCGGCCTTCATCCCAAGGGCGGCGCGTCAGTGATTGCGGACCAGTTAGTGAAGCTCATCGAGAAGAATGATTTTCGAATGTCGACGGGGTTCCTCGGCACTCGATCCCTGCTTCCCGTTCTCTCAAAAAACGGGCGTCATGACATCGCTCTCCGACTCTTTCAAAGCCGCCAGTTTCCCTCGTGGTGCTACCCCGTCGTGAACGGAGCAACAAGTGTTTGGGAGCGGTGGGATTCTTTCACCAAACAGGCTGGGTTCGGACGACACAACGCCTCGCTGAACTCCTTTAGCCACTACGCTTTCGGAGCGGTTAGCGAATGGATGTTCCGCGACCTCGCGGGTATCGATCTCGCAGAACCTGGGTTCAAAAAAATACGCCTCGCCCCCGCTCCCCCGCCGAAACATCCAACTTCGGAAGTGACCGCGACGAAGTCTCCTTCCGCTCCCCCGCTGAACTTCGTAAAGGCTTCTTACGATTCGCCAGTGGGCACCATTGTGTCCGAATGGAAACGAGGAATGGATACGCTCACGTTTCGGTTCGTGGTTCCTCCCAACGTGGACGCTGACCTCCTGCTGCCAGCTTCAGATTCGAATCACGTCACGGTCGTCAAGGGCGGCGCAGCCTTGCTCAAGCCCAACGAGGGAACGCCTCACTATCGCCTCGTTCCCGGCGAACATGTTCTGCGAGTGGACGAAAAAGCCACCGACCCAAAGCAATGACCCAAAGACCGAAAGCCTCCTATCTCACCATCGACCTCGGCGCAGGAAGCGGGCGCGTGATGACCGCAGACTGGGACGGCCGTTCCCTTCAACTAACCGAGCAGCACCGTTTCGCGCACCGGATGGTCGGAATCGGGAACGGTTTGCACTGGGACCTCCTGCGCCTCTGGAGCGAGTGTCTGGAGGGTTTGCAAAAGTCCGCTCAAGAAACGCATCGCACCTTTCGCTCGGTTGGAGTGGACACTTGGGCGCTCGACTACGTCCTTCTCTCGAAATCCGGGGAAATGCTCGGGCTTCCACGCGCCTATCGCGATCCGCGTACATCCGGCAGCATTGAGAAAATCACACAGGCAGTCCCAAGAACCGAAATCTTCCAAACCACGGGGCTCCAGTTCATGGAAATCAACACCCTGTGCCATCTCTACGCGCAGTCCCGGGAGAATCCCGAACTCCTCCACAACGCCGCCCACCTGCTCATGATCCCGGATTGGTTCCACTGGTGCCTCTCCGGACAAATCGCGTGCGAGTTCACCAACGCAACCACCACCCAGTTTCTCGATCCCGTTCGCCGCACCTGGGCCACCTCGCTACTCGATCGGCTCCAGATTCCGCACCGGTTCCTTCCCCCGCTCACGGAACCCGGCTCGGCCCTCGGGCCCCTTCGGAAATCCGTCATGCGGGAAACCAACCTGTCGGCCATCCCCGTCGTCGCGCCGGCCACTCACGATACTGCGTCCGCCGTTGTCGCCGTTCCGACTGAGCGAACCGGTTCGGCCTCGTGGGCTTATCTCAGTTCCGGCACTTGGTCGCTGGTCGGTGTCGAGATTCCGCAACCGCTCCTCTCGGACGCAGTGCTCCATCACAACTTCACCAACGAAGGAGGCGTGGA
>JBEEPE010000200.1:0-3736 GCA_041191265.1 Verrucomicrobiota bacterium | reverse complement strand
CCGGTTGATGATTTGCGTGCGAGTAATCCGCCGTCGAATGGGGCGTTGTGGGCGGTGCTGTTGGAAGAGTTCCGAGGTCACCGGTTTGATTTGAAACATTTGATGCGCGTGATTTTGAACTCGCGTGCGTATCAGCTTGGGAGCGAGTCGGTTTCGGATAATCGGATGGATCAGCGTTTTTATTCGCACTACTTCGCGCGCCGCCTTCCTGCGGAAGTGTTGTTGGACGCGTTGCACGCGGCGACAGGCGTGCCGACTTCGTTTGATGGGACGCCGGTTGGGTTACGGGCGGTGCAGTTGGCGGAGCCGAGTGTTGCGTCCTACTTCCTTTCGTTGTTTGGGAGGAGTGAGCGTGTGACGGCGTGCGCCTGTGAGCGGGCGGGAGAGGTTACCCTGCCGCAGTTGCTGCATCTCAAAAACAGCGAGGAGTTGCACACGCGCTTGACCAAGGAGGGGGCGCGGTTGGACGGCCTTCTCGCTGGGGCGGACGATGCGGGGGTGGTGGACGGACTTTTTTTGGCGACGCTGAGCCGGCTTCCGACGTTGGCGGAGCGGGAGGCGGTGACGGCGTCGCTGGCGGGTACGGACCGAAAGACGGCGTTTACGGATTTGTTTTGGGCGTTACTGAACTCGAAAGAGTTTGTTTTCAACCATTGAAATGAAAGGAGTGCAAGAGACTGGTCATGATTGATTTCGTTCATCAGCAAAGAGGCCTTTTTTGTGGTGGGGTATCGCGCAGAAACTTTCTGCGGGTGGGCGGGTTGGCGCCGTTGGGATTGTCGTTGGCGGGGTTGCTCCGGATGCAGGCGAGTGCGGCGGCGAATCCGGGGTTGGGGCGTGCGAAGTCGGTGGTCTTGATTTTCCTTGGGGGCGGAATTTCGCATCACGATTCGTTTGATTTGAAGCCGGAGGCAGTGGAGGAGATTCGAGGCAAGTATGGCGCAATCCAGTCGAGTGTGCCGGGGTTACAAGTGTGCGAGTTGCTGCCGAAGCTTGCGCGCAACATGCATCGGTTGACGTTGGTGCGCAGTGGCACGCATGAGAACGATCACCACGAGACGGCAACCAACTGGGTGTTGTCCGGTCGGTTTGGCTCGGCGTTTGGGGATCACCCGTCCATTGGTTCCGTGGTGGCGCATGAGACGGGGTTTCAGGCGGCGGTTCCGCCGTATGTGGCGGTCCCTGCGAATCCTCGGTTCACGTGGGAGCTCGGTAAAAGTGCTTGGTTGGGAGGGCGCTGTGAATCGTTCAAGTGCGGCAATCCGAACGAGGAAAACTTCCGGGTTCGGGATTTGGTTCGTCCGGAGTCGTTAACGCCGGAGACAGCGAAACGTCGGCAGACGTTATTGCAAGCGGTGGATCGGCTTTCTGCTCGGATTGAGGGGAACGACCAGATTTTGACGTACGACGATTTTTCGCGGAAGGCGGCTGAGATGGTGCTGACGCCGGCAGCGCAGACGGCTTTTGATATCACGAAGGAGTCGGAGGCGTTGCGTGATGCGTATGGGAGGACGGAGTTTGGGCAGAGCTGTTTGATGGCGCGGCGGTTGGTGCAGGCGGGGGTTCGGTTTGTTTCGGTGAACTATGGGGGCTGGGATCATCACAAAAAGATTTTCGAGGGGTTGGATAAAAAGTTGCCCGAGTTTGATTTGGGAATGTCAGCGTTCCTTGAGGACATGGATGCGCACGGCCTGTTGGAGGAGACGTTGGTGGTGGTGATGGGGGAGTTTGGGCGGACGCCGAAACTGAACAAGGACGCGGGGCGGGATCATTGGGGGCGTGCGGGGTCTATTTTGTTTGCGGGCGCGGGTGTACGACGCGGCCACGTGGTAGGGGCGACGGACAAGAACGGGGCGTTTGTGACGGAGCGTCCGGTGCGTCCGGCGGACGTGGCGTGGACCATTTTCGAGGCGTTGGGGATTAACCCTGCGAAGGAGTTGCTGACGCCGGAGGGGCGTCCGGTGACGGTGCTTTCGGAGGGCGGTCCGGTGCGGGAGTTGTACGCATGAGCGGGGTTTTGCGGGGGATGCGGTGGGCGGTTGCGGTGGTGTTGGGTACGGGGTTGCTTTCTGTGGGACGCGCGCAGAGTGGCGCGACGCGGACGGTGCCGACGATTACGGGTTTGGTGCCGATGGCGGTGACGGCGGGGGGGAAGACGAAGTTGCGTGTGTTGGGGTTGAACTTGGCGACGGCGCGGGAGTTGGTTTTTCCGGGGACGGGGTTGGCGCCTGTTCCGTTGACGGGGCGGAAGGCGGCGGAAGTGCCGAAGGGGTTGGAGATGAAAGACGTTGGTGATTTGCAGTTTGAGGCGGAGGTGGTGGTGCCGGCGGGTGTGGCGTGGGGGCTGTTGCCGGTGGCGGTTCAGTGCGATGTGGCTCGGAGTGGGTCGGTGGTTTTGCCGGTTCGGAGTGCGGCTGACACGTTGAGTGAACGGGAACCGAACAATGCGTTTAGCGAGGCGAATCCTCTTGCGGAGGGGCGCCCGGTTTTGGGGGTGGTGCAGGCGGACAAGGACGTGGACGTGTACGTGTTTGAGGCGAGGGCGGGCGAGCGGTTTGAGGTGCTTTTGAGCGCGGGCGCGCGGGCGTCGTTGTTGGATGGGGTGGTTTCAGTTTTTGATGGGGAGCGGCGATTGCTCGGGTCTGCGAATGCGGCGGTGGGGAATGATTCGTTGGTGAAGGTGGCGGTGAGCCGGCCGGGTCCGCAGTATGTGGTGGTGAGTGATGCGGCGGATCGGGGCGGGGCGTGGTGTGTGTATGAACTGAGTTTGAAACGGATACCATGAAGTGGAGCGTGACGCTGGTTGTGGGATGGATGCTGGTTGGGAGGCCTGGAGCGGTGGAGGCGGCGCCGGTGAGTTTTCGTCAGCAGATTCAGCCGATTCTGCGGGCAAACTGCGTGGCGTGTCATAAACCGACCAAGGACAAGGGTGGGTTGGATGTGACGACGTATGCGGCGTTAATGCGGGGAGGGAAGCACGGAGACACAGTGGTGGCGGGAAAGCCGGAGGGCAGTCGCTTGATTCGGGATGTGTCGGGAGCGGTGCCGACGATGCCGGAGGAGGGCGAACCGATTTTGTCGGAGGAGTTGGCGCTTTTGACGCGTTGGATTGCGGAGGGAGCGGTTGATGATACGGGTGCAGCGCATACGGCGGCTGGGCGGGTTGCGCCGGTGTACGAGCGGTTGCCGGCGGTGTCGGCGTTGGCGTGGTCTCCGGCGGGGGATGTTCTTGCGGTGGCGGCGCATCGGGAGGTGCTGCTGTTTCGCGACGGGGAGGATGCGCCGACGACTCGGTTGATGGGAGATTCTGCGAGAGTGGAATCGGTCGCGTTTTCGGCTTCGGGTCGGCTCTTGGCGGTGTCGGGAGGATCTCCCTCGGAGTTTGGCGAGATTCAGCTTTGGGCTGTGGCGCGTGGGATTTTGGTGCGTTCGATTCGGACGTCGTCGGACGTTGTGCATGGGGTGTCCTTCTCGGACGACGAGAAGCAAGTTGCGGTGGGGTGTGCGGACAAGTTGGTGCGGGTTTTTTCGGTGGAGACGGGTGCAGAGCGGATGCGTTGCGACAATCACATTGATTGGGTGTTTGCGACGGCTTTTACGCGGGACGGTGCGCGCGTTGTTTCGGCGTCACGGGATCGGGCGCTGAAGTTGATCGATGTGGCGTCGGGCCGCTTGGTGGATGATGTGAATGTGCCGCGGTCTCCGCTGGTGTGTGTGGCGCGTCATCCTGGACAGG
>JBEEPE010000199.1:0-4027 GCA_041191265.1 Verrucomicrobiota bacterium | reverse complement strand
CATCGCGCTGCCGTTCCTCGACGCCATGCGCCCTCTCTCGCAGGCCGCCACACAGAGCAACGCAACGCCCAAACGACTGCTGCTGGTGGGACGCCCCCTCGGTTTGCACACACCCAACTTCTTCCCCGAGGACGCAGGCCCAAGCTACACCCCCAGTCGTTACCTCAAACTCCTGCAGGACCATCGGAAGGATTTCAGCGTGTTTTCCGGAATCTCTCACCGCTACGGCGCCGGACACTACGCAGAGGTCGCTCTATTCACCGGCGTTCACCCGGACTTCATCCGTCCGAACGACATTAAAAACGGCATTTCGCTCGATCAAGAAGTCGCGTCGCGAATCGACGGACGTACTCGGTTCAACTCGCTCATCCTCGGCGGAGGCACCGCTTCTTGGAACCGTCGCGGCGTGCGCCTTCCCGCGGATCCCCGGATTTCCAATGTTTTCAAACAACTGTTCCTCGCCGGAACCCCGGAGGAAACGGCTCGTGAAATGCGACGCATCAAGGACGGACGCAGCATTCTCGACGGGATGCGTGACCAACTCGGCAGCCTGAATGCAAAGCTCGGTCAGGAAGATCGGCAACGCGTAGACCTCTACGTGTCATCCATCCGCGAAGCCGAGCAACGTCTCCAGCAGGACGAAACGTGGCAACGCACGCCCAAGCCGACCGTGGAGGCCAAGCCTCCGCAGGAGCTGAGCAGTGCGCAGCTTACGGAGCGTGCACGCCAATGGTTTGACCTCGTCCACTTAGCCTTCCGAACCGACAGCACTCGCGTGATTTCTCTTTGGCTCGGTTCTCAGGAAAAACCCGAAATCCCAGGCGTCACCATCGGACACCACGACGCGTCGCATCACGGACAAGACCCGGCAAAGCTCGAGCAACTAGCGCTCATTGAGGAGGCGGAACTCCGCGTGTTTGGCGAGTTTTTGGCGAAACTTAAAACCTGCACCGAAGGCGAAGGAACGCTACTCGACCATTCCAGTATTCTCTACGCCAGCAACTTGGGAAATGCCTCCAATCACGACAATACGAACCTGCCCGTGATTCTTGCGGGCGGCGGATACAAACACGCCGGCCACGTGGCTCTGGATCGTCAAAACAACACCCTGCTTTCGAACCTCTTCCTCCGAATCCTCCACCAAATGGAGATTCCGCTCGAAAAGTTCGGCGCAGGAACATCCGCCCTCACCGCCGTTTAGCGTCGTTCATTCACCGCGCTTCGTTCACCGCGCTTCGTTCACCGCGCTTCGTTCACGCCGGGCCCGCGCTCCCCGCTACTTGGCAGGTTTGGGGTTCTGACGAAGCGAGGACTGCTCGGGGTGCGGACGCGGATCCGCATTCATCGCAGCGTGCGCAGCGAGCAGACGCGCCACCTGCTCCGGATAACGCGCTGAAACATCCCGTTGCTCCGACGGGTCTTCCTGAAGGTCAAAGAGTTGCATTGCTGCTGGTGCGTCGCCGCTTCGCACACCCGGATACTCCGACGGACGAGCTTGTTCGTGCGGAGCCAAGATGGTGACCCCGTCGGGGCCTCTCGGATCCACCCAAGGTTGCCCCGGTTTATCCATCGAGAAAAAAGGCGTATTGGGTTTAACCACATGCAACTTCCATCGCGCATCCCGAACGGTCGCAATCGCAGACCCTTGATGACCGAAGACAAACGCATGCGGACTCCGTGCGTTGCTCGTGAGCAGCGGGAGAATGTTTCGTCCGTCAATCGTAACCCCCTCCGGCGAAGGCACGTTTGCAGCAGCCAGCGCCGTGGCGAACAAATCCATCATGACGGCGGGTTCCGCTGAAGAATGGCCCCCAGGGATTTTTCCCGGCCAGCGCGCAATGCAAGGAACGCGATATCCCCCTTCAAAACTGCTCCCCTTCATGCCCCGAAGCCCCCCCGTGCTTCCCCCAAACCATGGACCATTATCGCTGGTGAACAGCACAAGCGTCTGCTCGTCCAACCCCAACTCTCTTAACTTCCGCAAAACCTCGCCCACGCTCCAATCCAGTTCCATCAAGACATCGCCATAAAGCCCTGCACCGCTCTTGCGATAAAACCGTTCGGAGACCGCAAGCGGTTTATGCGGCATGACTTGAGCAAAGTAGAGAAAGAAGGGACGTTCCCGATTCCGCTCGATGAACTCCACCGACCGTTCGGTGTACCGCGAGGTCAAAGTCGCCTGAACCACAGGGTACTCCACCCGCGCATCCCCCTGCAGCAACTGCACTGGCCGCATGTCGTTCGAGTACGGAATTCCGAAGTATTCATCAAACCCTCGGTGCAACGGCAACCACTCCGCCTTTGCATGTCCGAGGTGCCACTTCCCAACCATGCCCGTTGCGTAACCCGCCGCCTTCAGCACATCCGCCAGCGTACGTTCCGAAATCGGGAGATGCAGCGCATCCGAATCTCCTCCCCCGTCCGGCGCGGGATTCTGCGTCATTCCGCAACGGAACGGATAGCGCCCCGTCAAGAGCGACGCCCGCGTCGGTGCGCACAGCGGGAGCGGACAGTTAAACTGCGTCAACCGCGCTCCCTCTGCAGCCATTCGGTCAAGGTTTGGAGTCTTGAAGGAGGGGTGTCCGTAACACCCCAAATCCCCAAAACCCAAATCGTCCGCCAGAATCACGATCACATTGGGACGCCGAGAATTCCCCTCAGTAGCCGCCCGAAGGTCATTTGGAATCAGCCACATCCAGAGGATGAGGATCACAGAGAAAAAGGAACGAAACATGGCAATGAACGCATTTGGAACTCGTTCCCATCGAACGGCCCCCTCGAACCATCGCGCCCCGCGTGCCAACCCAGCCCAAAATCCGCCGCACCCAAAATCCCGCCGCACCCAAGGTCTCCTCGCCCTCAAAATCCCCTCCCGCACCCAAGGTCCCCCGGCACCCAAGGTCCCGAGGATGAATCCGAATCCCTCCAGACCTGTCTCGCCCCTTTTTCCCTATCCACAATCTGAGCCCCGCTCGATGAACCCTCTTCAGAGTTGATTCAAAAGTCCTCCGACGAACAAAACCCACCAGAGACCGCTTGCCTCCCACCCGCCCCTTCGTTACCTTTTGCCGACTACCACCGCGCGGGTATAGCTTAGTGGTAAAGCTCCAGCCTTCCAAGCTGGCTATGAGGGTTCGATTCCCTCTACCCGCTCCACTTCACCGCAACACTCGCGCCTGAAGACACTTACAGCTCCCCAGCCGATTCCAAAGTCTCCCAAAAACCGCAAAGTGAGAAAAGAAGTGAGAAAATCTCCAGCGGTTTCCTACGCCGTTTAACGACGTTCAACCCTGCCGAAGCTGCTCCTCGGGGATTCTATCAACTTGCAATCCCATCGGCCTCCATCGTTCGGAGGTAGCACGTGGGCATTATGACAAACTGGGGGGCAGCAAGCTGGTTTCTGAGCCGGTCGTCGAAGGAAATCAACGAAGTCTGGATTCATGACCGTATCGCCGAGGATCCTTCCATTCTTGGTTTGGGCGATGTTGCCGTACGCGACCGGGAACGCATCCATCCAGGAGCCGGTCGCTTGGATATGCTTCTCCAAGACACGGAATCCACTGTCCGCTACGAAGTCGAAATCCAACTCGGCCCCACTGATCCCTCCCACATCATCCGCACCTTGGAGTACTGGGACATTGAGAGAAAACGCTACCCTCAGTACGAGCACATCGCCGTGATCGTCGCCGAGGACATCACCAGTCGCTTTCTAAATGTCATCAGTCTCTTCAACGGTTCGATTCCGATCATTGCCATCCAGATGCGGGCGGTGCAGATGCCCGAAGGCGTGGGGCTGATCTTCACCAAGATTCTGGATGCCACACAGCGCGGTTTGGAAGAAGAGGACGAGGAAGCTTACACCCCAGCGGATCGGGTTTACTGGGAATCCCGAGCCACGCCTGCTGCGGTAAAAATGGCAGACCAAATCCTTGAAATAGCGCGTGGCTTTGCGCCGCCCGACATCCAACTCACCTACAAAAAACCCTACATCGGGTTCCAAATCGGTGGGAAGTCCGTGCTCTTTGCG
>JBEEPE010000198.1:0-12972 GCA_041191265.1 Verrucomicrobiota bacterium | reverse complement strand
GCCGCCCCGTACAACTCGTTGTTCATGAACACCTGACCGTCCGGTGCAATGTCCACAATGATCGGCGTCTTGGCCACGCCCGAGCCCGAACCCGCCCCGCTCGGAAGATTGATCGACAACTCCTTCTCCACGATCTGCGACCCCGCACTCGCCATGAAGAACAACAACAGCACGAAAACCACGTCCACCATCGGCGCAATCTGGAACCCCATGTCCCCATCATCTGAACCTACTGAACCGGCCATATCTCGTGATTAATCAGGTTAAAAATCTCCCAAAACCGCGCTCACTTCCCTCCGTCTTTATCCACCACCGAAAACGTGACGTTCGAAACGCCCGCTGCCGCCACCGCCTTCAAAATCTCTTTCATGTACTCAAACCGAACCATCCGGTCCGCCCGAATCACAACCCGCAACGAACCCTTCGCCGCGCCGCCCGCCAACTGCTCCAATGCCTCGCGCTTGGCCGCCACCGTTAACTCCAAATCCTTCGGATTCGTCAGGCGCTTCTCGTCCACGAGAATCGTGCCCGTGTTGCTGACCGCCTCCCAAAGAATGTTCACCAAAGCCTGTCCCTGCGACGCCGCACCCTTCTTCTCCTTGTCCTTCGCATCCTTGGCCACTGGAAGCGTCAGCTCGCGGTTCGACTGGAGAACCTCCGTGGAGCTAATCGACATAAAAAACACCAGCAGCACCAAAAGAATGTCGATCATCGGAGCAATCTGAAACTCCGGATCCTCCTCCGTCGCACTCCGCAACGCCGCACGCTTCTTCGCAATCGAAGCCCCGTGTGAAACGTGTCCAGACATGGTCGTAATGAGGTCAACCCAAGCTCGAAAACCAAACCAACGCCTAGCCCCAGTTCAGCGTTGAGCCGCAATGCCCGCACGAAGGCACCCCAGGGGTCACCGGCGCCTGACAAACCGGACAAGGGATCAACTGAGCCGGCATCACCGGAGCAGCCTGCAACGTCTGAACCTGCGCCACCGCCGCCGCCACGATTCCTTCAGAAACGCCCGAATACATCGCAGAACCGCCACCGTCCCCAATCCGCACACCGTCCAACGAAGCAAACGGCACCTCTTCAAACAACGACTGAATGATCTCGTCCGAATGCACCACGCAGGCCTGCATCATGTTCCTGAACACGTAATAAAAAACGAACGCCGGAATCGCGATAAACAAACCGCTCGCCGTCGCCAACAACACTTCCCCGATTCGTGACGCCAACGCCCGCGGATCGGAAATCCCCGTGGATCCCAACACCGCGAACGCTCCAATCATCCCAATAACCGTACCGAGCAACCCAATCATCGGCGAAACCACCCCAATCACCGAAAGGTAACTGTTCCGCGTCTTCATCACCGTCTGCTCCCGCTGCCCATACTCAATGATCGCCGCCTCAACCGCCTCTTTACCGCGGCCTACCCGTGTCAACGTGGCCTGAACCACATTCGCCATGTACGAGTCGTCCTTCGAACAGACCGTCCAAGCCCCCTGGTAATCCCCCCCCGCCATCAATCCACGCAACTGCGCCACTAAACTCGGAGGCGCCAACTTCGTTTTCCGCAACGTCATCACCCCCTGAACGATAAACGACATCATCACCACGGAGGTCAGCACAATGACCACCCAAATCCCCATCACCAGCGGTCCGCTCTCCTTAATCGTCTCAAAAACCGATTTGTTGCCGTGACCGCCATCATCCGCAGCCGCCTCCGCCGCCTCCTGCGCTAGCGCCGCACCGTGCACCAACACCAATCCCACCAACGGCGCAAGCCACGCCCGCAACCGACTCCAAAAACTCGGCTGCTTACCATCACTCAACAACTGGGTCGCTCGGCATGATTTCATAGGGTGGGGGCAAATAAGGACTTTCTCTGCTAGCTGCTCACGGAGCGAACAGCTTTCTCTGAAAAACGAAGTTCACACTCTGAAGCAAGGAACCGGCCAAATCCATCCTCCCAGTTGCCTAGGCAGCTAAGTCGCCAAAAATAGCAGGCGCAATAACCCCTCGCCACCGTGGGACGACTCTACGGCGCCTTCACGCCCTTAGCCTGCAGTGCAGCCACCCGCTCCTTGGCAAACTTCACCGCCGTCACATCGCCCGAAAACAACAGCGTCACCTGCAAATAACGCTCGTACGCATCCCCCTCCCGACCCTGTCCTTCCAGAATCCGTCCTGAAAGATTCAGCGCCTTGGCATACTGAGCTGCCAACGGCGTCAACTGCCCCAGCGTGCGGTCCCCCAGAGCTTTCCCTATCACCGGTTTAATCTTTGCGTCCGCGTCCGGAAACCGCCCCGCCACAAAGTCCGACTGCGCCAAAACCATGTCCATCCCCGGCAACTCACCCAACTTCGGGAACGCCTCCACCTCCGCCTTCACCCGATCCGCCATCCCCTTGTCACCCGCCGTCATCGCACCATCCATGACAAAACCAAACACCGTCGCCACCCAATCCACCGGCACCCCACGAAACTTCTCGTACACCTGCCAAAACAACGGCATCGCCTTCACCAAATCCCCCGCACGCACTGCCTCCATCGGCGGCGCAAATAACGGCGCCGGCGGATTCGAACGCACCGAGGCAATCTGCGCCATCGGAAGCCCAATCACTCCAATCGACCCCTTCAACTGAACCGTCTTCCCGTCACTCCCCACCACCTGTCCCGCTTGAAAACGGCCGTCAACCAGCGTCACCCCCTCCCCAACCGGCTGCGCCGCCGGTTGCTGACCCGCAGGCTGCTGCGCCCGAACGCCCGCCCAGCCACCCGCCAGCGTCACCGCACAAAACACCGCTACCACGCATCCAAGCGAACCAAAAAGGGATTGCGACCAACGCTGGGGGAACCGTAGCCTCATCCCCCAATCTCTAGCCACTCTCCCAACAGGCAGCAACAGCTTGTTGGGAGGTCTTTTTGTGGCACATCCAGTCTCTCCCATATGATTAACTTTTTCCGGCGCTTTGAGAAATCCCTCCTCACCGCCCTCACCATCGTCGTCATCGTCACCTTCGTCGTCCTCTACGGCGGCCCAGGCGCGCGAATGGACAAACTCGGCTCCGATAACGTCGGCCGCGTCGCCGGTCGCGACGTCTCCTCGCTCGAATACCTCCGCCTCGGACGCAACTTCGAACTTTGCCGCATCTTCGGAATGTTCGAACTCCTCATCTCGCTGACGCCAGGCGCCAACACCCCCCAAGACAGCGCCGATGCCTTCGTCTGGAACACCATCGTGCTCCGTCAAAAAGCCGATCAACTCGGCATCAACCCCACGGAGGACCAAGTCCTCGAGGCCATCCAAAAACTTCCCGCATTCCAAAACCAAGGGAAGTTCGATCACGATCGCTACAAACTCTACATGCAAATGGCCCTCGGACCTCGCGGGATGTCCGAAGAAGACTTCGAGGAACTCATCCGCGATAGCGTTCGCGTGAACCGCATCAAAAACCTGCTCGGCGCCTCCACCCAACCCTCCAAAGCCGAACTCATGGAGGCCTACGCCAAAGATCATCAACAGGTCGAAGCATCCGTCATCCGATTCGCACGCGACAACTACGCCAAAGACGTCGCCGTCTCTGACGACGAAGTCAAAAAAGCGTACGAACAGCGCAAATCCACCCTCAAGGCGCCAGAAAAACGAAAAGTACGCTTCGTTCAGTTCAACCTCACCGAAGAACAAAAGAAGCTCACCGGGAAAGAAATGGGGGAAGCCCTGCAAAAACTCGCCGACCAAGCCAGCGAGTTCAGCACCCAAGCCCTCGCGAAAGACGCCAACTTCGAGACCCTCGCCAAAAACGCGAAACTCGAGATCAAAACAACAGAACCCTTCGGCCTCGGCGAACCGCGCGAAGAGTTCGGTAAAGCCCCAGGCCCCGTCTCCGCCGCCTTCCAACTCTCAGACTCCCAAAGCACCAGCGACCCCGTCGTCGGCGACAAATCCTACTTCGTCCTCAACCTCGTCGAAACCCAACCCTCCCGCGAAATGACCCTCGACGAGGCCAAAGAACGCCTCTCCCAATCCCTCAAATCTGAGCGGACCAACGAAAAACTCCAACTCGCTGCCGCTGACGCTCGCAAAAAAATCGAGACCGCAGCGAAAGCCGGAAAACCGTTCGCCGAGTCAGCAAAAGAAGCCGGTCTCGAACCCGCCGTGCTGAAACCCTTCTCCGCCCGCGACGTCACCCTCGACGCACCCGACGCCCAAGAAATCAAATCCGCCATCGTCGAACTCCAAGACGGCAACACCAGCAACCCCGTTAACACCTCCGCCGGACTCATCCTCGTCCACGTCCACAAACGCCTCCCCATCGACGAAAAAGCCTTCGAGAAAGATTCTGCCGAAATCAAGGAACGCCTCGCCTCCTCCCGAAGCGAAGCCCTCCTCAACGAGTGGATTCTCATCGCAAGGAACGAGACCTCCGTCGAAGTCCTGCGCAAACCCCGCCAACCTTGACCGAACACCCCATGTCCGAAGGCGATCTCGAATCCCTCCTGGACGACGCCAGCGGTCACCTCGCAGTCGGTGAACTCGACGAGGCTTTCGCGTGTTACGACCAATGCACGCGCCTCAGCCCAAATCACTTCGAAGCCTGGCATGCCAAAGGCATGACCCTCATGAAACTTGGCCGCTTCGACGAAGCCATCGAAGCCGGCCTCAAGACCGTCGATCTCAACCCCAACGAACAGCTCGCGTGGTCCAGCCTCTCCCTGTTCTACGTTCGCGCCGGAAAAATCCAAGAGGCTGAATCCGCCGGAGCAAAAGCGCGAATCCTCTCCTGGGGCGGCAAGATTCGAAAAGATACCCCACCGCAAGACGCGCCATGACCAAGGACTCCATCCATATCGACGAACTGGAGCTCTCCGCCCACATCGGAGTCCCCGACGAAGAACGCCTCCACCCCCAGCGACTCACCCTCTCCCTCACCCTCCAGCCAAAACACGACTTCACCGCGCTCGACGACCAACTCACCAACACCGTCGACTACTTCGCACTCACCCGACGCGTCCGCGACATCGCCGCCCAGTCTCGCTGGAAACTCATCGAATCCCTCGCACAAGAAATCGCCACCCGCATCCTCGAAGAGTTCGACGTCCAATCCCTCCAGATCGAACTGCGAAAATACATTCTCCCCGACACAAACTTCGTCGCCGTTCGCATCACCCGCTAGCCAGCCCGCACCCCTTATGCGCCCTCCCCTCATCGCGGTCACCATGGGAGACCCCGCTGGAGTCGGTCCCGAAATCTGTCTCCGCATCCTCCATCACCCGGAAATCACCAAAAACTGTACCCCCATCATCTACGGCGACACCGAGGTTCTCCGCCGCTGCGCCACCACCCTCCACCTTCCGCCACCCACCCAAACCCTCTCCCACAAAGCCTTTCTCGCCAACCCCGCCCCGAGCGCGCCCTGCGTCGTTCAAATCGGGACATTCCCCGCAGCAGACCTCCAACCCGGAATCATCTCCGCCGCCACAGGGGCCGCCGCATTCGAATACGTCAACACCGCACTCACCGACGCCCTCGCGGGAAAAGTCCACGCCATCACCACCGCGCCCCTCAGCAAAGAAGCCCTCCACGCCGCAGGACACCGCTTCCCCGGCCACACCGAAATCTTCGCGTCCCGCTGCAACGCGCCCCCCGCCTGCATGATGCAATATTCCGACGAAGTCCGCGCAAGCTTCGTCACCGTCCACATTGGCCTCGCACAAGTTCCGCAAGCACTCTCCACCCCCCGAATCCTCGAAGTCATCCGCCTCACCGCGGACGCCATGGCAAAAATCCGCACCAAAAACCCGCTTCTTGGGGTGCTCGGACTTAACCCGCACGCCGGCGAAAACGGTCTCTTCGGAAACCGAGAGGAAGAGGAAATCATCATCCCCGCCATCCGCGCCGCCCAAGCCGAGGGCATCCGCATCGAAGGCCCCATTCCCCCCGACACCGCTTTCCTCCCCGATCGCCGGAGGGCAACCGATGCCTTCGTCTGCATGTACCACGACCAAGGCCACATCCCACTGAAAGCTCTCGCGTTCGATTCCGCGGTGAATACCACCCTCGGCCTTCCAATCATCCGAACCAGCGTTGACCACGGCACCGCCTGCGACATCGCGTGGCAAGGCAAAGCAAACCCCGGCAGCCTCATTCAAGCCCTTCTCATGGCCGCTAAACTCACCCATACCCCACGTTAACCCACTCCTTTTCATGAGCATTTCTGACCAATCACCCAAGCTCTTCGGAACCGACGGCGTTCGCGGCGTCGCAAACCTCGAACCAGTTACCGCCGAAACCGCCCTCAAACTAGGACGCGCCGCCGCTCACGTCTTCACCAGCAGCAACCTCCGACCCGACGCAAAACGCCGAGACCGTCCCACCATCGTCATCGGAAAAGACACTCGCCTCTCCGGTTACATGCTCGAAAACGCGCTGGCCGCCGGAGTGATGTCTCTGGGCGTCAACGTGCTGTTCATCGGGCCACTCCCCACCCCCGGCATCGCCTACATCACACGATCACTCCGCGCCGATGCCGGAATCGTCCTGAGCGCCTCCCACAATCCTTACGAAGACAACGGGATAAAGTTCTTCCGCCACGACGGTTACAAACTCGATGACGCCATCGAAAAGCGAATCGAACAACTCGTGTTCACCGGTGAAATCGATTCGATCCGACCAACCGCAGGCAAAATCGGTCAAGCAAAGCGCATCGACGATGCCCTCGGCCGCTACGTCGAATACGCCAAAGCCAGCTTCCCAAAAGGCCTCACCCTCGAAGGGATGCGCATCGCCGTCGATTGCGCCAACGGCGCCGCTTACAAGTCCACCCCATGCGTCCTTCGAGAACTCGGCGCAGACGCCCTCATCTACAACGCCTCGCCCAACGGACGTAACATCAACACGGGCTGCGGAAGCACGCACCCCGAGGAAATCCAAAAACTCGTCCGCGAATCCGGCGCGCAAGTCGGTCTCTCACACGACGGTGACGCCGACCGCGTCCTCCTCTGTGACGAAAAAGGGGAAGTCGTCGACGGTGACGAAATTCTCGCCATCGCCGCCCTCGACTTCATCCGGTCCGGACGTCTCGCCAAAAACACTCTGGTCGCCACCGTGATGAGTAACTTCGGCCTCGATGAAACGCTGCGCTCAAACCAAGGCCGCGTTCTCCGCACCAAGGTCGGTGACAAGAACGTCATGGAAGCCATGATGCGCGAAGACCTAAACGTCGGCGGTGAACAAAGCGGCCACCTCATTTTCCGAGACTACGCCACCACAGGAGACGGACTCGCCGCAGCCCTTCAAATCCTCCGAATCATGGTGGAAACGGGACGCCCCCTTTCCGAACTCAAACGCTGCCTCGTCAAATACCCGCAAGCGCAACGCAACCTCCGCGTCAAAGCCAAACCCCCGCTCGAAACGCTAACGCAAGTTTCCAGCCTCCTCACCGAAGCCGAACGCGCCCTCAACGGTCAGGGCCGCGTCCTCCTCCGGTACTCGGGCACCGAACCCAAAGTGCGTCTCCTCATCGAAGGCCGCGACGCCTCCGTCATCGAACCCATGGCAGATAAAATCGCGGACGCACTCAAAGAAGCCATCGGCGCCTAAACCCCAACGCACTCCGTGGAACCCGCGCCGCAAGGACTCTTCATCACCGGAACCTCCACCGGCGTCGGCAAAACGTGGGTTACCGCGGCCCTCACCCGCCTCCTCCGCCACCACGGGGTCGATGCCGTCGCGCTCAAACCGTTCTGCTGTGGCCCCCGCGACGATGCGGAGCTGCTTCGCGACGCGTCAGGATCCGCACTCACACTGGATGAGATTAACTCCGTGTGGTTTCGAGCCCCAGCAGCGCCCTACGTCGCCGCAATGGTAGAGGGCCGCCACGTTGACATCGACCTCGCCCTTCAATCCGTCAAAACGGCTCAGCAAAAACACTCGTTCGTCCTCGTGGAAGGAGCTGGCGGATGGCGCGTTCCCATCCTCCGAGAGTTCGCCATTTCAGACTTCGCAAAACAGATTGGACTGCCCATCGCCGTTGTCGCCAGCAACCGGCTCGGCATCCTAAATCACACACGCCTCACTTTGGAATCCATCGCGCAGTGCGGCGCCCCTCTCTTCGGAACAATCCTGAACGACGCAGAACCTCCTCCCTCCGACGATCATGAGGAGCATCTCGCGGCCCTCACCAATCCCTCCGTCCTCGAAGACCTCCTCGGCTGCCCGCTCCTCGACCGCATCCCATGGAATGGAACCCCCGAACGCCTCGCCGCCCACCTCGTCGAACGGTTGCAAACCGCCCCGCCGCGCGTCCACTAATGAATCCCTGATACCCACGGTTTAACTCTGAACAACGCCCCCATGAACAAGAGCACCCTCTCCGCGCTCAGCCTAATCCTCGCCCCAACCGCGCTCCTCGCAGCCGCGCCCGTCGATTTTGCCCACCGCATCGCCCCCATCCTCAAAACACACTGCGGCGATTGCCACATGGGCGAAAAAAAGAAAGGCGGTCTCTCGCTCAACACAGCCGCTGACCTCCAAGCCGGCAGCGAAAACGGCAAAGTCATCGACACCGCCAACCTTTCAAAAAGCAAAATGCTCGAGGTGCTCACCAGCCAAGACCCCGACACCTGCATGCCCCCGCCTCCCAAGGATCCTTCCAAAGCCATGCCCGCCGAGGCCCGTGAAACTTTGAAACAATGGATTCTAGCCGGTGCACCCTGGGAATCTGGTTTCACCTTCGCACGACCCGCTTACGAAGCCCCCGTCAAACCGAGAAACCCCGCCCTGCCCCAAGCCCTCGCAGGACGCGCCAACCCCGTCGATCGCATCATTGACGAACACCTCCGCAAACTCGGGCAACCACAGCCACAACCTGCCGACGATCAAAACTTCCTCCGAAGAGCGCACCTCGACCTCATCGGCATCCTCCCCTCTCCACAGGAACAGGAAAAGTTTCTGAATGACAAAAGCCCCGAAAAACACAACACCCTCATCCGCTCGCTCCTCGCCCGAAACTCCGACTACGCCGACCACTGGATGACCTTTTGGAATGACCTCCTCCGCAATGACTACGGCGGAACAGGGTTCATCACCGGTGGTAGAAAACAGATTTCCACGTGGCTCTACCGCTGCCTCCTCGAAAACATCCCGTACGACCAAATGGTCCGAGACCTCGTCAACCCCGGTCCCGACACCGAGGGCTATGCCCAAGGCATCACTTGGCGCGGAACCGTCAGCGCCAGCCAAACGCGCGAAGTTCAATACGCCCAGTCCGTTTCACAATCGTTCCTCGGCATCAACATGAAGTGCGCTTCCTGCCACGACAGCTTCATCGACCGCTGGAAACTCACTGACGCATACGGACTCGCCGCGATCTACGGCGAAAAACCCATCGAAGTCGCGCGATGCGAAAAAGGCACCGGTAAAACCGCCACCGCCTCCTGGCCGTTCCCCGAAATCGGCCAAATCGACCCCGCTGCGCCACGCGACCAACGCCTCAAGCGCTTTGCAGAACTCATGACCCACCCCGATAACGGTTGGGTCCCGCGCACCATCGTGAACCGCCTCTGGGCCAATCTGTTCGGACACGGCATCGTCCATCCCGTCGACGCCATGGGCACGAAACCCTGGAGCGAAGACCTTCTCGACTACCTCGGCTGGCACCACGCCAACTCAGGATACAACCTCAAAGCCACCCTCGAACTCATCGCCACGTCGCAAGCCTACCGCGCACGACTCGTCACCCTCTCGCGAGAAGAATCAGAACGTCCCTTCACCTTCCGAGGCCCCCTCCCAAAACGCTTCACCGCAGAACAGTTCGTGGACGCCCTCTGGCAAATCACCGCCTCCGCACCCGACGGCGTCGAAGCCCCCGTCCGGCGATGGGACGACACCGCCACCCCCCCCGCCCTTCCCTCAATCCCCAATCGCGCCTTAACCACAGCGCCCGCAACGGCCGACCCAAAAGCAAAGGCCGCCCCCGCGCTCCGGCTCTCCTTCGAACTTCGCGACAAACCCCGCCGCCTCGCCGGCATCATCTCCGCCCCAGCACGAAGCCGAATCGCGCTCAACGGCACGCTTCTCAACCCCAACGAGCTACAAGAACTCGCCAACAGCTCGCTCATCGAAATCCAAACAGGTGGACACCTGAAAAAAGGCATCAACGAAATCGTCATCCTCCTTCCAACCTCCCCGACCACGCCGGTTCAACCGATGATTGCCGCCATCCATGCCGCCGGAGAGCCGCAGTGGATCACCGCCGAATCATCCTGGCAAACCGTCGCCCACGTTCCGCCACAAGCCCTCGACAAAAACAAAATCAAAACCGATTCCAACGAATGGAAGACGCTCGTCTGGAACGATTCAGGAATCACAGACATCGATTCGAATAAAACCCAACTCCCCGCAGAACTCACCCGCGCTGTCGCTCCACGCAAACCGGCAAGATCCTCACTACGGAAGGCCGACCTCCTCACCCGCGCGCTCGGACGCCCCAATCGCGATCAAATCGTGACCTCGCGCCCCCAAGACCTCAGCACTCTGGAAGCACTCGATCTCTCCGCCGGACAGCGCCTCGCCGAAATGCTGACCGCGGGTGCATCCAAACTCGCCGCCCGCTGGACCACCCAGCCCGACGCCTTCGTCGACTGGCTCTTCCCCGCGATGCTAACCCGTCCCGCTTCACCCCCAGAGCGGGCCGCATTGATGGAAGTGCTCGGACAAAAACCCAACGCGCAATCCATTGAGGACGTCCTCTGGTCGATCCTCAATCTTCCCGAATTCCAACGTATCCAATAACCTCTGCAGCCAGAAATCAGGACCCGACGAAAGGAAAACAACACCATGAATCCGCTCTCCATTGACCCCTCGGAACCGCGCCGCGATTTCCTCCGCAAACTCTCCGCTGCCGGGCTCGCCAGTCTCATGGCCCCGGAACCCGCCGCCCGAGCGGAACAAGTCGTACACCCCGCAGCAAAAGCCGACGCGTGCATTCTTCTCTGGATGGGAGGCGGCATGGCCGCACCGGATAACTTCGATCCCAAACGCTACCTGCCGTACGCCAAAGGGAACCGCATGGCCGACATTCAGTCGACCTTCCCCTCCATCCCTACCGCTGTCGATGGCATCCGAATCTGCGAAGGCCTCGAAAACATCGGGTCCGTCCTCGACCGCGGAACGCTCATCCGCTCCCACTTTCAGCCAGACCTCGGCAGTATCCTGCACTCACGCCACCAGTACCACTGGCACACCGGATACGTTCCGCCGCAGACCGTTGCGTGCCCCCATATCGGCGCTTGGATGTCCAAGGTCCTCGGCCCTCGGAATCCCGTCATGCCTGCCTTCATCAACATCGGGCAACGCATCGAAGGAGTGGGTGAATCCGAGGAAATCAAAGCCTTCACCACCGCTGGATTCTTCGGCTCCGAGTTCGGCCCCATGAACCTCCCATTCCCCGAGGAAGCCGGCCGCGCCGTCCGCCCGCCCGCAGGAATGGAACCCGGCCGCTTCGAAAATCGGTACAAACTCTACCGGAAACTCGTCGACGCCCACCCCAACCGCGACCTCCTCTCCGACCACCAACGCGAATCCATGCTCCGGTCGTACGAGAATGCACAGCGCCTTCTCACTTCAAAGGAACGTGAGGCGTTCGACATCTCGCTCGAAGAGAAAGACAGCTACGCAAAATATGACACAGGCCGGTTCGGACGCGGCTGCCTCCTCGCACGACGCTTGGTCGAAAACGGCGCGCGGTTCGTCGAAGTGACCACCGAATACGTGCCTTTCCTTCACTGGGATACACACGGCAGCGGACACGAAACTCTCGTCCGCATGCACAAAGAAATCGACCTGCCGATCGCGACACTCATTCGAGACCTCGAGGCGCGGGGCCTCCTCGATCGAACACTCGTCGTGATCGCCACCGAGTTCAGCCGCGACGCCATGGTCGAAGGCACAGTCGGTTCCACCGCCGGCGACCAAGCAGCCCACCGAGGAGATACAATGGAGGATCCCAAACACTACGGACTTCACCGCCATTTCACCGGCGGTTGCTCCATCGCCATGTTCGGAGGCGGCGTGAAAAAAGGGTTCCTCTACGGGGCAACCGCCGAAGAACGCCCCTTCCTCGCCATCAAAAACCCACTCAGCGTCAGCGACGTACACGCAACCATGTTCACCGCGATGGGAATCAGTCCAAAAACCGTGTTCGATATCGAAAACCGCCCCTTCTACGCCACCCTCGACGGAAAAGGCGTCGCCGCAAAAGACATCTTTGCGTAACCGAACAACAGAAACTCTGTTCCCCCCGATTTACACAGGCCGCCCACTCCGGGCGGCCTGTTTGTTTTTTTACACCCTGTGGCGATTTACACAGCCGAAACACACCATTCAAACGCTTATATTACTCATAACCAGTTGTTTACAATCCTTGGCACGGCCGTCGCTTTAGGGTGCGCTGTGCCAAAACCGGCCGCTTGGTCGGTGTGGCAAACGGTTCCCGGGCGGATCCTCAAGTGAGGGACCGCCCCTGAGCCGGGTGAAACGCAGCAACCAACACAGAACACTATGTTGAAAACCCTACGAATCGTGGCCCTCACTATCGCGGCTTGGTCCGTGATGACGGACCTCTATCCGACAGCCTACGCACAAGACGCGGCACCTCCGGCCGCGGCTGCTCCCGCCCCGGCCGCTGCGCCCGCAGCGCCCGCACCGGCAGCAGCCAAGCCAGAGCCATCGCTCGAACAGCGTATCGCCTCACTCGAAGCCTACGTGAATAACACCGACCCCACAGCCGCGCTCAAGGTCGATGACAAAATTCCCGAGGGCCTCGCAACCCCAACCTCCGCGACCGCAGGTCCAGGACACAATGCGTGGATCATGACATCCTCCGCGCTCGTGCTGTTCATGACCCTTCCCGGTCTCGCCCTCTTCTACGGCGGCCTCGTCCGCAAGAAGAACGTGCTCAGCGTGCTCGCGCAATG
>JBEEPE010000197.1:0-21568 GCA_041191265.1 Verrucomicrobiota bacterium | reverse complement strand
TGGGTGAGGGACCGCAGGGAACGCATTTTCGTCCGAAGGCAAAGCGGATGATTTACCTGTTTTTGGCCGGTGGTCCGTCGCACATCGACATGTTTGATTACAAGCCGGAGATGAAGAAGTTGCATGGGATGGAGCTTCCGGAATCGATTCGGAACGGGCAACGGATCACAGGGATGACGAGCGGTCAAAAATCATTCCCGTGCGTGGCTCCGATGTTTGAGTTCAAGCGGTTTGGTCAATCGGGGCGCTGGGTGAACGCGGAGATTTTGCCGCATACAGCGTCGATGATTGATGAGTTGGCATTGATTAAATCGGTGAACACGGAGGCGATTAACCACGATCCCGCGATTACTTACATTGCGACGGGCGCGCAGCAGCCGGGCAGGCCGAGCATGGGCTCTTGGTTGAGTTACGGGCTGGGTTCGGAGAATGAAAACATGCCTGCGTATGTGGTGATGATTTCGCAGGGGCGCGGCCAGAAGCAGGCTCTGTATTCGCGCTTGTGGGGCAGCGGTTTTTTGCCGTCACGACATCAAGGGGTCCAGTTTCGAAGCTCTGGGGATCCGGTGTTGTATCTGTCGAATCCTGATGGATTGGATCGTGGAATGCGGAGGGCGCAGTTGGACGTGGTGGGCGCGCTCAATGGCGCGTCGGCGGAGTTGTCAGGAGATCCGGAGACGTTGGCGCGGATTGCTCAATACGAGATGGCGTTTCGGATGCAGACGGCGGTTCCTGAGGTGGTGGACCTGTCTCAGGAGCCCGAGTCGGTTTTGTCTCTTTATGGACCTGACGTAAGGAAGCCGGGGAGCTTTGCGTACAACTGTTTGTTGGCAAGGCGGATGGTGGAGAAGGGGGTGCGATTCGTGCAGTTGTTCCATCAGGGCTGGGATCAGCACGGGACGTTACCAAAAAATCTGAGGTTGCAGTGTGAGGACATTGATCAACCGGGGGCTGGTTTGTTGAAAGACCTGAAGCAGAGAGGGATGCTTGATGATACGGTGGTGGTTTGCGGGGGCGAGTTTGGGCGGACGATTTACAGTCAGGGATCGTTGAGTGCGGACAATCACGGTCGGGATCATCATGGGCGATGCTTTACGACTTGGATGGCGGGCGGGGGAATCAAGCCGGGGGTGGAGTACGGACGGACGGATGATTTCTCGTACAATATTGTTGAGAATCCCGTGCACATCAGAGATTTGAATGCGACGCTGTTACACTGTATGGGGATTGACCATCGGCGGTTGACTTTCCGGTATCAGGGGTTGGATTTTCGGCTGACGGGTGTGGAGGAGGCTCGGGTCGTGCGTGATGTGTTGGCGTGAGGTTTGTGAAAGTGGGGCTTTCCGTCCGGTCGATTGAGCGGGTGGCGGGGATGACAGTCGGGATTTGGAGGGTATGCTCCGCGAATGACATTGGGCGTCACCGGAGCATCGGGGTTTATTGGTCGGCGTGTGATTGAGTTCGCATTACGGCGTGGTTACGAGGTTGTGGCTTACACGCGGGTTCCGGAGCGGTTGAAAATTCCGGGGTGTGAGGTACGCGGCTTCAGCGTGGATACGGTCCCGGATGTGACGGGGGTTGATGCGGTGGTGCATCTTGCGGGGGAGAGTGTTGTGGGGTTTTGGACTGCGGGAAAGAAGCGGAGGATTGTGGAGAGTCGCGTTCTTGGGACGCGGCGTTTGGCGGAGGCGATTTCGGGGGCGGGGCGGCCGCCTGAGGTGTTGGTGAGTGGTTCAGCGATTGGATTTTATGGGAACCGTGGGGAGGAGGAGTTGATGGAGGGGGCGTCGGTGGGGGAAGGTTTTTTGGCGGAGTCGTGTGTGGCGTGGGAGGCGGAGGTTGGGCCGTTGGAGCGGATATGTCGTGTTGTGAGGTTACGGACCGGCATTGTTTTGGGGCAGGGTGGCGGGGCGTTGCGCGCGATGCGGTGGCCGTTCCGGTTGGGGGGGGGCGCGATTCTTGGTGACGGGCGGCAGTGGGTTTCATGGATTCATTTGGACGATATCGCGCGGATGTTTCTCTTTTGCGTGGAGGATCTTGAGGTGCGGGGAGCGGTGAACGGAACGGCTCCATGGCCTCGTCGGAATGCGGATTATTCGCGCGCTATTGCGGCGGCGTTGGGTGCTCCCTTGTTTCTGAGAGTGCCTGCGGCGGTGGTGCGGTTGGCAGGGGAGTTTTCCGAGGAGTTGTTGGATAGCAAGAGGGTGCTTCCGGGTGTGGCTGGAGCGCGCGGGTTTCGGTGGGAGTATCCGGAACTCGAATCGGCGTTGAAGGTGGAGTTTGGCGGGTAGGGGGTTCGAGTGGACTGACAGCGACGAGGATCTGCGCTAATGTTGGGCTGATGAAGGCACTGAATCTTTCGTGGGTGAGTGTGTTGGTTCTCGGCGCATGCTTGGTGTTCCCGAGTTTTTCTGTCGTGGGTGCGGATGAGGTGAAGGCGGAGAAGCCTGCCTATCCGCTCACGACGTGTGTGGTTTCGGGAGAGAAGCTTGGCTCAATGGGCAAGTCCTACGTTCACGAGCACAAGGGGAAGGAAGTGCAGTTTTGTTGCAAGAGCTGTTTGAAGTCGTTCGACAAAGACCCGGCGAAGTATCTCGCCAAGATTGAGAAGGCTACGAAGAAGTAAACGCCGCTCAGATGCGGTGATGGGGGATGGCGCTCTGGATTGGGGGATCAGCGGGGCGGGACCTATTGAGTGCCTCGGGCGGCGGCTAGAAGGTTTTCGACGTCTTCGGCGGTGGTGCTCCAAGAGCACATGAAGCGGGCTCCGCCTCCGATGAAGACGTAGTATTTCCAGCCAGCGGCTTGGATGCGGGCATGGACTTCTGGGGAGAGGGCCGCGAAAACGCCATTGGCCTCGACGGGATAGAGGATGTTGACGCCTGGGATTGCGGCAAGGCCGTCGGCTAGGCGGCGTGCGAACTGGTTGGCAGAGTTGGCGAGACGCAACCAAGTGCCGTCTTTGAGAACGGCTCGCCAAGGTGCTGAAAGAAAACGCATTTTTGAGGCGAGTTGGCCAGATTGCTTGCAGCGGTATGCGAACTCTTCGCCGAGTGTTCGGTCAAAGAACACGACGGCCTCGCCGCAGGGCATGCCGAGCTTGGTGCCGCCGAAGGAAAGCACGTCAACGCCTGCTTTCCACGTGAGTTCAGCGGGTTTCACTCCCAGCGATGCGATCGCGTTTGCGAAGCGGGCACCATCCATATGGAACTTGAGCCCGATGCGTTTGCAGACGTCGCCGAGTTGTCGAATTTCGGCTGGGGTGTAGACCGTGCCGAGTTCGGTGGGACAGCTGAGGGTGAGGGCCTTAGGCTTCGGGAAATGGATGTCGCGCCGCTTGGTGGCGATTTTTTCGACGGCATCGGGATCAAGTTTACCGAGGGGGCCCGGTGCGGTGAGGAGTTTGGTGCCGTTCGAGAAGAACTCGGGTGCGCCGCATTCATCGGTTTCGACGTGAGAAGTCTCGTGGGTGATGACGCTGTGGTAGGACTGGCACAAACTTGCGAGGGAGAGGGAGTTGGCAGCGGTTCCATTGAAAACGAAGTAAACGTCGCAGTTGGTTTCGAAAAGTTCGCGGAACGCGTCGGCTGCATCAGCGGTGAAAGGGTCGTCGCCGTAGGACGGAACGCGGCCCGCATTGGCGGCAATGATTGCTTCGAGGACTTCGGGGCAGGCTCCGGAGGTGTTGTCGCTTGCGAACGTGTAGTTGAGGGGGCTGCTGCTCATGGGGCTAGTGTCGAACGAGAGTGGGTGTTGGGTAAACAGGGAAGCCATTCCTCTGACGGAGGAGGCGACTTTACGAAAAAGGCGCGGCCGAGTGGCCGCGCCAGAGAGGGAAGACCGCCAGAAATATCCGGCTTGGTCGAGTCCACTTAGATTTCGGTTTAGGCGAACAGTTTTGAGACCGGCTTCGCCTTAACGAGTTCGCGGGGTTGGTTGAGGTGGTTGTAAACCACGGTTTCAGGTTCGATGCCGACCGCATTGTACATGGTTGCGAGAAGCTCGGTGGGGTGGACGGGATCTTCCGCTGGGCTGCTCCCCGTTTTGTCGCTCGATCCCAGCACGAAGCCGCGTTTGGTTCCGGCGCCGGCCACGATGGAGGTGTAGCAATAAGGCCAGTGGTCGCGGCCGTCGGCACTGTTGCCGTTGCCGGAGGTGCTGACGCCTTTTTGCGGGGCACGGCCAAACTCGCCAATCACGACTACGAGCGTTTCGTCGAGCAATCCGCGCGAATCCATGTCCGCGAAGAAGGCGGACAGACCGTTGTCGAGCATGGGAGCAGAGTTGTTTTTCATCCGGTCGGTGAGGCCGACATGATGATCCCACGAGTGTTTGTCGGAGTTCGCGACCTTGGGCCAGATGACTTCGACGACTCGAGTGCCGGCTTCGATGAGGCGGCGAGCGAGCAGGCAGCTTTGGCCGAAGGTGTTGCGTCCGTAGCGATCCCGCATCGCGTCAGTTTCTTGGTTGAGGTCGAAGGCGTTCCGAGCGCGGCCGGAGACGATGAGGTTCAGGGCTTTCTGGTAGTAGTCGTCGAGGTTGAACTTTTCGACGGCTTTCTCGACTTCCGGCATCGCTTTTTCGATGGCGCTGCGGAGGTCAGCGCGGCGTTGGAGGCGGAGGCCGAAGACTTCGGGTGGGAGTTTGAGATCTTCGATTTGGATTCGGTCCATTTTACCCATGTCGAGATCGTCGCCGGGGGGGTACAGGGTGTACGGATCGAACGCTTTCCCGAGGAAGCCTGCGGTGCCGCCTTTGCCCACGACGTTGGACTCCTGAAGCGGGCGGGGGAGCATGACGAACGGGAGCATGGGTTGCTCCGACGGTTTGAGGCGCACGATGTTTGCGCCGAAGTTGGGGAAATCTTTCGGGTCTGGGGGTTCGAGTTGTCCGGACGGGCTCACCTTGTCGGTGGTGTATCCGGTCATGATTTGGTAGATGGCCGCCGTGTGGTTGAAGAGACCGTTTGGCGTGTAGCTCATCGAGCGGATCATGGAAAACTTGTCGTTCACCTTGGCAAGGTTCGGCAGGACTTCCGTGTAGTTGATTCCGGGGATTTTGGTCGGGATGTTTTTGAATGCGCTCCGGATGTTATCGGGGACGTTTTCCTTGGGGTCCCAGAGGTCGAGGTGGCTTGGTCCACCTTGGAGGTAGATCATGACGACGCTCTTGGCCTTGTTCCAACCTGCGCCGCCCGTTTTGTTGGATTCGGCGTGGGCTTCATTGCGAAGCATGGACGCTAGCGAAAGGCCGAGGAGGCCCGTTGAACCGACGCGCACGAGGTCGCGCCGTGTCACTTTCATGTTGGGATCACAGAGATCGTTGTTGAGACCGCCGGGGATGTGAATCATAGGAGGGGATTGGTTGAGGTGTTTATAGCAGTTGATGGGCCGCGTGAGTTTCTGTGGTGCAATGGATTATTTCGTGAAAGTCGGTGGGAGAAATCATCGGTTGAAGAGGAACGCTGAGCTGTTGATGAGCGCCCAAGTCAGGTCTTGCATTGCGGTTAACCTGCGATTGTTCACTTGCCGGGTGCTGGACTCTGCGTCGATGCGCGATTGAACCAGTTGAGCGTCCAAGCGGATGGGTTCACTGGCTTTGGCGTAGGCGGCTTTGAGTGACTCGTGTTTCGGGTCTGCTGGCAGAGCCTGCTTCGCTTCCGATACTGCTCTCGTCCGAATCCAGTACTCGTCGTCGAGCACGCGGTAGGTCGTGGCGATTTGTTTTTTGTCATCAGCTGTCCTCGTCTTATCATCCTTTGCCAGAAGGGCCTGCAAGTCTGACGCAATGCCGGCTTGGAGCGGGTTGGAGGCTGTGGTCGACCAAACACGGAATCGTGCAATCAAGGCTCCGTCAGCGACTCCGCGCTGGACGATTTTGAGTTTTAGTCGGGCTCCCGCTGATTCAGTCGGTTGCGGGAGTTTGAGCATCACGAGGCGGCGAACTCCGTTGCCGCCTGCGAGGCTCCATCCGTTCTTCGGATCGGCTTTCCCGTCGATGAGCTGTGCGGCGGGATTGTCCTTGGTTTCGAATGAGGCGGCGGCGGCGGCGAACTTGATGGCGGCGTCCGGTTTTCCTTTGGGAGCGAGTGTCGCGGAGATTTCGTTGATGAAAACCGTGCCGGCGTCGCCTCGGCCGGGACCGAAGCCTGGCAGGCTGGAGTCGGGTAAGAGTTCGAGGAGGACGCCTGTGGTGCCGGCTTTAGCGAGGTCGAGTTCGACCGTGTAATCGGCTTTGCGGTTTTGTCCGGTTGATACCACGAGACCTTGCTTATCTACGGTGAGGCGAACGCCATCGGTGGCATTGGCGACGGGCGTCGAACGATCCCAGAGGGTTTCTTGCTTTGTTGAAGCCTGCTGGGCGCTCCAGCCGGTCAGGCGCAGGGTGAAGTCCTTTTCGTACGCAGCGGCGGCGGCCTCGGCTTGGGCGATTCGTTCTTTGCGGACGCGCTCGCGCTCGTCGCGGTAGAACTTGGTTTCTGCTTCGTAGGCGTCGAGCGGGGGCTTGGTTTTGTTCATTTCCGCTTTGCGCGCGGCTTCTGCGGCGGCGATGGCGGGGGCATGTTTCTTTTCCAGCTCGTCGCGTTGCTTGACCACTTTCTGGTGGTCGTCATTGATGCGGCCGAGGTTTTTGAGGGTAGCGTCGATTTCGGGTTCCGTGGGTTTCCGAGCGAGGACGCGGATGAACAGTTCTTCGATGGCTTTTCGGTCGTCGGGCTGTGTCGCGACCAGTTTCGCAATCGCGTTTTCGGGCGACTGGATTGCTTGGCTGATGGCTTGTCCGCTGAGGAGTGCCATGACCGAGCCGAGACGGATGTCGTTGCTCCGTTCACACTCGCAAGCGCTTTCGCGAGCGGGGCGTCCGAGCGTGCCGAGCAATCCGCCTGGGAGGTCGCTGCCGAGATCGAACAAGGAAGCGGCGCGCGCACCTTTTGCTGCGCCGGGGAAGGCCGAGGCTGAACCGGTCACGGTGTGAACGGCGTCGACGAGTGTCTCTGCGCTGAGACGACGGGCGAGGGCGTGGGAGTAGTTGGTTTTGTCGTCTTCATTCCAGCGGTTGGTTTTGATGGATAGCTGGTAGGTTCTCGATTTGCAGACGAGTTGAATGATGTGGCGGGTGTTGAAGCCGCTTTGGACGAACTCTTTGGTGAGGTATTCGAGGAGTTCCGGGTTGGTGGGCGGATTTCCCGCGCGAATGTCGTCGATGGGTTCGATGATGCCAACGCCGAGCAGGTAGCCCCAGAGGCGGTTGACATAGCTCGATGCGAAGAAGCGGTTGTCGGGAGCCGTCATCCACGATGCAAGGGCTTCGCGCCGCGAGGCTTTCTCCTGAACCTCGAGTTTCGCGGGGAAGGGGAACTCGGGCGGAGTGACTTTTCCGGTACGGTCGTGCTTGATCTCGCCGCCGGGTGCGTCCGCGACGATTTCGTAGAGGGGTTTGGCACCTTCGACTGCTGTCCCGCCGATGCGCTGATCGCCTGACGAGGGGTCTGCTTTCAGCTGGAACTGCGCGAAGTAGGCGGCGGTGTGGTAGTACTGATCCTGCGTCCAGCGCTCGAAGGGATGGTCGTGGCACTTGTTGCAGTTGAAGCGCGTTGCGAGGAAGAGGTGCGTGGTGTTTTCCATCGCTTCTGCTGGGGTGCGCAGAATCTTCCAGTAACTGGCAGCGGGGTTGTCCTTGTTTGAACCCGAGGCGGTCAGGATTTTGGAGACGAAGCGGTCGTAGGGCGTGTTGTCTGCGATTTCCTGACGAATCCAGTTTCGGAAAGACTCGGCTCCTTTGCCGCCGAGGAACTTCGCATTCACTTGCAGCAAGTCGGCCCATTTGTTGGTCCAGTATTCGACGAAGTCGGGCGTTCCGATGAGGGAATCGATGGCGGCAGCGCGTTTGGTTCGCGTGTCGCGTGTGTCGGACAGGAAGGCGCGGACGGCATCTGCCGAGGGAGGAAGACCGGTGAGGTCGAGGTGGGCGCGGCGGAGGAACTCGGCATCGGAGGCGATGCCAGAAGGTTCGATGCGCATCCGTTTCCATTTGGCTGCGACGAGTTCGTCGATTCGTCCCCAAGATTCTGGTTCCTGCCATTGGAAGCCGTCCCGGTCGCCCATGACCGTCAGGGTTGTGGCGGCGTAGTTGCCTTCGTACCGAGCGAGGACGGGGGCTTCGCCGCGTCGGAGCGTGGTGATGAGGCCGGACTGGTCAGCGGTTGCGACGTCGCCATTCCCGCTCTCGATGAAGGATTCCGCGGTGACGTCGCGCGACGAGTTGTCAGCGAACTTTGCGATGATGCGGAATTGCTGGCGCGCGCCCGGCAACTGCGTGACGGGGTTTTCTGGATGCAGGCTGATGGAAACCACTTTTGCTGAAGCGGGATTGAGCGTCGCTCCGCCCGAGATCCATTCTCGGAGGATGCCGTAGTAGTGGGTGTCGGCCTCTGTGCGCCGCCCTCCTTCGTGGGGAACCTCGGCAATGGTTTTAAGCAGCATCAAGCTGTCGTCTGGTGACGCGATGGTCACGCGCCGCGAGGCCATGTCATCGGTGAGCGTGCGAAGGTCATATTCCGGATCGTATCCGCGGAGGGAGAGTTTGAAGCCGCCTTTGCCTTCTTTGGAGCCGTGGCAGGTTCCTTGGTTGCAACCGAGCTTCGTGAGGACGGGGTTAACGTCGCGGATGAAGTCTGCGCTGTAGGCGGTTTTGGTTCCGGCGATTTCGAGCGGGAGTTCCGCACGGGCGCCGTCGATGGTGATTTCGACTGAGGATTTTCCATCCGCTAGTGGCTCAATCCGCCCACGGGGCGTGATTTGCGCGATAGGCGTGCGGGCGACAAACTTTGCCGAACGGGTGACGTCGATGCGGTCTCCGTTTTCGAGCGTGGCGGTCACGACGGTCTGGACGTAGCCCGCTTTGCCTTGGATGACGGCGCTGGCTGGGCTGACCGCGAGGGATTTGATTTTGGAAGCGGGTCGAGGTTCAGCGTCTTGCTTCGCGTCGTCCTGACGTGCGGGGGCGGATTTCTTTGGCGAAAGCGGCACGGAGGCGGGTTTGGAAACAGGGGCCGCTGGGAACTCGCGTTTCACTTTACCGTCTTGATCGAGAATCCGGATGAGTCCGTCAGAACCGGCAGCTGCGGTGAGGGATCCGTCTTGATTGATGCTAACGGCGTAGACGGTGGATTGGGGTAGATCGAGGCGTGCCAGTGGTTTGGCGAACTGTTCGTTGAACTCGTTCAGCTTCTTGTTTTCCTCGCCGTTCCGTTGTCCGGGATCTTTCGCGCGGATGGCTTTGATATCAGCTGGTTGATCGTTTTCTGAGGACAACGAGTAGATGGCGACAGCGCCTGAGCCGTTCAGGGCACTGCCTGCAACGAAACGTTTTCCATTGCCGGAGACGCGAACGGCAAAGATGCGACCGGGCAGTTCGGTGTGTTTGCGGATGAGGTTAGCGTTGTCGCCGATTTTTCGCGCGGACGTCCGGAAGATTTGGAAGAGCTGGGGCGCACCGTCCGATCCACCGACGACGACGGTGTTATCGACTGGGTGCTTGTCCACGGAGTTGATTCCTCCGCGGAGGGCGCCGGGCGTGATGGACGTGAGGTTGTCGATGAACCGTTGCGTTTCGAGTTCGCTGAGTTTTGCGGTCATGTCGCGGCCGACGGAGATCACATGATCTCCTGCGGCGTTGAACGTGGTTTCGAGCACCCAGTCGTTGTGGGAGCCCATTTGGAGCAACTGCTTACCGTTCGACGCATCGATGGCGCGGACGGTGTTGTCGGGGCAGCCGAAGGCGATTTTTGAGCCATCGGGCGACCAGCTGACGCCGTAGAGTGTGTCCCATCCGACGGGTGCGGAGAGTTTGAGCTCTTTCGAAGCAACGTCCCAGACTTGGACTTCTCCGAGTCGGCCTGGATCGCCTGCGGCGGCGGCCAGTCGCTTTCCATCGGGAGAGAAGCGCACGGATTGGACGCGCTCTGACATTCCTACTAGGCGTGCGGCGAGGCCGGAGCCGTCCGTTTTGTGAAGGAGGATTTCATGGAAACCTGCGACCGCGACGAGAGTGCCGTCGGGGCTGATGTCGACCGAGGCGACGACGGGGAGACGGGAGTAGGTGGGCGGGTTGGCCGCGTCGAAGTGTTTTTTTGCATCGGCGGGCGTGTCGTCCTTGGCGCCTTCGGCAATCCAGCGTCGAACGAGGGCGATTTCGAGTTCGTGGAGCGGCGGCTTGTTTTTGGGCATCTCGGCCTGTCCGTCCTTTGGCGTGATTTGTTCGAGGAGCGAGCCTTTGGTCGCATCTCCGGGAACGATGGCCACTCCGTCTTTCTCTCCGCCTGCGAGCAGTTTTTTGAAATCGGTCATCACGTAACCGCCACGCGCTTTGGCAGGTTGGTGACATCCTTGGCAGTTGGCTTGGAAGATGGGCCGGATGTCTTTGTAGTAACTGACGGCTTTTGTCGAAGCGTCTGCTGCGAAAGCGCTGTTCGCGAGAAGTGCCGAGATCGCGGAGGAGAGGAGAAAGCTTGGTTTCATTTCAGGGGAGAACGTGTGGCCTTAGTAAAATGGGGAACGAGATTTCCCTTCGATTCTTAGCGGGAAACGTGCTTGCGGCATCGGGGTTGTTATAGCTCAGCGTTGCCAGCCCTCGACTCTGAAGACTTTGGCGTGGAGGCGGCGGGGTGGGGACCCTGACGCGGGGGAAAACCAGAGTTCGATGCGGGCGGCGTAAAACTGGCCCCAGACTCCGTCTGTGAGTTTGAAGTCCACGGACGAAGTGAAGATCTCGTCTGGTTGGGCGGAGTACCGAGCGGGGTGGCGCGTGGCGATGCTGATTTGTCGCTCTGGATTTGGTGATGATTCGGAGAGGGGCGTGTTTGAGGAATGCTCGAAAGCCAGTAAGAACAGGGTACCAGGCTCGCCGGGGTTTGTGCGGACTTCGGCAGAGTACATGCCTCCTTGAGGGCCTTTTTTGAGCACCAAATCTGGAGGCATCGAGCCGATTTGGGGCGTGGGTTCCGGAGTCGCTTCTTTTGCTAAGTTTCCGATGAGGGTTGATTCGTTCGGGTCTCGAGGCTCGTGGATGGGAGTGCCGGATGCGGCCGCGGAGGTGAGCGAATCGGGGAACGGATGGGCGGGGGTGCGTTGGTTTAGGGTGGCGTACGTGAACCAGAGCCCGGCCATTCCGATGCCCATTCCAGTGGCGAGTGAAATGGCTTGGACGGCTGATTCCTTCCATGACCGTTTGAAGAGGCTCCGCAGCGGGAGAATCCATGGGGTCGCCAGGGCAGCAACGATGAGCCACTCCGGGAGGTGGTTGAGCAGACCGTTGAGCAGCAGGTCTGCTGCGACAAGAGCTCCAATCAGGCCTGCCATGAGAATCCCTGGGGCCCACCAACGGAACCGACTCGGATGGGTGGGGGTAGATATCAGGTTGAGCATGGAGGCGTGGACCGATTTCTGTCCTTACGGTACGTCTGCCACTGGGGTGGCATTCTCAATGTGATTTCGCGGTTCACTTGGATTTTTCGCGATCCCATTTGATGCGGTTGAGGGTGACGGCGGTTCCTTTTGCGACGCTGAAGTCTTTCTCTTGGTGATAGATATGGCAATCGGTTGCTGAGTGGCTTTTTCCGGAGAAGTGGAAAGCGGCGCCCGCGTTGTCGTGGAGAATGCAGTTCTCGTAGGCGGTGACGCACTGGTTGACGTCCGCCACCCCTCCTGCGGTGGATCCGTTCCAAGCGACTTCGGCCCGCCGCACGCTCATTTCGACTTCGTCATGGGCGCTGATGCCTTCGTCGCCGTTACTAAAGGCCTTCACGTCTTCGAGTTGAACGCCGACCCATTTTCCGTGGATGTTGAATCCGTCGTTAGACGCGTATTTCGCCGTGATGTTACGAACGATGATGTGTGAACAGGCGATGGTGACGGCGCTGGTGCCTTCTTTGGGAGGCAGAATGATGCGGGACTTCCCCGGAAGTTTTCCGACCGGCCAGCGGAAGTAGAGCCCGCCCTCTTCCGTGAAGCCGGCCTGTCCGGGTTTTAGCTTTGAAGGGGTGACGTAGCACCGTGACTTTCGATTTGGCTGGTTGGCTTCGGCTTCGAGGTCGCGAGGCACGGCGACTGGCTGTTCGTCGATGAAGAGGGCGGCGTACTGGCCGGCCATGATGGGAGCGTTGGGGGGTGGGAGTTTTGGGAGAGTCCAGATGTCTCCGTTGATTTGCCACGGGCTGTCGGTGATGTCGGTTCCGAGGTCGATGACCATCCCGTTGCCATCGAAAATGGCGGGTTTTTCGGCAGTTCCGCCTTGGTTGAGGATGAGGGGTGCTGTTCGACGTTCGGCAGATGAAACGGTGCTCGCGAAGAGGATGCCGAGGAGGAAGCTGACCGTTCTGGAAAGGCGATAGTGGATGGACGGCATGGTGTTTGTCGCGTTCGGGGAGCGGTTGGCGTGCCCGGTGGCGCGGCGGAGGCTTGCGTTCAGAGGCCTTCTGAATGGGAGGGGAAACCGAGGGGGCGCGAAGGGGATTGCTCGACAAATCAACTGTAACTGTTTGTTTTTTTGCCGTCTTACAGGAGCACATGGGGTCGCGTTTCGTCGATTGACCCTTTTCCCTGAGGAGTTTACCCCCCTGAGTATTAGATCCATGAGCGCATCCCTTTCTGTTTCCGACCCTGAACGCACGATCGAGTTTGAGTTTGTTCGCGCGACGGAAAACGCGGCGTTGAATAGTCTAGCTTGGTTGGGTCGAGGCGAGAAGGAGAAGGCGGATGCGGCTGCGTGTGACGCGATTTATGGGGTCTTTGATTTGGTGGATGTCTGTGGAGAAGTCGTGATTGGGGAAGGGATTAAAGACAATGCGCCAGGGATTTTTTTGGGAGAGCATTTGGGGACGTGGCGTCCGGGGGCGCCTCGGTTTGACATCGCATTGGACCCGATTGACGGGACATCGAACATTGCGGCGGGGTTGCCCAACAGCATTTCGGTGATGGCGGCGAGTCAGCGTCCGGAAGGGGCTGCGCATTCGATGGTGAACTTGCCGGCGTTTTATTCGGAGAAACTGGCGTTTGGTCCGGAGGTGGTGGCGGCGATTGAAGCGGGGATGGATCCGCTCGATTTGGATGCTCCGTTGGAGCGGACCTTGGGGTTGGTGGCGAAGGCGTTGGGGAAGCGGGTGCCGGAGTTGGTGGTGATGACAATGAATCGTCCGCGTCACGCCAAGATTATCGATGAGGTGCGGCGTTGCGGTGCGGCGTTGCGTTTGATCACGGACGGGGACATTACGGCGGCGGTATCGCCTTCGCTGGTGGATTCGGGGGTGGATTTGTACTACGGGATTGGGGGTTCGCCGGAGGGGATTTTAACGGCGGCGGCGTTGAAGGCGTTGGGTGGAGCGATGTTGTTGCGGATGTGGCCGAAGGATGATGCGGAGCGGCTCAGCGTGGAGGCGGAGGTTGGGGTGGAGGCGACCCGCAAGGTGTATGGGTGCGATGATTTGGTGATTGGAGAGAGCGCGATGTTTTGTGCGACGGGGATTAGCGACAGTTCGCTGTTGCCGGGGGTGAAGGTTCGGGGAAAGAAGGCCACTACGACGTCGATTCTGATGCGGGCGAAGAGCCGTACGGTCCGTTACATCCGCGCGATTCATGATCTGGAGCACAAGACGATTCACCTCCGCAGTCAGCGGAGTGAGAAGAAGTTGTGATGCATTGGTGGGGCAAGGGGGGGATGGACAATCATGGTGCAAGCGGTGCTTTGTGAGTGGGTTAAGCCAGCGGATTAGAGTTTCGCGGGGGGCATTTTGGACGAATCTGGCGAAGGGGTAGCGGGTTTGCACGGGGTTGTATTGGTGGAGTTGCGTCGTGGAGTTGCGTTGGGGAATTAGGTTGGTGCTTGTTGGGGCGGGGCGTTTGATTGGAGGGGTTTTGGTATGAAACGAATCTTCTCCCCGTTGGTTTTTCTGCTCTGTGTTTTTGCGGTTACGGCGGCGCCGGCTGAAAAGCCCAACATTGTTGTGTTTTTGGCGGACGATCTTGGGATTAACGATCTCGGGTGCTACGGGCGCGCGGAGCACCGGACGCCAAACTTGGATCGGCTTGCGAACGAGGGGAAGCGCTTCACGTGTGCGTATGCTCCGGCGGCTGTTTGTTCGCCCACTCGGGCTGCATTGATGACGGGACAGCATCCTGCACGGTTGCAGATTACGAGTTTTCTTCCGGGGCGCGTGGATTGGCCTGGCCATCGACTTCTGCAACCAGCGCTGCCGGCGGGGTTGAAGGCGGATGCGGAGACGATTGCGGAGAAGCTCAAAAAGGTGGGTTATGCGACGGGCTGCGTGGGCAAATGGCATCTGGGTGCTCGGCCACCTTTGGATCCGGCTTCGAGGGGGTTTGACTACGTTTTTGCGGGTAAACCCAACACTCAGCCGAGCGAGGTTGAAGGGGGAAAAGGTGAGTTTGGGCAAGCGGCCAAGGCGATTGAGTTTTTGCAGAAAAATGCGGCGAATCCATTTTTCCTCTACATGGCCCTTGATAATCCGCACGTGCCGTTGAACGCGCAGCCAGAACGGGTTTCGGCGAATGCCAACGCTTTCAATCCGGTTTACGCGGCGATGATTGAGACGCTCGATATTGCGGTGGGAAGGGTGCTCGAACAGATCGATTCATTGGGTCTTCGGGAGAAAACCATGGTGGTGTTTTGTTCGGACAACGGAGGGCTTCATGTGCTGGAGTTGCCTGCGACGGCGACGACTCCAGCGACGCACAACACGCCGTTTCGTGCGGGCAAGGGCTTCCTGTACGAGGGTGGCCTTCGGGAGCCGCTATTGGTGCGGTGGCCCGGCAAGATTGCTCCGGGATTGGTGCAAGATCCGGTCGTCCTCGCCGATTTGGTTCCGACGTTTTTGGAGATGGCGGGTGCGGCGCCAAGTCAGCCGAGTGATTACCGCAGCATTGGATCGGTACTTTTTGGCCGGAGCGCCCTCGACGTACGCCCTCTGTTTTGGCACATGCCGAACTACACGAATCAGGGGGGGCGCCCATCGGGTGCGGTTCGTGAGGGAGATTGGAAGTTAATTGAGCACTACGAGGACGGGCGTTTGGAACTGTTTAACGTGGAGTCGGATCCTTCGGAGCAGAAGGATGTTGCAGCGTCTGATCCGGCAAAGGTGGCGGCGATGCGTGGCAAGCTGGAGGGATGGCGTCGAAGCGTTGGCGCATCGATGCCTCAGGGGAACTCGTCCTATCAGCCTCGGCTGTGGGATGCGTGCTATGGGGGCTTCGATGCCTCCGTGGTGGAGCGGCGTTCGACGGCCTTGGAGATGTCTCGTTCGATGGCGTCTTGGCGTGAGGCCATGGATGGTGCGAGTCCGAAGCGGCTTGCTTCTCTCGTGGATGCGTCTGCGCCTGCTGGACTTGTGATGCTGGAGGCAAAGCATGCGCGAGTGGTGGGGGAAAAGCTTCGATACGAAGACCTTCCACAGAAGGACACGTTGGGTTTCTGGGTTAACCCTGCGGACTACGCGGAGTGGAGTTGCGAGGTGCCTCAGGCGGGGCGTTACGCGGTCGAGGTTTTGCAGGGTTGTGTGAAGGGTGGTTCGACGGTTGATGTGCGGGTGGGTGAGCAGAGCGCGCGGTTTACGGTGGAGGATACCGGACATTTTCAGCGCTTCGTGCCGAAGCGCGTGGGGGTTTTGGAACTGCCTGCGGGAAGCACGACGGTTTCGGTTCGTCCGCATGAGAAAAAGGGGGGTGCTGTGATGGATTTGCGTCGGGTCATGCTGGTGCGGGTTGAGTGAGTTTTTTTTGCGCCGTTGATTTGAACGATGGCCTCGCTGGATGAGCTTCGCGGACGCATTCGAGCGATGGGCTCGGAAGCTTCGGCGCGGCTTGCTCGGCGGTATTTCAAGACGGGCCGCGGGGATTACGCGGAGGGTGACCTGTTTTTGGGAGTGAGCGTGCCGAGATTACGCGCGTTATTGCCTGCGGCAGGGAATCTGAGTGAGGCGGAGTTGGAGGAGTTGCTCCGCTCGGTTTGGCACGAGGAACGGTTGTTGGCGCTGTTGAGTTTGGTGGCTCGTTTTCAGGGAGTGCGAGGGGAGGAAGCGTCAAGGGACCGATTGGCGCGGCTGTACTTGAGCAATCTGGCGTTCGTTAACAACTGGGATTTGGTTGATTCGAGTGCTCCCCAGGTTCTCGGGGATTGGTTGTTGGGTAGAGATCGTGGGGTGCTGGATGTTCTGGCGGGTTCGCCGGTTTTATGGGAGCGGCGGGTGGCGGTGGTCGCCACGTTGGCATTCATCCGAGCGGGTGAGTTGGAGTGGACGTTTCGGTTGGTGCGGCGTCTTTTGGGGGACGTTCAAGACCTGATGCACAAGGCGTGTGGTTGGATGCTGCGGGAAGCCTTCAAAAAAAATGCGGCGCCCGTTTTGAGTTTTCTTGAGGCGCACGGGGCTCACATGCCGCGAACGATGTTGCGTTACGCCATCGAGCGGTTGCCTACTTCGGAGAGAAAACAGCTTTTGGACAGATACCGTTCGCGCAAACCGCCTCTTGGCTGACGGTGTGTTAACGAGGTCGCAGCGCAGTTGGAGAGGCGATGCGTCGAATCGGCTTGCTTCCGAGAAATGGCGGTTCGGAAAAAAGGGGCGGCTGTTTTTGGGGGGCGTGGTGGTGGTGTTTTGGATTTCGTTTTGACCCCTTCGGAGGGGGGCATAGCCTCATGGACCCAACTGGCTGGACGATTTTGGCCGATGACGGCATCGGGACCGGCGGGCGGGGCGGACCTCTTGGGGGCCGGAATCAGTTTTTTTGAGGAATACCGAATGTTGAACGGACTTTTTGGGTTGTTTTCGAACGACATGGGCATCGATTTGGGGACGGCGAACACGCTGGTGTACGTTCGTGACCATGGGATTGTGCTGCGTGAACCGTCGGTGGTGGCGGTGCAGGCGGGCACCAATCGGCCGCTTGCGGTTGGCGACGAGGCGAAGCGGATGCTTGGGAGGACGCCGGGGAGCATCGTGGCGATTCGGCCTTTGAAGGATGGGGTGATTGCAGACTTTGAGATTACGGAGGCGATGCTTCGGCATTTTATCCAGAAGGTGCATGGAAAGCGGACGGTGTTTCGTCCGCGTCCGCGCGTTGTGGTGGCGATTCCGTCGGGGATTACGGAGGTGGAGAAGCGTGCGGTGAAGGATTCGGCGTTGCGGGCGGGGGCGCGGGAGGTGCACCTGATTGAGGAGCCGATGGCGGCAGCGATTGGTTGTGGTTTACCGGTACAGGATGCGGCGGGGAATATGATTATCGATATTGGTGGGGGGACGACGGAGGTGGCGTTGATTTCTCTATCGGGGATCGTTTTTGCGCGGTCGGTTCGTGTGGCAGGGGATGAGTTGGATGAGGCTTTGGTTCAGTACATGAAGCGGGCTTACAACTTGATGATTGGGGAGCGGACGGCGGAGGACATTAAGATCAAGATTGGGTCGGCGTATCCGCTGGAGCGGGAGGCGACGATGGAGGTGAAGGGGCGGGATTTGGCGGCTGGTTTGCCAAAAACGCTGACGATTACTTCGCAGGAGGTTCGGGCGGCGTTGTTGGAGCCGATTTCGACGATTGTGGATTCTGTGCGTGTGACTTTGGAGCGGTGTCCGCCAGAGTTGGCAGCGGACTTGGTGGATCGGGGCTTGGTGTTGGCGGGGGGCGGGGCGCTGTTGCGGGGGTTGGATCGGCTGTTGATGGATGAGACGGGGTTGCCGGTGCACGTTGCGGAAGATCCGTTGAGTGCGGTGGCGGAGGGAACGGGGCGCGCGTTGCAGGAGTTAAAGTTTCTGCGACAGGTTGCGACGGCGAGCGAGTCCCGTCATTGAGACGTCTAGGGTAGCGGAATCTGGAGTTCGGGTGATTTGAACCAAGAAAGCCACTGAACGATGCGTGCCGGGCGGAGCAACGTGATTACGGTGGTGGTCTTTCTGGCCTCGCTCGCCTTTTTTTCCGTGTGGGCGTCCACGCCGGGGGGGATTCGTTATTTGCAGGCGATGGCGTTGCGGTTGATGTCGCCGTTTTTGAGGACGGGTTCGTCGATTGAACGGCGATTTTCTGCGTTACGAGAGGGGATAAAAACGTTGGAACAGCTGGAGTCGGAGAACAAGCAGTTGCGGATTACGAATCAGGAGTTGCAGGCCACCAATCTGACGCTTCGGGGTTTGGAGGCTGAGAACACGCAGTTACGGAAGGCGTTGGTTTATCGGGATCGCGCGCGGTTCAGGCTTGTGTCGAGTCGGGTGATCGGTCGGGATTCGTCGACTTGGTACAACACGGTGATGATTGACCGTGGCAGTCGGGATGGTGTTCGGATTGATATGCCGGTGGTGACGGAGGCGGGGTTAGTGGGGAAGACGTCGATTGTGTCGGAGAGTGATTGTGTGGTGCTGCTGATTTCCGATGAGAGTTGCAAGGTTTCGGCTGCGGTGGAGGGGACGCGGGAGCAGGGGATTGTTTCTGGGGAGCGAACGTCGGGTGGGGGTGTTCCGGTGATTGGGCTCCAGTTTTTGACGAAGCAGGCGAACTTGAAGGCGGGGATGAGGGTTTACACGTCGGGTTTGGGGGGGGTGTTTCCTGCGGGGATTTTATTGGGGACAGTTGATCGGTATCGGGTGCGGGAGTTGGACGGTTTTGCTTCGTTGGTGTCGGCGGTGGATTTGATGACATTGCAGGATGTTTTTGTGGTGATTGGGGAGAAGTGATGTTTTACGCGTTCCACATTTTACTGATTCCGTTGGTGATTGTGGCGCAGTACTTTCTGCCGATGTTGCCATCGGGTGGTCGGATTTATTTGCTGCCGATGGTGCTGTTTCACGGTGCGTTGATGTTCAACTTACCTCGGGCGCTCGTATTGGTGGCGTTTGGGGGTGGGATTTGGGATTTGCTGCATGCGCATTGGAATGGAGTGGGCTTTGAAATTGGGGTGGGGTGGTCGGTGGGTGTGTTTGGCTTGTTTGGGTTGATTTTGAATGGTTTCCAGCCGCTTTTTGCGAGGGGACGGTGGGAAGTTCACTGTTTGGCTTCGGGGATTGGAACTTCGATAGCGGTGTTGCTTGAGTTTGTGTTGCTGTCCGTGCGCAGGGAGCCGATTCACTTTGAGTTTGGAGCAGTGATTTGGGCGCGAGTGATTGGTCCTGGGCTTCTTGCATTGGTTCTCGCTCCGTTTGTTTCGATGGCGTTGCGTTATTTGGGTCGGTTGATGGGGCACTCGAATCTGAGAGAGTTTGAAAGGGACCCGTAGCCATGCGACGCGAGAACAGACGGGTTACGGGGCCGAGTGCCGAGGTTCGGGTTTACTTTGTTGCCGCAGTGGTGGTTGCGGGGATGGTGACGCTTGTGGGCAAGTTGTGGTGGGAGCAGATTGCGCGGGGGGAGCACTGGACACGAAAGATTGCTGCGCGGTCGGAGGTGACGGTCCGTATCCCTGCTGTGCGCGGAGAGATACGTGACCGGAATGGAATAACGCTGGTGGGGAACCGAGCGAGTTATGAGTTAGACTTCTACTTGCCGGATATGGTGCGCGGATATCGGCAGCAATACGGGACTCCTCCGATGATGAAGTACACTCAACCGGTGCGTCAGATGCTCACGGTGAAGCGGGAGGAGGACATTGTTTCGATTGTTAACTCGACCATTTTACCTCGGTTGACGGATTTGAACTTGGCACGTCCTTACAGTGAAGATCGGTTGCGTCGGCATTTTCGCAACAACACGGAGGTGCCGTTCGCATATTCGGAGGAGTTAGATTTTGGGGCGGTGGCTCGCTTTGCCGAGCATAACGTGGGGTTGCCGGGGGTGGATGTGGCGCTTCGACCGGTCCGGCAGTACGTGTTTGGTGCGTTGGGGGCGCACTTTTTGGGGTATGTGGGGCCTGCGTTGAACTTGGAAAAGTTGCCGGACATTCGCGAGTACACGTTTTACCAACCGGACGTGGAGGGTAAGAACCAGTTGGAGTACAAGATGAACCGGTGGATGAAAGGGATTCCTGGGGTTCGGGTTTTGCAGCGGAACGTGAAGGGTGTGATTGAGGGGGAGGTGCGGCGGGTGGCGCCACAGCAGGGGCACAACGTGTATCTGACGGTCGATGTGCGGTTGCAGTATGTGATGGAGAAGGCGTTCCGTGATGCAGAGATTGGGAGAGGCGCGTCGGTTTTGGTGGATCCCAACTCGGGTGAGATTCTTGCGATGACGAGCGTACCGTCATACGACCCGAACACGTTCATCCCAAGTATTTCGCAAGCGGGTTGGGATGCGTTGAACAAGGATGAGACCCATCCGTTGATGAATCGTGCTATTTTGGGGTACGCCCCTGGATCGACGTATAAGACGGTCTCCGCGCTGGCTGGTTTTCACAAAGGACTGGGTGTGAAGAGCACTTTTTCTTGCGCGGGCGGTGTGAGTTACGGTGCGAAGTACATGAAATGTTGGGTGACGGACAAGCATCTGTCGCCGCATGGAATGCTGAGTTTGCCGGACGCGTTGAAGGTGTCCTGTAATGCCTTTTTCTATCAATGGGGGAATGCGGCAGGGATTGAGAACATTGTGGCGGTGGGAGAGGCGTTGGGGTTGGGGCGACATTCGGGACTTCCCTTGACGAGTGAGGATGCGGGAATTCTGCCGGGCCCTGATTGGTTGCGATCTGTGAATCCGCGCGAGCGCTGGTCGAACGGGTACACAGCGAACGTTTCGATTGGTCAGGGGTCGGTGGAGGCGTCGCCCTTACAGATGGCGATGGTGACTGCGACGATTGCCAATGGGGGGACTTCCTATTTACCGAAGCTCGTCGGAGCCGTCCGCGATCAATCGGGCAAGGATGTGGTTAATCCGGAGACTGGAGCGCTGGTGGCGCCGCGGGATCCGGTGGTTCGGGCGCGTTTGCCGGAAATGGGCGTGGAGGAATCTGATGTTCAGTTGGTTCGGAGCGGGATGTGGAAGGTGGTGAACGAAGGCGGGGGAACGGGGAAGCGGGCGGCGGTCAAGGGGCAGGTTGTGGCGGGCAAGACGGGAACCGCCCAGTTTTGGCGCGAGGTGAAAGGGAAGAAGGAGAAAGACAATCACACGTGGTTTATTGCTTTTGCGCCATTTGACGCCCCGCGTTATGCGGTTTGCGTGATGGTGCAGGGCGCGAAGTCGGGAGGGGACGTGGCTGCGCCGGTGGCTCAGCGGATTCTTGAGCAAGCCTTTCAGGTTGAGCAGGGCTGGGATCCTGGGGTGACTCGATTGGAGCCCGCTGCGGGGAGTTTCGCGCAGATTGGCTCGGTCAACTACAAGGATGGAACAAAGTTCAATGCGGTGGCGCGGACTGACGCGGAGGAGGTGCAGGGCGGAGTGGCGACCCCAGTGAAGATGCCGACCCAAGCGCCAGCACCTGGGATTAAATCGGAGGTCGAAACGGGTGCTGCGCCGACGGGTTTGCCGGCCTCGGCAAAAGAACCTGAGAAAAGAAGCTTCTTCGAACGCCTGTTCGGCCCTAAGACTAAAGGTCCGACAAATCCCCCCACAACCACACCGTCCCCCCAGCGGGCCAACCCGTAAGGCCAGTG
>JBEEPE010000196.1:0-9437 GCA_041191265.1 Verrucomicrobiota bacterium | reverse complement strand
TGCTTGCCCACTTTCTCTCCGGGAACGCCGTAATCGACTCGAAGCCCGGCGTCTCGCAGCGATTGCACGGTGGCGAGCGCTTCTGCGCTGCGCTCTGGCGCTGCGATGATGACGAACGCATCGAGGCTGGATGCCTGCGAGAGCCACGCATCTCGCTGATTACGCGCTGCAGGCGTCTCTTCGATTAGGTTCGCTAGGACAACGTCGCCCATCCCGAATCCAAGTGCGGGAAGTCGAATGCGTCCATCGCTCATGGTTTCGATGAGGGTGTCGTATCGTCCGCCACCCGCGAGTGCGCGTTCGTTTTTGGCGCGGTCGAATACTTCGAAGACCATGCCGGTGTAGTACGCCAGACCTCGAACGATGGTGAGATCGATGGAGACGAAATCTTTCAGTCCCCGGGCAGCGAGGTTTTCGAGGATGGCATTGAGTCTGGGAGCGGCATCGCCGGGATTGGCGATGAAGGCGCGGACGGTGTCCAGCGTTAGGCCAAAGGGTTGAAGTTTTGCGTCAGCGTCCGCTGGAGTCATCCGCTCCAGTTTGTCGATGAGGGAGAGGAAGGTACCAAATCGTTCGCCGGTGATTTCATGACGATTGGCGAAGTTGGTCCAGGCCTCGCGATCGCTCAGGCGCAGGACGAAATCCGATGAAGAAAGTCCGAGGTCGCGGAGCACATCGATGGCGAGCGCGAGAAGCTCCGCATCGGCAAACTCCGAGGGATCTCCGATGATGTCACAGTTGAGTTGGAGGAACTCACGCAGGCGACCGCGTTGTTGTTTCTCGTAGCGGAAGAATGACGGGGCACAGAACCACTTCATCGGCTTTTTGAAGTCGCGCTCTCGGGCGACGATCATTCGGGCGAGGGTTGGTGTCATTTCGGGGCGCAGGGCGACGTGGCGATCGCCTTTGTCGATAAAATCGAAGAGTTGTCCGAGCAGCTCGCCACCGCTTTTTTTCTTATAAACCTCTACGGATTCAAGTGTTGGGCCATCGTACTCGGCGAATCCATAGCGGGTGGCCGTTTTTTTCCAGTGCTCCAGAATGTGGTTACGTTTGGCGCAATCGTCGGGATAGAAATCACGGAAGCCGGGAAGAGGGTTCATAGTGTGCGGGTGAGGGGCGGAAGGTTAGGGACGTATGTGAGTCTGGGGAAGCGTCAGGGAATCGAGGTGTTCGCGGTTGGGGCCGCCGAGGTGAACCACGTGTTGTAGCAGGGCCAGAGCGGGTTCGCTCACCGGACGTGGGGTTTCTGCCTGGGCCTTCAGCAGAGGGTTTTGTTGTTGGAGGTGTTTTGGGAAGGATGCGGGCGAAGTGATGCGAGGGACTCCTGCCTTGCGGCAGGCGAGGGTGAATTTTGGTGATTCGTGGAGCGAGACGGCCGCATCTCCGGAGAGGGGCGCGAGGTGGGCGGCGATTTCACGAGCGGGTAAGTCGAGGAGGGGATGGACGATGGCTCGAGACAGCGTTGTTTTCCAGAACGCGTGGAGTGTTGAGGGGCAGACAATGTGGAGTTCTGCGTCGGGGCGTCCTGCGAGAAGCGAACTGGCTGCGAGGATACAGAGCTCTGCGTCGGTCTGTTTTTCTGGGGAGGCGAAAAGGATCCGGTAAGGGTGGAGAACTCCGTGACTGATGACTTCGCGCCGCGCGCGCGAATGGAGGAGTTGAATCGGTTTTCGGGTTTTCCATCGGTCGTGGGACCAGAACCAGTCGCGTGGCGCGGAGCGGACAGTTCGCTCGATGGCGTGGTTGAGTTCAGCGGTAGCGGAGGCCACGTTTTCGCGATTGATAACTATTTCAGGCGAGAAGGTGATTTTCCAGTGACCGACGGACGTTGTTTGAACCGCGATGGAGATGACGGCGGCGTTGGTTCCTTTCGCGAGAATCGGGATGAGCGGGGATGAGGAGGTGATGCGTCCAAACAGGGGACACCAGACGCCGCCGCTTCCGGCATTTTGGTCTGCGAGTACCCCGACAACGCCTGGGGATTTTAGGACGGAGGAAATGCCAGCGAGACGTCTTCGGTCAAACAGATGAAGTCCTTCTGACTTCCTTTGTTTCCGGATGTGTCGATCGATTCGGCGGTTTCTGAGAGGTTGGTAAACGGCGGCGCAAGCGCTTTGGAAGAGGAAAGGAGACAGTTTTGCGACAAGTTCCCAGTTGGACGAGTGGGTCATGAGCGCGAGGACCCCTCGGCCTGATTTCAAAATGTCGAGGAGATGGTTCAACCCCTCGATCTCCGTTCGTTCGAGCGATTGGTGGAGGGGGCGTCCAGCGAGATTTACTCCCGAGAGGATGTTGGAGCAAAGAAGGGCGAAATGTTGTTTTTGGATTTGCGCTTTTTGTTTGGGGGTGAGCGAGTTTCCGAAGGCGAGGTCGAGGTTGGTTTTGATGAGTTTTTGGTAGGCGCAAAGAAGCGGGCCGAGGGTTCGACCGATGGCGTAGCCGAAGTGGGCTACTAGGCTTGTCGGAAAAAAGGTGAGGATTCCGACGGTGATTCGGTAGAGGTAGTAGGCGAGGTGCTCCATCACCGTTTTTTCCAATGGATGAAGCGAAGGGGGTGTTCGTCTAGCAGGTTGGGGGTGATGCCTGCGAGTTTGTTGGCGTCGTAGAACTGGATTCCGACCCAGTAGAAAAGCGGGCAGATGGGTGGGTCGGTTTCTACCAAGATTTTCTCGGCGTCGTGAAAGAGGGCAAAGCGCTTTTTGGGGTCTGGCTCAGCGGCTGCGAGGTCGATGAACTGATCGTACTCTTTTCGAGACCAACCTGTTCGATTGTTTCCATCGCCGGTGACGAACATGTTGAGGAATGTGTTTGGGTCGTTGTAATCGGCGACCCAACTGGATCGGCACAAGTCGTAATCGAGGTTGCTTAGGCTCGAGAGGTAGACGGTCCATTCGAGGCCTCTGAGCAGAATTTTTATTCCGAGTTGTTCCTCGAGGGTCCGCTGGATTTCGACGGCGATATCGCGGTCGATGTCCGACTCGCCACGGAAGAGATAGGTGAGAACTGGCAACCCTTTTCCGCCGGGGTGTCCGGCTTCTGCTAACAGAGCCCGTGCCCGATCGAGGTTTTGGCTCGGAGCCGAGGGCGGCGTGTAGCCGTGTCCGGTCCCGGGTGGGACAAAGCTGTGGGCAGGGGTTTCGCCGGCCCGCGTGATTTTTGAGGTGATGCGTTGTTTGTCGAATGCGAGGGAGAGAGCCTGACGAATTCGTGGGTCGGCGAGGTGGGGGCGGGAGAGGTTGTAGCGGATGAAGTAGTTTCCGAGGAAGGGACCAGCGTGAAAGTCTGGGCGTTTGCGGAGTTCATCGATGAGGGCGGTTGGCGCGAGGCCTTTGTCCATCATGAGGTCGACCTGTCCTGTCGCGTACAGGTTGAACGCGGTGGTGGGGCGGGAAGCGGGTAGAACGTCGATTGATTGGAGGGGGATGGCGTTTGCGTTCCAGTAGTTGGGATTTTTTTCGAGGCGGACTCGGTCAAAGAGACGCCATTCTTTAAAGAGGAAAGGGCCGTTTCCGACGAAATGAGCGGTTTGGGTGGCCCAGTCGGAGTGGGTTTCGACCGTTTTGCGATGGACAGGCAGGTAGGTAGAGAAGGCGCAGAGATCGAGGAAGTAAGGTGTGGGGTTCTCGAGGATGACGCGCAGGGTGAGTGGGTCGGGGGCAGAGATGCCGAGGGATTCGGGTTGGTTGATGCGGCCTTCGTTGAAGGGTTTTGCGTTAAGGATGGGGTAGAGTTGAGAGGCGTATTCGCATCCTGTTTCAGGGCGAAGGGCGCGGATCCAGGCGTAGCGGAAATCTTCGGAGGTGACGGGATCGCCGTTTGTCCATGTCGCGTTAGGGCGGAGATGGAATGTGTACGTTTTGCTGTCGGGGGAGATGTCCCATCGTTCGGCGACGCCTGGGAGGATTCCTGCGGTTTCTGAGAAGATGGTGAGGCCCTCGAAGATGGCGTTTGCGATACGGCTTGTGGGCTGGGCGGAGATGAGGGCTGGGTCGAGCACTTCGGGTTCTGCTCCGTTGATGAAGACGAGCTCTGCCCGGTGAGGAATCCGCGCGCAGCTGAGGAGCAAAAGAAAAAGAGCGCTCAGCCAGACTGGACGCGCTCTTTTGAAGAATCGGTACATGGGTTGGTACCGGGGGAATGGCGGAAAACCTATTTTTTGTCTGATTCCGCGGGCGTCGGCGCAGGTGCTGGTGCCGGAGCGGGCTTGGCTTCAGCTGCGGGGGCTGGGGTTGGTTTCGTTGGTTCTGCAGGCTTTGCATCGGCCTTTGGCGCGGGAGCCGGAGCGGGCTTGGCCTCGGTTGCGGGGGCTGGGGTTGGTTTCGTTGGTTCTGCAGGCTTTGCATCGGCCTTTGGCGCAGGAGCCGGAGCGGGCTTGGCCTCGGTTGTGGGGGCTGGGGTTGGTTTCGTTGGTTCTGCAGGCTTTGCATCGGCCTTTGGCGCAGGAGCTGGAGCGGGCTTGGCCTCGGTTGCGGGGGCTGGGCTCGAGTCAGCTGGTTTGTTATCCTGTTTTTCAGAATCCTTCTTTTTTGCCTCATCCTCTTTTGCCTTAGCTTCGTCAGCCGCCTTTTTGGCATCGGCTTCCTTCTTTTTTTCTTCTGACTGCTGCTTGCCGATTTCCTCCATCTTTTTCTGGATGTCGGTGGTTTGCTTGCCCTGACGTGCGTATAGAACAGAGATTCCGAAGGTTAGGACAAAGAACGCCGTGGCGAGCCATCGGGTGATGTTTCCGAGGACGTTTGTTGTTTGAGCGCCAAAGAGAGAATCTGTCATGCCGCCACCAAAAGAGGCTCCGAGGCCTTCGTTTTTAGGACGCTGCATGAGAACAATCACGATGAGCAGGAGGCTGACGATGACCTGCACGAAGAGAAGAACCTTGATGAGAATGGACATACGTGGGGCTGTTTGGCCGTGAATCGTTTAGCATTTCTGTTTTTAGGCATCGATGCAAGCTGCATCGGGGCGTGATGGGTGTACGCGTTGTTGCTAACATGCAGAGACGGGCTTAACTTTCTGTCATGAAAAGGGCTGCACAATCTTCTGTGACGGTAAACGCAGCTCTTTTTGGAGCTCTTGCGATTCTGGGGTCGGACGGACTCTGGGCGCAGGGGCTTGCGGAGCGGCTTTTAGGGGGAGGGGCTGTCTCTCGACCCGACAGTGTTTCGGCGAGCACAGATTTTGATGCTGCCGAGACAGAAGACGCTGATGGTGATTTTTTCACGGAGAACCTCGACCCCTACGGAAGCTGGGTCGAGGTTGCCGGTTACGGAAGGTGCTGGCGCCCCTTGGGCCTCAGCGAGGGCTGGCGCCCTTACTCAGAGGGATACTGGGCGTACACTGATGCTGGTTGGACTTGGGTGAGTTACGAGCCGTTTGGATCGGTGGTTTATCATTACGGCCGTTGGCTTCGATTAACTGAGGTGGGATGGGTCTGGGTGCCAGGGAGGGAGTGGGGGCCGGCGTGGGTTTCGTGGCGGTATGGTGATGAATACGTTGGGTGGGCTCCGCTACCGCCAGCCGCGAGGTGGAGGTCGGAGACTGGGATTAGCACTTGGGTCGATGTGAGTGCGGGCATTGGGCCAGGGCACTACCAGTTCTGTGCTGTCCGCGATTTTGGAACCCCCTTGCTCTCTCGCGTGATTGTCTCGTCGGCGAATAACTCGCTTTTCGTGCAAATCACACAGAACGTGACGAACATCACTTTCTATAACCGGAGGCCGTTTTGCGGCGGTCCTCGGTATGACTGGTTAGCTGCAAGGTGCCAGCGACCTGTCCCTCGTCTGCGTTTAGTGTGTGAGGAGCGCGTGGACCGCATTCGGGAACGAGCCTACTTGGAGGGGAACCGGGATGGTTTTAACGCTGGGTTATTTGCGGGCCGCGAAGCCGATGTATTGGTGATGCCCGCGCCACGCGCGGTCAATGTTGAGTCCGCCGTTTCTAAGGGAGATCGTCCCGTGCGACGAGTGGATGCGGCTGGCGTTGATTCGGGATGGCGCGGAGTCCCAGAGAGAGATCGTCGGCAAGTTGAGTCTGCAATGGTTCGGGACGCTGCGGGGTTGACTCCGGCGGTTGCTCCGGCTCGGAAGCCGGGAATCGAGGAACTCAAAAGCGCACCTAAGCCGGTTGGAGTTCTTGAGAAGCGAGAGGTTTTGAGCAAAGGGGGAGTGAGACCGGTTTCGGAGCCTCGGCTTGGGGTTGTTCAGGAAGGGAAAGCTCCGCCAGTAGCCGTTGTCGGTCGTGAAGAGGCTCGTCCAGCGAACGGCGACTCCGTCCTTCGAGAACCCAATCCGAAAACGGGACGGAATGAAGGGGTCAACATGATTCGTCGTGATTCTGGAGCCTCCATAGAGCCAAGACGGATGTCTACCACGATGGATGGAGTCGCACGCGTCGACGGAGCCGCCTTTCAAGGCCGAGCGGTTTCGGGGGAGAGAGTGGTGTTGGATTCTGCGGGTAGGAATTTGGGTGGGGGGGAGGCTAGTTCGATTCGCTCCGGGGTATCGGCGACGGGTGGCGTTCCGCCGGTGGGGGTAGCGCCAACAAAAGGTGCGTTGAGCGGTTTGAAGGATCAGGACCGTCGAGCGCTGGATATGAATCGACAGGCGGACCAGTTTGCTCGGGAGCGGTCGGCAGCGCAGCAGGGGGCGAAGTCAACTCTTCAAGCCGGAGGTTCTCCGCGGATTTTGTCAGATTCCGCGAGGAGTGTCGGCCAAAGTGAGACAGTTAGACCGTCACAGGCTTTGTTTGATCGGCAGCGGTTGGAGCAGCAGAGAATGGCAAACGAACAAGCGAATCGTGAGCGGCTTGTTCGGATGCAGAGCGGGGGGGCGGTTAATCAGATGCAGCGCGTAGGGCAACCGTCTCAACCGTTGCAACCGCTTCCTGCGAATGTTCGTCCGCCTCAACCTCAGGGACCGCAACCTATGGCAGGGGCCGGAACCCCTAAATCAGCCCCGAATGCTCCGACTGGCGGTTCGAGCGCGAAGAAGAAAGAAGATGAAGTGAAGCGGTAGCTTTTACGGAGCGTTTCTGCTCGAGATGAGATGTTTATAAAAGAACTCTAGGCGTTTTCTAGAGGCGTAGGGCGTTTCTGCCGCGCCGTGTCCGGTGGAGGGCATCACGAGCATCTCGAAGTCTTTGTCTGCCTTCACTAAGGCATTTGCAACCTGCATGGTGCTCGCTGGATCAACATTGGTATCTACTTCGCCGACAATCAGCAGAAGGTTTCCCTGAAGACGATGGGCGTGGGTAACATTCGAGTTTTCTTGGTACCAAGGGCCGAGTGTTCCCATCCATGCCTCGTTCCACCAAATCTTATCCATCCGGTTGTCATGGCATCCGCAATCGGCCACAGCAGCTTTGTAGAAATCGCCATGATGAAGAAGGGCTGCTAGCGCGTTTTGCCCTCCGGCGCTTCCTCCGTAGATGCCAACACGGGATAGGTCCATCCATGGTCGCGATTTAGCGGCAGATTGCATCCAGATGATTCGGTCCGGAAACCCAGCGTCTTTCAGGTTCCGCCAAGCGACATCGTGGAAGGCGCGAGATCGCCAGTTTGTCCCCATCCCATCGATTTGAACGACAATCGCTCCCATTTCTGCGATGGCGTGTTGTCGGGGGAGGGGGCCCCAGGCCTTCGGAACGAAGTGCCCGTGGGGTCCAGCATAGATTTCCTCGATGACTGGGTACTTCTTGGAAGGATCGAAGTTTGAGGGACGAACAATGATTCCGTGAATCGGGGTTGTTCCGTCGCGGCCGAGTGCCGTGAATCGTTCGGGAATCGGCCACGCGGCTGGTGTTTGCGCGGAGAGATGGTTTTCCTTCAACGTGAGAAGCAGTTCTCCCGAGGAAGCGTCACGAACTTCGGTGCTTGGTGCATGATCAATGCGCGACCAACGGGCCACCAACCATCGCTTGTTTGGGGAAAGGAGGAGACTGTCATCATCCGGAGCCGGATGATTGGATCGGCAGTGAGTGCCGTCGGAAGTGGTCAATGGGGTGACATTGACTTGGTCGAGGTGCGCACGAACGAGATGGATGTGATACGGATCCTGTTGCGGATGAATGCCGGAGACGAGAATCCACACGCTTCGGGAGGCGGGGTCGATGTGGTGGATCCTGCGAACGTTCCAATCACCTTCGGTGACGCGATTAAGTAGAGTCCCGGTTTTGCCATCAAATCGGTAAAGGTGATTCCACCCCGAGCGCTCGCTGGCCCAGAGGAAGGATTCGTCCTCGAGCCAATCTAGAAGCGTTTTTTGGGAGTAATCGATGAACGTTTGGCTGGTTTCGTGGACCAACGTTCTAACGGTTGCGTCACGGTGGATGGATACGACTTTTTGCTCCTGATGACCCCGACGATTGTAGAGCGCGGTGAACGCATCGATTTTGTCGTTCCAGCGGAGGTGATCGATGCTCCATGCGTCAACGAACGGGGACTTATCGATTCGCGTGACGGTTTTGTTCGGTACATTGATGAGAATGGGAGTGAGTTCCGCGATTCTGTCGCCCGGCTTCAGGTACTGCTGTTGGTGCAGCTTCGGCTGGAGTTGTTCTTTTGGAGACGCCTCAACGAAGGAAACGGTGTGCTTTTGTTCTGGCTTCCGTTGAATGCAGAAAATTTGCGTGCGGTCGCCTGATAAAACGAGTGGCGCGACGTAGGCATCGTCTTGCGTTCCGTCGAAGGTGAGCTGTGTCGGTTGATCACGAGGCGCGGCTTGCCAGAAGACGTTGTGGTCTCTGATGAACGCCTTTGGAGTGTCTTCTCGAGGAGGCGGAGCGGGACTTGGGCGAGAGGAGTCTATGAACACTACTGCGTGCTTCTCGGATGCGCGGACGGCCGTGAGAAACTCTCCTGCGGGATTCAGAGTGTGCCAGATGTGTCCGGAAAAGGTGTGTTGACGGTGCTGGCCGCGTGGAGCGATTTGGGAATATGGCCGCTTTCTCCCGAGTTCATCGACCCATTCGAGGCGAATCGGAGTGTCAGTGCGATTGACAAATGTGAGGTTCATTTCGTGACCTCCGGAGCGACTGCGCTCGTCTTGGTGAGCTGAAGGCGAGTGCGTGTTTTCTGGAATCGGTTTTGCCTCCCAACCGGCTTGCGTTTGGGTCCAGAGACTTCCGTTCATTTCGAAGGAGATGAGGCTCAAATCATCTCTGAACTGGAGGTTTTGCAGTGGGAGGTTTTTGGGGTTGATCGGGTTTCTCTGCGTGGCCGAAACGGATGCTGCTAGTTGCTGATGATCACAGGCTGGGCTTTGGGTTTTGTTCACGCAATCGATGAGAACAAACTCGTGGAAGCCACCTGACTGCACCTGTTTAAACCAAAAGGCATTTCCTGCTCCAATCCATTGAGGCTGTGGTCGTGGAGCTCGGAACACTTCGGGAATACGTGCTGCGTGTTCGATAGCTCGTTGCACTTCAGGAATCTTGGAGGC
>JBEEPE010000195.1:0-23812 GCA_041191265.1 Verrucomicrobiota bacterium | reverse complement strand
GCAAGTGGCTGGAATGCTTCCTGAGCGCATGGACCGGTTGGTGGATGCGTATTGCGGAGCTGGTTTTTTTGCGCGGGGATTAGCCTCGCGATGTGATGAGGTGATTGGGATTGAGGAGCATCCGAGCGCGGTGAAACGGGCGCGAAATCGAGCGGGGGAGAATGAGCGGTATCTTGAGGGGCGCGTGGAAGCGTTGCTTGGTGAGGTGCTTGCGCAGGGGAGTCCTGATGGAACTGTGGTTTTGCTGGATCCACCGGCTGCGGGTGTGGGCGCTCGTGTGACCGATCTTTTGAGTGGGGCGCGTCCGGCTCGCATCATCTATATCTCGTGCGATCCCGCGACGTTGGCGCGGGATGTCGCGGCTTTGGGTGCGGGGTACGTCGTAGAGAAGGTGGTTCCGGTGGATATGTTTCCACAGACCGCAGAGGTGGAGGTGGTGTTGTCGATGAAACGACGGGGATGATGCGTCCGATTCCCTCTGCGCTCCGCGGATTGCTGGAATCCGGGAGAGTTGGAAGTGGCGACGATGTCGTGTTGAGCGGGGGGAGTTTTGATGATCGGGATGTTCGGGTGGATGCTCTTTCTACGGGCTCAACCCATCGAGGTTTCCGCATTTCGGGACGGGGCGAATGGTTTCTTAAAGTTTATCGGGAGCCGGTGGAAGGGGTGGGCCGAGAGGCCACATTGCTCGAGGGTTTGAGCGGGTGTCCGTGGGTTCCTGAGTTCGGAGGATCGATTGTGGCATTCTGCGGAGAGCGTCGCTTGGGTGTGGGTGTGATTCAGCGGTGGGTGCGCGGGACAAGTCTGTGGGATGGGTTTGTCGCGAAGGGATGGGAACAGGTGGAGCGGTTTGATTGGGGGATGTTTGGGCGATTGTTGCGGGAGTTGCATGAGGCGATGGGTGCGTTGGAAGAGCCGAAAATGTTGGCTGAGGTCGAGGTGATGGTGCCGGAGTTAGCTGCCACGATTCGGGTGGCTGGGCGGTCGCCAGAGTTAGCGTCCGAGGAGCGGGTGGTTCTGTTGAGGTGGGCGGATATGGTGGAGGGGTTGGCGTGTCGACGAGTGCCGTGCTCAGAGATTGGCGTGATTCACGGAGACCTTCACCTCGGTCAGGTCCTGTGGCTTTCGGAGGGTGACGTTCGATTCATTGATTTTGAGGGTGAGCCGCATTTGCGGGATGGGGCTGAGGGATTGGTGAGAGAGAGCCGAATACGGGATGTTGCGGGCATGGTTCGGTCCATCGGATATCTTTCGGATGCGGTGGCTGGCGGTCGGTCTGTTGACGCGATGGCGAAAGCGTTTCTCGCGGGCTATTTTGACGGAGTGATCCCGGCTGATGTGGGTGAGCGGCTCCGCTTCTTTTTACTGCAGCGGGCGTTTCGAGAGTGGTGTTATGAGAAGGCGCATCGTCCGGATTGGGCGCAGCGGCCGTTGCGAGTCCCGATTTTGAGTGAATGGGTGGGTTGAGAGAGCTTTCTCCGTCCGTGGGATGCGGTTAGTTTTTCTTGGTGCGTTTTCGTGGACAACGGTTGTTGAGGAAGGTTTGGATCCTTGGTTTTTTCCTTGGTGTGGTGGGGTTGCCTTGGGTTAATGCGCGTCTAGTTGCTGCGGATGTGGTGATTCAGAAGGGGGCCACGGGATGGGGTGAATCGGTTGCGACGCGTGAAAAGGAGCGGCGTGAGTTTTTGAGGTTGGGGGATTTGGCGAGTTCGGTGATGAACTTCTTTGGCGCGAATCATTTTGCGGCGCGCGAGTTTGACGAGCGGTTGTCGCTCCGTTTGTTGGATTTGTATTTGGATTTACTGGATCCGGAGCACCTGTGTTTTACCGAGGGACAAGTGCGTGAGTATCGTGAGCGGTACGGTCGGCAGTTTTTAGAAGACACGTCATCGGGACGGTTGGATGCGGTGCGGGCAATCTCGGGGAAGTATCGTGTATTTTACCGGGCGATGGGGGAGTGCTTGGCGGGATGGATTCCCACGTTGGACGATTTTCCGGAGGACGTGTCTGCAGTGGCGGACCGTACGCGGGCGTCTTGGCCGGCGGATGACGCTGCGGTGTGGCGTTCGTGGTGGGAGGAGCTTGGGGCAGAACTGGTTGAAAAGCGGATGGGCGGGATGGAGTTGTCGGAGGCTGTGGCGTCGTTGGACGAGGAGTGGCGGCGTCGTGTTAGCGACATTCGTGCGGACACGGCTTTGGATCGTGTTTCGCAGTTTTTAACGGCGTTTGCGTCTGCTTTGGATTCGCACTCTGAGTATCTGACGCGGGATCAGATGCGCGAGGAGGAGTCTGAGATTAGGTTGTCGCGCATTGGGGTGGGTATTTCGATTGAGACAAGCGCGGGAGGGGTACGTGTGACTGGGGTTGACGCGGGGGGGCCGGCATCGAAGACGGGGCGGATTCGTGTGAATGACCGGATTCTGGCTGTGGGGCAGGGGCGGCAGGGAGGGTGGGTTGAGGTGAGCGGATTGCACTCGAGTCGGGTGGCGACGTTGATTCGTGGAGATGAGGGGACATTTGTTCGGTTGCGTGTGCTTCACGCTAGTTCGGTGGAAGATGCGGAGGCGGAGGAGGTGCTTTTGAGGCGCACGAAACTGTTGAACGATGAGGGGCGCGCGTTTGGGAAAGTGTTGGATTGGGCGTCGCCCGATGGTGAGTCGCGTTCGTTTGGGTGGATTTCGTTATCCAGTTTTTACGGAGACGACGCGGAGATGATTGCGAAGCGGAAGCGGAGTTGCAGCAGGGATGTGCGAACGTTGCTAACTGCGATGAAAGGGAGCGGTGTATCTGGGATTATTCTCGATTTAAGGGGGAACGGAGGCGGGTTGCTGGATGAGGCACTCGAGATTGGCGGTCTATTTTTGGGGAATCGAACGGTGACCGTAGTGAAAGGGTTGCATGAATCGCCGCAGCGGTTGGGTCCGGAACGTTACAAGGCATCGGTTTATGGGGGTCCGCTGGTGGTGTTGGTGGACCGAGATAGCGCGTCAGCGAGTGAGTTGCTGGCGGGAGCGCTTCAGGATCATGCTCGTGCGATCGTTGTGGGCGGGTTGCAAACGTACGGCAAGGGGACGGTTCAGAATGTGGTGGACCTTGGGGATTACGTGTCGAAGGAGCTTCGGAAGTCAGCTGGAGGCGCGCTGGTGACGGCGGGTAAGTTCTATCGGGTGACGGGTTTCTCAACGCAGCTGAGCGGGGTTCGTCCGGATGTGGTATTACCCTCTACGCTGGATATTTCGGGGAATGGGGAGAGTGGGATGAAGAATCCGTTGGGCAATGATTCGATTCCGCGATTGGTTCGGATTGAGGAAGGAGTGTTGCATGCGGTGGACGCGATTCGTCTCTCTTCGTTGAGTCATGCGCGGGTGATTCAGAGTGCTGAGTTCCATGAGATTGATGCGCAGCGCTCGCGTCTGGAGCGGGAGTGGCGTGAGAATCGAATTTCGGTGGGTTTGAGAACGCGGCGGGTGATTGATGAGGAGAAGAAGGCTCGAGAGCGGGCGTGGAATCGATGGCCGCAAAATCCGTTTAGTCAGATTCGCGCGGTTGCCGTTGGCTCGACGGAGACGGACGGTGGGAGGGGTGATGCTGGCTTATTTCGAGGGATGAAGGGGGCTGAAGAGTTTGTGATTGGGCTGGAGGGAGTTCGTATTTTGGATGACCTTGTGGCCAGTCAACCAAGGCCTGTGGTGAGCCCGGACAAAGCGAAGGCGCAGCGGAACCGTTGAGCGGTTTTTGGTTCACTCTGGTTTGCCCCAGATGCTCTCGAGGATGTCGTGAAAAGTGGGGTCGTACTCCTTGAGTTCTGCGCGGACGAAGGGGAAGAAGTCGTTTCGATAGAGAAACGCCTCGGTTCCTTCTGCGAAGTACTCTTTGTGATTGGTCAGGCCGTAGTGTCTGACGCGTTTGCCAGTATAGAGGAGGACGTTGGTGTACAGGTCTTTTCGTTTGGCTTCTTCGAACGCGGCAATGATTCGTGGTTCGTCGAATGAGAGGATTTGGTCGTGAAATCCGTGGGCGAGTTCGTGGAGGACGACGGCTGGGTGTTTGAGGAGTTGACCTCGTGACAGGAGGTGACGGGCCACAGGGATGTGCACGTGGCGCGCGAGGCGAGGATCGTGTCCATTGTTTTCGAGCCATCCTTTCGAGGGGTGGTATTGCATGGAACGCAGGGACGGGTGCTCTCTTTCGATCCAGATTGGAATGGTTTGGAGTCGGGCGAGCGTGTCGCCGGTGACGAGGATACTGATGCGTTGGAGATGGTTTGCGAGCAGCGTGATGGCACGTTGCTCCTCGCTGTCTGAGGGGCCGGCAAGAAGTGCGGGATCGATTTGTACCGTCCAGCCTTCGATGGTTCGCTTGACGGGGTCAAAGCGATGGGGACTGGGGTTTTTGGAGGGCTGCGTTTCGGCCGCGCGGGTCACGAGCGGGAATGAGGGAATGCATACGGCTGCGGCGAGGAGCCGAAGGAGGGAATCTCGGCGTGATGAAGGGGCGTTGGCGGGCATGGGGTTGGTTGTGAGCCTAACACGGGCCAGATGAATGCGTGGTGGGCCCAAAACGCGGGTGAGAATCAAAAACATTCGGTCTGGCGTGTGGGTTTGAGAATGTTACAAATCCGTTGCGGTTTCTCCCCAGGGCGAGTCTGAGCAGCACTGTCCCTAAATCCCTCAATCAAGAGAGACCCGATGGCTATTCACGTCGCACTACATCATCGCACCACGTACCGTTACGACCGCCTTGTGAGGCACTTGCCACATGTGATTCGGCTAAGGCCAGCACCTCATTGCCGGACCAAAGTGCTCAGTTACTCGCTTCGGGTTCATGGGGGCGAGTCGTTCATCAACTGGCAACAGGATCCGTTTTCCAACTGGAATGCGCGGTTTGTTTTTCCGAAGCCGATGCGTTCGTTGGAAGTGGAGGTGGAGTTGGTGGCGGAGATGTCGGTTTACAACCCGTTTGATTTCTTTTTGGAGGACGAGGCGGCCACCGTTCCGTTTGAGTATGATGCGTCACTCACGCGGGATTTAGCGCCGTTCCGCGTACTCGGTGCGGATGATCCGCGGGTGTTGAGATACGTTTCGCCGTGGGTTTTGCGTCTTGCTGAATCGGCAAAGGAAAAAGCTGCGGCGACGGGAGATGCACTGAAGAAAGCGGGCGTGGCAACGCTCGATTTTTTAGTCGAGTTGAATCAGGCATTGATGCGGGACGTGCGGTATGTGATTCGCATGGAGCCGGGGGTGCAGGCGCCTAGTGAAACGTTGGAGAAAGCGTCGGGGTCCTGTCGTGATTCGGCGTGGTTGATGTGTGAAGTATTGCGTCGCCTGGGTTTTGCAGCGCGGTTTGTGAGTGGATATCTCATTCAGTTGAAGCCGGATGTGGAGGCGATTAATGGGCCTTCGGGGGCTGAGAAAGATTTCACGGACTTGCACGCGTGGTGCGAAGTCTATTTGCCGGGAGCGGGATGGATTGGGTTTGATCCAACGTCGGGGTTGCTGGCTGGTGAGGGGCATTTGCCTTTGTCCTGCACGCCGGAGCCCACATCGGCGGCGCCGGTTTCGGGGGCGGTGGAGCCGTGTGAATGCGAGATGGAGCACGAGATGCGAGTTGAGCGGGTGTTTGAGTCGCCGCGCGTGACCTTTCCGTATTCGGAGGGGCAGTGGGAGCGGATTGATGCCGTGGCTCGGAAGGTGGATGCGGCTTTGTTTGAGGGGGATGTTCGGTTGACGATGGGAGCGGAGCCGACGTTTGTTTCGGTGGCGGATCCGGATGGGATGGAGTGGAACTTTACGGCGTTGTCCGCGGCGAAACGGCGTTTGGGAGGGGCGTTGATTCGTCGGTTACGGCAGCGGTTTGGGTCTGGGGCGTTGCTTCATTACGGGCAGGGCAAATGGTATCCGGGCGAGTCGCTGCCGCGGTGGAGTTTGAATGCGTTTTGGCGGATGGATGGAGTGCCGGTTTGGAAAGATGATCGATGGATTGCGGATGAGGCGTGTGATTACGGGCATGGTGCTGCGGAAGCGAAGGCGTTTGCGGAGCGACTTGTGGCAGAGCTGGGGGTGAATCACGAGCACGTGATTCCCGCGTATGAGGACGCGTACTACTACTTGTGGCGGGAGAAGCGGTTGCCGGTGAATGTGACGCCGGAGGATTCGCGTTTGGAGAGTGCAGAGGAGCGTGAACGGCTGCGGCGCGTATTCGGGGCTGGGTTGGGTGAGGCAGTGGGGTACGTTTTGCCGTTGCGGCATAGGGGGACGGGGTGGGAGAGCGGTCCGTGGTTTTTTCGGGAAGAGGAGGTGGTGCGCCTCTTGCCTGGGGACTCGCCGATGGGGCTTCGGTTGCCGTTGGATGGTCTGCCTTGGGGACGTCCAGAGGATCGGGACCTGATGGTGGCTAGCGATCCCTCTGGTCCGCTCGGGGAACTGCCGGCTCGGTCGGCGTTGCGGTCTTTGGGGTCTCGGGTGGCGCGGCCGCGGTTGGAGCCGCGTCGGGCGGTATCGGGTGATTCCGTGGCGATGGGGCAGAGTGCGTCTGGGGTTGTGCGGACGGCATTGTGTGTGGAGCCGCGCGAGGGGAGGTTGCACGTGTTTTTGCCGCCGGTGGTTCGGTTGGAGGCTTACTTGGAATTGGTGTACGCGGTGGAAGTAACGGCGGCTGGGTTGGGCTTGCCGGTGATTGTTGAAGGGGAGGCGCCACCGCGTGATCCGAGGTTGAACAAGTTGAGTGTGACGCCTGATCCGGGGGTGTTGGAGGTGAACCTCCATCCCTCCGGAAACTGGGATGAGTTGGTGGATCGGTTTGAGGGGTTGTATGAGGATGCGCGGCAGTGCGGGTTGGGTGCGGAGAAGTTTCTTTTGGACGGGCGGCATGTCGGGACTGGTGGCGGGAACCATCTTGTCCTGGGGGGGGCGAGGCCGTCGGATTCACCGCTGTTGCGGCGTCCGGACCTCCTTCGTTCGATGGTGACGTATTGGCAGAACCATCCGTCGTTGAGCTGGATTTTCAGTGGAATGTTTATTGGTCCGACGAGTCAGGCGCCGCGTGTGGATGAATCCCGCATGGATGTATTGCACGAGTTGGAGATTGCGTTTGCGCAGTTACCGGAGGGTGGGGGCGAGGTGCCTTCGTGGCTGGTGGACCGGTTGTTCCGGAACTTGTTGATTGATTCGACGGGAAACACGCATCGGGCGGAGTTTTGCATTGATAAGCTTTATTCGCCGGAGAGCAGTGCGGGGCGTTTGGGTTTGCTGGAGTTGCGTGCGTTTGAAATGGCGCCGCATCCGCGAATGAACTTGGTGCAGCAGTTATTGATACGGGGTTTGGTTGCGATGTTTTGGGAGCGTCCGTACGTGAACCGGTTGGTGCGGTGGGGGAGTGATTTGCATGATCGCTGGATGTTGCCGCACTTCTGTGAAACGGATTTTAAGGAGGTGCTGAATGAGTTGCGGACGGCTGGATTTGGATTTGAGTCCGAGTGGTTTGATCCGCATTTCGAGCATCGGTTTCCGCGGATTGGTGGCTTTACGCAGCGTGACGTCCACGTGGAGTTGCGGATGGCGTTGGAGCCGTGGCATGTGCTGGGAGAGGAAGCTGCGGCGGGTGGCACGGTTCGGCATGTGGACAGTTCGCTGGAGCGGTTGCAGGTGAAGGTGCGCGGGATGGTGGGAGATCGGTTTCGGGTATTGTGCAATGGGCGGCAGGTGCCGTTGCACGAAACGGGGACGAACGCGGAGGCGGTGGCTGGAGTTCGGTATCGGGCGTGGCAACCGCCGACTTGTTTGCATCCGACGATTCCGCCGCATGCGCCGTTGGTATTTGATTTGTGGGATAGTTGGAATCAGCGGTCGTTGGGTGGTTGTACGTATCATGTGGCGCACGCGGGTGGTCGGAACTACGAGTCGCGGCCTTTGAATGCGTATGAGGCGGAGAGTCGCAGATTGGCGCGGTTCTCGGTGCATGGGCATACGCCTTTGCAGGGGGCGCCGCCGGAGGAGCGGGTTCAGCGGGATTTTCCGTTCACGTTGGATTTACGGGTTCCTGCGGAGTGGTCGTTGGGAAAGAAATCGCGTTGAATGACGTTGTATGAGCGAAGGACAAGGACAGCGGGGTGGATTGGGACCGGAGTTGAGGGGATTGTTCGGGGGCGTTTCGCTGCGTGAGGCTTACCGTGAACCGTGCGACGTTCGGGGTGAGTTGAAGCCGCATTGGGCACGATTGTTGGGGATGGTGGCGGGGCTTTCGGGAACGGAGCGTCTGCGTCGGATGGAGTCGGCTCGGCGGATTATTTCTGAGCAGGGAATCACTTACAACGTGTACGGGGACGAGCGGGGGATGGAGCGTCCGTGGGAGTTGGATCCGCTGCCGATGCTGCTGGAGGCGGGGGAATGGAGGGAGATTGAGGCGGGATTGATTCAGCGTGCGACGCTGCTGAACGAGATTATTGCGGATTGTTATGGCGGCCAGCGCCTCCTGCGGTCTGGCGCGTTGCCACCTGCGTTGTTGTACGGGCAGCGGGACTTTCTCCGGCCGGTGTGTGGGACGCGTCCGCGCGGGGGACGTTTTCTTAACTTTTATGCGGCGGATATTGCGCGGGCGGCGGATGGGCGTTGGTGGGTGATTTCGGATCGGACGCAGATTCCGACGGGATCGGGGTACGCATTGGCGAATCGGTTGGTGACGTCGCGGGTTTTACCGGAGGCGTTTCGTGAAGGGAACGTGGAGCGGTTGGCGGTGTTTTTCCGGAGGATGCGTGAGGCGCTCTCGGCGATGTCGCCTCGGCCCGGGCAGGAGGCACGCGTGGTGATTTTGACGCCAGGGCCTTACAATGAAACCTATTTTGAGCAAGCGTATCTGGCTCGTTATTTGGGGTATACGCTGGTGGAGGGTCAGGATTTGATGGTGGATTCGGGGCGTGTTGTGTTGAAGACACTGAGTGGTTTGGAGCCTGTGGACGTGATTTTTCGGCGGGTGGATGATGCGTTTTGCGATCCGTTGGAGTTGAGGAGCGACTCGATTTTGGGGATTCCGGGGATGGTTGAGGCGTTGCGTTCGGGGACGGTTTCGGTTGCGAATATGCTGGGCACGGGGATTATGCAGAGTCCTGCGGTTTCGGGGTTTCTGCCGGGGTTGTGTCAGCGTGTTTTGGGGGAGGAGTTGCGGATGCCGTCACGTGCGACGTGGTGGTGCGGACAGGATGCGGCTCGGCGGCATGTGTTAGAGAATCTGGATCGCTTGGTGGTGCGGCGAGGGTTTGGGGAGGCGGGGCGCACGGGAGTGATTGGGGGGGATGGCAAGGGGAGTAAGGAGGCACGGTTACGGGATGCGATTGGGTTTGCGCCGCATGATTGGGTTGGTCAGGAGCGGATGCAGATGTCGCAGGTCCCTTGTTGGGAGGGGACTGGATTTGTGGATCGGCCGGTGGTGTTGCGGGTGTATTTGTGTGGGACGCCGGATGGTTATGTGGCGATGCCGGGTGGACTTGCGCGCACGGGAGCTGGGGCGGCGGAGTCGGGTGTGTCGATGCAGGAGGGGGGGGCGAGTAAGGACGTTTGGGTGTTAGGTGACGGACCGGTGGAGGAGGCGACGTTGCTGAGCGGGGTTGGGGCGGAGGTGGAGTTGCGTCGGGTGGGGAACAATTTGCCGAGCCGTTTGGCGGACAACTTTTTTTGGTTGGGACGGTACAATGAGCGATTGGACGCGGCGGCGCGGATGCTTCGAGCGACGTTGTTGCGGTTTAGTCCGGACGTGGGTGGGAGCGGGTTGCGTCAGTTGATTCCGATGCTTCGGACGATGGAGTTGCGTGATCAGATGCCGGTGGGTTCGGCGCGTGTGGATCGGTCGACGGAGGCGTTGGAGGGGGACTTTTTGGAGGCGGTTTACGGGAAAGCGCGTGCGTGTAGTTTGCGGGTTTTGGCGGAGCGATTGGTGCATTTGGCGATGCTGGTGCGGGACCGGACCTCGAACGATGTGTGGCGGGTGTTGAGTGAGTTGGAGAGGGAGTTGGCGATTGAGGTGTCGACTTGGTCTGTGGGTGAGGTGATTGGGGTATTGAATCGGGCGTTGATGTTGGTGTCGGGGTTTAAGGGAATGGCGCGGGAGAATATGACACGTTCGCAGGGGTGGCGTTTCTTGGATTTGGGTCAGCGGTTAGAGCGAGCGCTTGCGCTGGGTGGTTTCTTGATGGAGACGCTGGCGAGTTTTGACGCGGAACATCCTTCGGTTTTGGAGTCGGTTCTCGAGGTTGCTGACAGCACGATTACGTATCGTTCGCGGTACAATTTATTGCCGAACTTGGTCGCGGTGTATGACTTGGTGTTGCTTGACGAGACGAATCCGCGTTCGTTGTTGTTTCAGATGCTGCAGATGCAAAAGCATTTAGAGCGGTTGCCGCGTTCGGATCAGCGGGTGCTGTTAGGTGAGGATGAGCGGGTGTTATTGGAAGTGATTACGCGGGTGCGGTTGTTGGATCCGCGAGAACTGGCTTCGCATCGTGGCGCATTGATGGATTCTGAGGTGGCGCGCGCGCTCGAGATGGTGGGGAAGGGGCTTCCGCAGATGTCGGAGATTTTGTCTGCGGGATATTTCAGTCATTCGCGGATTTCTGCGTTATGAGGCCTATGGAGTATGAAGTGATTCATCGGACGGTGTACGAGTACGGTGAGCCGGTGACGGTTTCGCAGAGTGCGGTGCGATTGCGTCCGCAAGAGACGGCTTCACAAGCGGTGGAAGAGTTTGCGCTTGAGGTGTATCCGGCGCCGGATCGGTTGACGTGGCGGACGGATTATTTTGGCAACATGATGGCTGTTTTTAGCATTCGCGAGTTGCACACGCAGATGGAGGTTTTGGCTCGGAGTCGGGTTCGGGTGAAGCCCGGGTCGATGTTGGCGTTGGGTTTGTCACCGGCTTGGGAACGGGTGGTGGCGCGGTTTCGCGATCCGGTGGCGGTCGAGGATGCGGGGCCTTACGAGTTTTGTTTGGAGTCAGTGATGATTCGTCCGGAGCGTGGATATGCGGAGTGGGCGCAGTTGAGTTTTTTGGCGGAGCGTCCGCTGTTGGAGGGGGTGACGAATTTAATGGGTCGGATTCATCGCGAGTTTCGGTTTGATGCGATGGCGACAGAGGTTGCGACGCCGTTGAGTGAGGTTTGGAAACATCGGCGTGGGGTGTGTCAGGATTTTGCGCACGTGATGATTGCGTGTCTTCGGTCGTTGGGTTTACCGGCGCGGTATGTGAGCGGGTATTTGCGAACGATTCCGCCGGAGGGTCAGGAGCGGTTGCAAGGGGCGGATGCGTCTCACGCGTGGGTGTCGGTGTTTTGTCCGGTGAATGGTTGGGTGGACTTTGATCCGACGAATGACGTGATGCCGTCGGATGGTCATGTGAGGGTGGCGGTGGGGCGTGATTTCAGTGATGTGAGCCCGTTGAACGGCGTGCTGACGGGTGGGGGCGAGCACGTGGTTCGGGTGGAGGTGGATGTGATTCCGGTGGGAGCGTGATTTTGCGAGGTGCTTGGGCGCTCGGTGGGTTAGGAGTCGAGGAGGAGGAGGAGGGCGCGGAGGGTCCAGGCGGCGGTTCGGATGTGGTTGGTTCGAACGAGGCGGCGATGGATGGCAGGGTTGAATCCGTTGGAGAGGCGGTTGTGGAGGGGGACTTGGAGAAGAGCGGTGGAGATCCAGATCAGCGCGAGGGGAGGGAGGCTGGCGAGGAAGAGGGGTGAGTTTGTGGTGTTTTTGACGAGCATCCACGCGGCGGTGAGGAGTTCGAGGACCATGAGGGGCGCGACCAGCCGGGTGATGCGGGTTGTGTGTTGGCGGTGAAACTCTGGGAAGTCTTGGGAGCTGACGTTTTTGAAGAGGGGATAGTGGACCCACTGGATGGTGTGGATGAGTCCGACGAGCGTCCATGTGACGGCCGAGTGGAGGGTGAGGAGGTCGGGCATGGCGAGGGGTTGTGTCGGTGAAGGGGGAAAACAAAAACGGCGTGGGGGATACCCACGCCGTGAAACTGAACCGGAGACCGGTGCGAAACCGTTACTTGATGGGTACGGTTGCGATGGTCTGGAGCACGCGGCTCGCGATTTGGTAGGGATCGCCTTGGGAGTTTGGACGACGGTCTTCGAGGTAGCCCTTGTAGCCGTTGTTCACGAAGCTGTGTGGGACGCGAATGGACGCGCCACGGTCAGCGATTCCGTAGCTGAATTTGTCGATGGATTGCGTCTCGTGGAGGCCGGTGAGGCGGAGATGGTTATCGGGGCCGTACACAGCGATGTGTTCGTTTTTGTATTTGTCGAACGCAGCCATGAGGGCTTCGAAGTATTCTTTGCCACCGACTTCGCGGAGGTGCTTGGTGGAGAAGTTGCAGTGCATCCCGGAGCCGTTCCAGTCGACGTCTTTGCCGAGGGGTTTGCAGTGGAAGTTCACGTCGACCCCGTATTTTTCGCAAAGGCGGACGAGCAGGTAGCGCGCGACCCAGACTTGGTCTGCGCAGGTTCGGGAACCTTTGCCGAAGATCTGGAACTCCCACTGGCCTTTTGCCACTTCGGCGTTGATACCTTCGTGGTTGATGCCGGCGTCGAGGCACAAATCGAGATGTTCTTCGACGATTTCGCGGGCGACTTCGCCTACGTTTTTGTAGCCCACGCCCGTGTAGTATTCACCTTGGGGGTAGGGGTAACCACCGCCTTGGGGGAACCCGAGGGGTACGCCGTCGCGGTAGAGGAAGTATTCTTGTTCGAACCCGAACCACGCGTCGGAGTCATCGATGATGGTTGCGCGAGAGTTGCTGGGGTGCGGGGTTTTGCCGTCTGGCATCATGACTTCGCACATCACGAGCACGCCATTGCGGCGGGTGGGGTCTGGGTAGCATGCAACGGGTTTCAGCATGCAATCGCTGCTTCGTCCTTCGGCCTGACGGGTGGAGCTTCCGTCGAATCCCCACATGGGCAACTGCTCGAGCTTGGGAAAGCTTTCGAAATCCTTGATCTGCGTCTTGCTACGGAGGTTCGGGACGGGGGTATAGCCGTCCAGCCAGATATACTCGAGTTTATATTTAGCCATGAGTGTTAGTGTTTGATGAGTTAGTTGGCTCTGATTGAAAGAGCGAGCGGTCAATAGCACCACCTGTGCCAGTGGTTGTCACGCCGGAAACAGAGTGGTCTGCAACCGGCTAAACGTGAGTGTAATGGGATGTTTCTGAGTGTCTATTCGATGGGATTGCGCGTGGGCTGGCGATTTTTGAGGAGGTGTTGGTTTTTATACATCATGGTTTCAAATGAGCAGGGCTGGTTTTTTGGCTTCGCGCGGGGCGTGGGGGTGTGAGTATTTAGGTATGCGCGTTACCGGTTCAAAATCATGGTCGGGTTGGGGAGAAGGGGGACTGAGATGTTGAAGGTGAAGGACACGCTTCGGTCGACGGTGCATCTCTCGTTTGATGGGAGGGTGGTGAAGGTGTATCACGGGCTGGATGCTCGGACCCGGTACGAAAATGAGGTGCGTGTGTTGAGGTTATTGGAGGAACGGGGGTGCGGGTTTGTGCCTCGGTTATTGGAAGCGGATGCGGAGGCGATGCGGATTGTGACGACGAACTGTGGGACGCGGGTGGATCACTTGGATGAGGCGCGTCGGTTGGAGTTGTTTGCGGAGTTGGAAGGGTTTGGGGTGCGGCATGAGGATGCGGATGTGAGGAATGTGACGTATCGGATGTCGGACGGGCGGTTTTGCGTGATTGATTTTGAGTTTGCGACGGTTTTGGGCGAGGGGATGAAAGGGGAGGCGCGGGGATGAGTAGTGGGAACGGTGAAAGATCGGGAGGGTTGCGCTGGTTTGGTTGGACGGATGTGGGGCGGGTGCGGAGGAACAATGAGGATGCGTATTTGGCGATGCAGTTTGATGCGCGGGAGGTGCAGTTGCTGGGGCGGTTGGGTGAGGGGGGGCTTGAGGAGGTGGATCGAGCGTTTGCGGTTTGCGATGGGATGGGGGGGGCGAAGGCGGGGGAGTTTGCGAGCCGGGTGGCGGTGGAACAGATTACGAAGTTATTGCCACGAAGTTTTGCGCAGCGAGCGGCGGGGTTGGCGTCTGGGAATCCGGATTTGTTGAACGAACTATTCACGAAGATTCACAAGGCGTTGGTGTATATGGGGGGGTGCTATGAGGAGTGTGCGGGGATGGAAACGACGTTGAGTTTGTGCTGGTTTTCGCCGGGTTGGATGCATTTTGCGCATGTGGGAGACAGCCGGATTTACTACCTGCCGAAATCGGGAACGGGGATTCGTCAGTTGAGTCATGATGACACGTATGTGGGGTGGCTTTTTCGTTCGGGTCAGATCAACGAACGGGAGGCGCGGTCGCATCCACGAAGGAATGTGCTCCAGAAGGCGTTGGGTGGGGGAAATCAGTTTGTGGATCCCCAGTTGGGGGCGGTGGGTACGGAGCAGGGGGATCGGTTCTTGATTTGTTCCGATGGTTTAACGGAGGGGTTGTATGACCATCACGTGGCGGATTTGATGCAGAGTCCGGGGCCGTGCGGAAATCCGGCGCGGGCGTTGGTGGAGGCGTCGGTGGAGTTGGATGGGAAAGACAACACGACGGCGGTGGTGATTGAAGTCATCTGAGACGGCTCTCGGATTTGCATGAGGTGTGGGTTGCGAGTTAGCGGAGGGTTGGCTGGTGGGAACTGGGGTGGTGCCCGATGTTTTGTCTCCACACGGGTGGGGAGATGCCGCAGATTGCGGGGATGAAATTTGCGCAGCTGAAGGAGGTTTATGATACGCCGTTTTTCGATCTGATTTCGCGGGCGCGGTCGGTGTATCTTGAGAACTGGAAGGGTAATGAGGTGCAGCTGTGCACGCTTTTATCGATTAAAACGGGGGGGTGCTCGGAGGATTGCGGGTATTGTGCGCAGAGTGCTCGTTACTCGACGGGGGTGAAGGCGGAGAAGCTGATGGGGGTGGATGAGGTGATGGCGGTTGCGCAGCGGGCGCGGGAGAGTGGGTCGACGCGGTTTTGCATGGGGGCGGCTTGGAAGGGGGTGCGGGATGGTGATGCGCGGTTTGAACAGGTGTTGGAGACCATCCGTCAAGTGAACACGCTCGGGATGGAGGTGTGCGTTACCTTGGGTCACCTCTCGGACGCGGAAGCTGCCAAGCTAAAGGAAGCGGGGGTGAAGGCGTACAATCACAACATCGACACGTCGCCAGAGCATTATCCCAACGTGGTGACGACGCACACGTTTGAGGACCGGTTGAGTACGATCCGAGCGGTGCAGCGGGCGGGAATGGACGTGTGCTGCGGAGGGATTTTGGGATTGGGCGAGGGGGTTGAGGACCGGCTTCGGATGTTGGAGGTTTTGTGCAGCTTTGACCCAGCTCCGGAAAGCGTGCCGATTAATGCGTTGATGCCGATGGAGGGGACTCCGATGGAGGGTAACACACAGGTGGATGTGTTTGATCTCGTGCGGATGATTGCTACCGCTCGGATTGCGCTGCCTCGGACAAAGATTCGTCTTTCTGCGGGGCGGACACGGCTGTCGCGGGAGGGTCAGGCGTGGTGCTTCTTTGCGGGTGCGAACTCGATTTTTTACGGCGACAAACTTTTGACGGCTGGAAACCCGGGGACCTCGGCGGATCGGGCGCTGTTTGAGGAGCTTGATTTGACGGCTCAAGAGCCGTTTGCGTGTTCTGCGTGCTGATTGGTCGCGTCGACGAAACGCGATTGTTCTCTCGAGAGCCGAGCTTGGAGCGCCGATGCGGTCGGCGGATTGCGCGTTCTTTTCGAGAGCGGCTCAGAGGAGTTTCACCAGCAGTCGGTGAGTCAGGTAGGCGAGTCCTGCGGTGGCGGGAATGGTTAGGACCCACGCCCAGAGGATACGGTGTACCACGCTGAAGTTGAGGGCGTTGAGACGTTTGGCGCAGCCGACGCCCATGATGCTCGTGGTGATGGCGTGAGTCGTTGAGACGGGCATTCCGAGGGAGGCGGAGACGCTGAGAACGGTGGCGGCGGTGGTTTCTGCGGCGAAGCCGTGCACGGGTTGAAGTTTCACCATTTTGTGACCCATGGTTTGGATGATTTTCCAACCGCCGGCAGCAGTTCCAGCGGCCATGACGATGGCGCACGTCACTTTAATCCAGACGGGCACGACGTTGTTCGAATCGGAGCCGATTTTAAGGAAGGAGAGGAACCACGGAGCGCCCTCGAGGGTTCCAGCCTGAGTCGCGGAGGCGAGAGCGAGCGTGATGATTCCCATGGTTTTTTGGGCGTCATTACTCCCGTGGCTCCATCCCATGTAGGCGGCGCTGAGGATTTGTCCTTTGCCGAAGACCGTGCTGATGGTCCTCGGACGGACTTTAGCGAGAACGAGATAGAACAGGCTCATCATGAGGAACCCGATGAGGAATCCTAGGATGGGAGAGGTGATCATGGGGATGACCACTTTGTAGAGGATTCCTGAGTTTTTGTACCACGGCGCGCCGGCGGTGACCTTGGTCCAAATGAGCGCCCCCCAGTTATTATGACTGGAAGAGAGTGTTGCTCCAATGAGGCCGCCGACGAGGGCGTGTGAGGAGCTGGAGGGCAACCCGAACCACCAGGTTACGAGGTTCCAGATGACCCCGCCGAGGAGGGCCGCGATGATGGTTTCTGTGGTGACGAACTTGGCTTCGACGAGTCCGGAGGTGATGGTTTTTGCGACGGCGGTACCGACCATTGCGCCGCCGAGGTTGGTGATGGTGGCGAGGAGGATGGCTTGGCGGGGGTGGAGCACCCGCGTGGAGACGACGGTGGCGATGGAGTTGGCGGTATCGTGGAAGCCGTTGATGTACTCAAAGATGAGCGCAACCAAGATGACCGTGAGGAGGATGGTCATGGTCCTTAGGAGTTCTTGAGAACCGTCTGGAAAAGGGAGGCTGCGGCGTCTCGGCACCGGTCGATGCCTTTTTCGAGAAGTTCGTAGATGTCTTTGAGGAAGACGACTTCGCGGGCATCGGCTTGGCCGTGGTACAGATCGTTGAGGAGCTTGTTCATCACGCGATCGGCGTCCCCTTCAATGGCTTGGACGCGTTCGTAGTTGTCCCGAATGGTCTCGCTGTGGGATTTGGCGCGCAGTTCGCCGACCATTTTGGTGAGCACGGAGACGCCTTGTTCGAGGAGGGTGACTTGGTCGTTCACGGTTTCGATGTGGGCACCGGGAGGGCAGAGGAGAACACGTTCACCGATTTTCTCGACGGTTTTAGAGATGCGGTAGAGTGCCCCAGAGAGGGCTTCGATGTCTTCGCGCTCCAGCGGGGTGATGAAGTTGGTGCAGAGGGCTTCCGTGATTTCTTGCGTGATGCGCTTGTGCTTGCGTCGGCTTTGGTTCAGGTCCCCGAGCGCGTTTTGCACATCTTGCGTGCTCGACATGGTTCGGCGGACGACTTCGCGAAGGAACTGGACTGACTGTTCCGATTGGGAGGCACTGCTTTCGAGGAAGCGGTAGAAGGTGTCGTCGCGGCCGAGCAAGGAGTGGATGACAGACATAGTGTGGTGAGTCTGGTTACCGTTTGTGAAAAGTTTCGCAAGCGTCATCTGTTCGACATGTAAAGGTCATCGTGTGGTGCAGGGAGCCTACTCCCTCCGTTTCCTTGGCAAGGGAATGCTTCGGGACTAGTTTTGCCGATCCGATGAATGCGACACCTCGATTGACGATCTACGACACGACCCTCCGCGATGGAACGCAGGGCACGGGGATTTCTTTCAGTGTGGGCGACAAGATTCGGGTGGCGGAGAGGCTCGACGAGTTTGGGGTTCACTACATTGAGGGTGGGTGGCCGGGATCGAACCCTAAGGATGCGACGTTTTTTGAGGAGGCGGCGAAGCGATCGTGGAAGCATGCGCGGATTTCGGCGTTTGGGATGACTCGCAAGGGCAAGGTTCGCGTGGAGGAGGATGCGCAGGTGGCGAAGCTGTTAGCGGCGGAGACGCCGGCCATCACGATTGTGGGGAAGACGTGGCCGCTCCATGTGTTGGAAGTGTTTCAAGTTAGTCTGGACGAGAATCTTGCGATGATTCGTGACACGGTGGCTTATTTGAAGTCGCACGGTCGCGAGGTTCTTTATGATGCGGAACACTTTTTCGACAGTTTCCGCGAGGACCCCGACTACAGCTTGGCGACGATTCGGACGGCGGTTGAGGCTGGGGCTTCGTTGGCGGTGCTTTGCGACACGAACGGGGGGTCATTGCCGGAATGGGTGCGTGAGGTGACGGCGAAGGCGGTGGCGGCGGTGGGGCCGGTGGGGATTCACACGCACAATGATTCGGGACTGGCGGTTGCGAATGCATTGGCCGCGGTGGGGGTAGGGGCGTGTCAGGTGCAGGGGACGATCAATGGCTACGGCGAACGTGTCGGAAACTGTGATTTGGTGACGATGATGCCGAACTTGCAGATCAAGCTGGGGGTTCCGTTGGGGCTTGATTTGACGAAGCTTCGAGAGCTTTCACATTTCGTGGACGGACTGGCGAACGTTCCTCACAACATCCGCGCGCCGTACGTGGGTTCGGCGGCGTTCACGCACAAGGGAGGGTTGCATGTTCATGCGGTGCAAAAGCTTGCTCGCACGTATGAGCACGTGGATCCGTCGCTAGTTGGCAATGAGCGGAATATCACGATTTCCGATATGTCGGGTCAGAGCAATGTGTTGGCTCGTGCGGCGGGACTGGGATTTGATTTCGAAAAGGGTTCGGCTGAGGTGGGGGTGGTGTTGTCCGAGGTGAAGCGATTGGAGAGTGAGGGGTATGAGTTTGAAGCGGCGGAGGCTTCGTTTGCCCTATTGATTTCTGGGATTGTGGGGTCTCGGCGACCGTTGTTTGAACTGGATGAGTATCATTGCTCGTATCGAACGAGTGGGGATGGAGTGTGGGACAAGTGTGAGGCGACCGTGAAGATTCGGATCGAAGGTCGGGTCGAGTACACCGTCGCGGAGGGGGACGGTCCGGTGAATGCGCTGGATGCGGCGTTGAGAAAGGCGTTGCGGGGGGCGTATCCAGAAATCGATGCAGTGCTTCTCAGGGATTACAAGGTGCGGATTATCAATGGCCAGGCGGGGACGGCAGCCCGGACGCGCGTGTTGATTGAATCTGCGGATGCGACGGGGGAATGGGGGACGGTTGGGGTGAGCGACAACATCATTGCGGCGAGTTGGCGCGCGTTGGTGGACAGTTTGGAGTACGGGGTGCGGCGAGCGCGGAGTGGTACAGCTCAGTGACGGCGTGTTGCCATGTTCAATGTGGTCCTTGTCGAACCTGAAATCCCGCCAAACACGGGCAACATCGGGCGACTTTGCCTTGCGACGGGATCCACGCTTCATTTGATTGAGCCTCTGGGCTTCAGTCTGGACGAAAAGGCGTTACGTCGTGCGGGCTTGGATTATTGGGATCGGGTCAAGGTGGTGCGTTGGCCGAACTGGGCAGCGTTTGAGGCGGCGCGGGATTTGGGGGCGGGTATGTGGTATCTGACGACAAAATCGCGAAAGGCGTACTGGGGGTGTGCGTTTCGAAAGGGGGATTATTTGGTGTTCGGGCGGGAGACGCGCGGGTTGCCGGAGAGTCTGCTGAATGCTCATCCCGAGCGGTGTCTGACGATTCCGATGGAGCCGGAGACGCGGAGTTTGAATCTGGCGACGTCGGTGGGAATCGTATTGTACGAGGCGGTGCGTCAGGGTGCGCAGGTGGATTGACTTCTGGCGGGGAGGGTGTGGTTTTTAGACATGCGAACAGCTTTTTCGTTGGTTAGGCGAATCGAGTTTAGCGAGACGGACATGGCTGGGATTGTCCACTTCTCGAACTTTTTTCGGATGATGGAGATGGCGGAGCACGCGTTTTTGAGGGAGCTGGGGACGTCGGTGCATGTGCGCGGTTCGGGCGGAGTGATGGGGTGGCCGCGGGTGAAGGTGGAGTGCGAGTACGCTCGGCCGCTTCATTTTGAGGATGAGGTCGAGATTCGGTTGAGTGTGGAGGAGGTGCGGCGACGGTCGGTTCGGTATGGGTTTGAGTTTTTGCGTCTTCCCGGAGTGGAGCATGTGGCAAAGGGGACGGTTGTTGCGGTGTGCGTGCGGGTTGATGGGGTGGGAGGTTTGGAGGCGGTCGAGATTCCGGAAGAAGTTCGACGCGGTCTGCTTGCGCGTTCCGTGGGCGGAGGGGAGTCGGGGGATTGACACGCGGGAGGGCCTCCCTAGGTTGATTCCTATGTCGAACTGGGTGAAGTTGGCCGTGGCGTTGGTGGTCATGGCGGCGGATTTCGCGAGTGTTTTTGGACGGGGTCCTTCGGTTTCTGGGCCTGCGATTGTTGCGGGTGCGGCACCGTTGCCGTTGTCATTGGACGACCGTTACGAGGTGAGGAAATCGACAGTGTTTGTCTTGGATCCGCACGGGGGCAAAAAGAAGGTGGCGCAGCATCCGGTGCAGGTTTTTGAAGCGGAGCGGCGGTATTTTGGGGCAGTGAATCAGTTTGAACGACGGTTGCGTGAGGGGTGTTACCACACCTTTCAGTGGTGGTCGAAAGAGCGGTCTGATGTCACGGTGCGGTTTGAATATCGTCAGGAAAAACTTGGTTCGCACGTGTTGGCGCAGGAGGTTCGGTATGAGGGGGTGCGCGGGGCGATGACGACGGAGTTTTCGGTGTTGGGGGATGACTATCACGAGGACGGACCGGTGGTGGCGTGGCGTCTATTGATTGTCCGAGAGGGCCGCGTGGTGGGTTTGAAGCAGAGTTTCTTGTGGGATTGAGCGAGTATGGCGAACTCCATGACGAGTGTTGGGGTGTGTGGTGGGAGGGTGTGGGTGCGGGTGGATGGGAAGGGTTGTTTTTTGAATGCGGGCGCTATTTCGACTTTCGCAGCGGAGATGTTGGAGCGGGGGCATCGGCGGTTTGTAGTGGACATGGGACTGTGTCCGACGATGGACAGCACGTTCATGGGAACGCTTGCGGGGATTGCGTTGAAGCTGCAAAAGGCGGTGGGAGGTGGGGAAGGTGCCGAGTTGATGTTGGTGCAGGTGAACGAGCGGAATCGTGAGTTGTTGTCCGGGTTGGGATTGGATCATTTGATGCGGGTTGAGTCGGGGTTGGGCGACGTCGGTGCTGGGGTGCAGTTGGAGGCATTGGCTTCCGAGGGAGGCGACAAGGAGTCTCGCGCCCGGGTGATGTTGGATGCGCATGAAGCTTGCGTTGAGGCGAATGCGGATAATGCGGTGAAGTTCAAGGACGTGCTGGCCTATTTGCGGGAGGACTTGGGTAAGGCCTGAGCGGACACATGGTGAGCACGCGTTTTTACAAGCGGTCGAGTTTTGTGGCGCACCTGCCTGAGGGGTACCTTTACACCCCGAGCCATTATTGGATGGCGGATGAGGGTGCGGGGGTTTGGCGGGTGGGTTACACCAAGTTTGCCACGCGGATGTTGGGTGAGTTGGTCGATGCGGGTTTTGAGGTGGGAGAGGGGGCGGACGTTGTGGTGGGAGGGATTGTGGGATCGTTGGAGGGATTTAAGGCGATTTCTGACATCTATGCGGTGGTTGCGGGTATTTTTGTTGGGGCCAATCCGTTGCTGAAAGGTGGGCCAGAGGTGGTGTCGAAAGACCCGTTTGGCGAGGGGTGGCTGTATCGTATCCGCGGGGTGCCGGACCCGCAGGCGATGGGGATTGAGGGGTACGTTGGCCTTTTGGACGGGACGATTGACCGGATTTTGAAGAGTCAGGACGGCGAGGGGCACTGAGCGAGGTTATGGAGGGCGTGCCAGACGGTTTTGAAGGCATCGTCTCGGCGGCGCTTCGGGGACGGGTGGGGAGAAGGGTGTTTTTGGTGTGGGAAGGTGACGGCGCTGAGCGTTTTTTTGATGATTGGGTTGGTGCGGGGAGGTGTGGGGAAGGGGAGGTTTGGATTTTCCATGTGACGGGGCAGGGGGCTGCATCGGCTCCTTATGAGACGAGGCGTGTTACGGCGGGGGGGCGACTCATTCGCGTGCAACGGCATGAGGGTTGGGAACCTTCAGACTTGATGGTGAGAGCCGATGTTTATGTGGTCGCGAGAGGGGGGTCTTCGGTGAAAGGCGATGGGTACCTGGTCTCACGGATTGCGAGGGTGATGTCGAGTGGGGGGGTGCTGATTGGTCTGTCTGCGAATGCAGAGTGGATGTTAGCGGCTGAGCGTGCGGGCTTTGTGGGCGGGATGGGTATTGTTCTGGGGGAAGGGGTTTGGGCTCGATCTTTTGTTGGGCGATCGAGAGAGTCGAACTGGGGTGGAGTTGGAGGCGGGCGCGTTGCGGTGATTGGAGCGGGGTTGGCAGGGAGCGCTGTCGCAGATGGTCTCGCTGGGAGGGGTGTTGAGGTGGAGGTTTTTGATGGGAGCGGAGTTGGGCGCGGGGCTTCGGGGAATCGGGCGGCGGTGATGGTTCCGATGGTGTCGATGGACGATGGGTTATCGGCTAAGTTGTCGCGATGGGGGTTTGGGAGGGTGCGTGGGGAGCTCGATGGGGTTGGGGTGGCATGTGGGGTGTTGCAGCTTCCGGCGAACGAACGAGTTCGACGAGTTTGTGAGACTGGCTCGGGAGGCGAGGGGTTTGTTGTGGTTGGGCGGGATGAGGCTGCGGAGTTGTGCGGCGTTCGTGGGGTCGAGGGGGGGCTCTGGTTTGCTGAGGCGGGGTGGGTTGACCCAGCGAGGCTTTGTGCGGCGCGATTTTCGCGGCACCGGGGGGCGGTAAGCTTCCGAGCGGAGCGGGTCACGGGATTTGAGCGAATCGATGAACTGTACGTGCTTCGTGGTTTAGGGGGGAGCCTGCTTGCGGGCGGTTATGCTGCCGTTGTGTTGGCGACGGCCGGCGTGCCTGATTGGGTGCCTTGGTTGGGGAGAGGTGTTGGGACGAAGTTGGCGTGGGGGCGCAACGTGACGTTGGAACCGGAGTCTTTGTCGGGGTTGCGAGCGGTGGTGACGGGGGCGGGGTACTGTATTCCAGTGGGTCAGGGACGTGTGCATTTAGGGGCGACTTACGAGTTCGAGGCGGTTGCTGAGAGGGATGACGCTGCTGCGGTGGGCAGCATTTGGCAGAAATCGGTAGGGTTTTCAGAGGATGGGGTTCCGAAGGGTCCGTGGGAGGTCCGGAGAGCGGTGCGGGTTTTGACTGCGGACCGTTTGCCGATGCTTGGTGGGGTGGGTGGGGGTGATGGCATTTTTGTCGCGTGTGGCTTGGGTTCACGCGGGGTGGTTTGGTCGGGTGTTGCGGCGGAGTTGATCCCATCGCTTGTGCTGGCGGAGCCGCCGATGCTTCCGCGGTCTTGGGTTGAAGCGATTAATCCCAATCGGTTTTCGGAGGATAAGGGAAGGAGGGGGGCGGTGTGATTCGGGTGATTCTGTTTTGTTTGAGGTCGGTTGTTGCCTTGATTTTGGTTGGGGTTGCCTTGGTGATGATTCTTGGGAGCGGGCGCTCGCGGACGGAGCGGGAGGCAGCCAATGAGATTTCTGGGAGAGCTCCGGTGGCTGGGGACGTCGGGCTTGAGAGCGATTGGGGTCGGCGAGAGGCCGCCTCAAAGAGAAAGCTGGTTTCGCGCGTTCCCGAGCTCGGGATTCCTGGGCATGTTTTGCGTGAGGAGTTCGATCGGCGCGCGCGACTTTTCCGGAGTGTGAATCCTCGCTTGTTTGATTCCCCAGAGTGGCCGGAACAGCTGTGGTTGTTGATGTCTCGGGATCTATCTCTCGAGGAGGGCCCCTCCGTCTACCCGTGGAAACGTGATGGCATGGGGACTGCTCGCCCATAAACTATGAACGTCGGTATCTACAAAGGCGCTGCTGCCATGAACTC
>JBEEPE010000194.1:0-6700 GCA_041191265.1 Verrucomicrobiota bacterium | reverse complement strand
ACATGCCCGATGGTCGCACCGTCGCACTGCGAAACGAAGTCGGTGTGCAAGCCCGCGTTCTCGGACCCGGCATCCATTTCCTCATCCCCTTCATCTACAGCACCAGCAAACGCCCCTTCCTCGAAATTCCCCAAAACAAGGTCGGCGTCGTCCGCGCCATCACCGGCAACCCCATCCCCTCCGGCTTCTTCATGGCGCGCTCCGTCGAATGCGACCTCTTCCAAGACGGTGAAGCCTTTCTCAGAAACGGCGGCGAAAAAGGTCCGCAGCTCCAAATCCTCCCCGAAGGACAGTACCGCATCAACCCCCACCTCTTTGAAGTCGAAGTCGTCGACGCAATCATGATCGGCGAGGACGAAATCGGATGCGTCGAAGCCATCTCCGGTAAACCCGTCACCCGCCCCGGCGGCAACTTCGGCGCCCCCGTCGACTGCAATAGCTTCCAAGACGCCGACGCGTTCATCCGTAACGGCGGCGAACGCGGTCCCCAAATCGCCTTCCTGTTGCCCGGTTTTTACCGCATCAACACCATCCTCTTCAACGTGATGAAGTTCCCCATCACGCAAATCGCCGGTGGCAAAGTCGGCCTCATCGAAGCTGCCGACGGATCCGGGATTCCCGACGGACGCCTCCTCGCCCGCAAAGTGGACGGACACAATAACTTCTTCGACGGTCAGGCCTTTATTCAAAACGGTGGCGAAAAAGGCAGGCAACTCGAAGTCCTCATGCCCGGCCGCTACCGCTTGAACCCGCTCCTCTTCCGACTCGTTGCCGTCACTGACTGGACCAACATTGAAGCGGATCAGGTCGGCATCGTTACCGTCCTCGAAGGACGCCCAATCACGGACCCCACAAAAATCGCCGCAGAAGAGCTCCCGCACGATTCGCACAACAACTTCCAAGATCCGTCCGCATTTCTGAAGGCTGGCGGCCAAAAAGGTCTCCAAATACCCGTCCTCCGCGCCGGAAACTACGCAATCAATCCGTGGTTCGCCACCGTTGAAAAAGCGCCCATGGTTCGCGTCGACATCGGCTTCTGCGGCGTGGTCACCAGCTACGTCGGGCCGGAGGGAGCCGACCTGACCGACGACGCTGTGAACGCAAAAATCGTTCAGAACGGGTGCAAAGGCATCTGGGCCGACCCGCTCCAACCCGGAAAGCACCCGCTCAACACGCGAATCATGAAGGTGGATATTGTTCCCACCACCCAGATTCTCCTCAACTGGGCGGACAACCGCTCGAGCGCTCACGAACTCGACGCAAATCTCAAAACCATCACCCTCCGCACCTCGGACGCCTTCAACGTCAACATGGACGTCAGCGTCATCATCCACATCCCCATGCGGAACGCACCCAAGGTCATCGCCAACCTAGGCTCCGTGCGCAACATGATCTCGGAAGTGCTCGAACCCGCCATCAGTTCACACTTCAGGAACGCGGCTCAGTACATCAAAGCACTCGATCTCTACACCGAACGCCGCGAACTCCAGGTCAAGGCCAAGGAGCACATTGACGGTGTACTCAAAGTCCATCACATCGATTCAAAAGACACCCTGATTGCCGACGTTGTTCTGCCAGCGGAGCTCACAAAAACCGTGACGGACCGCCAGATTGCGGAGCAGGAGCGGAAAACGTTCGCGACCCAAAAAGCCGCTCAGGAGGAACGCCGAGCCTTGGAGAACGCCACGGCACAGGCTGCGATGCAGCCCAAAGTCGTCGAATCCGAACGAAACGTTGAGATTCAGGAAAACCTTGCCAAAGGCCGGGTGAAGGAAGCTGAGGGAACGAAATCGGCCGCCGTGCTTCAGGCGTCCGGCGAAGCCGAAGCGATCAAACTCCGCGCCCTCGCCCAAGCCGAAGCCACGAAAGTCACCGCCGTCGCCGAGGCGGAGGCCACCGCGAAAGTGGGGGCTGCCGAGGCCGAGGTCATCTTGGCCAAAGGACGATCCAACGCAGAAGCCTACCGCCTCGAAGTCGAGGCCATGGGCCGCGATGTGTTCGGACAAATCCGCGTCATTGAGAAAATCGCATCCAGCAACCTCAAGATTATCCCTGAAAACCTAGTGATCGGCGGCGGTTCGGACGCCAACATGATGAACGGCTTCTTCGGCATCAGCCTGCTCGAAAAAATGACCGGCAAATCGTTCAGCCCCCCCTCTCCGTAAAACCGGCGGGCGGACTTTCCAGTCCGCCGCTCAAAAAACGACACCACTCCCCGTGCGGGTTAAAAAACCGCGCTCCGTTACCCGCCCCCCTCAACGCAATTCTCTGCCGTAACGCCTCACCACCAAAGCTGAGTTTGCCCCGCCAAATCCGAACGCATTGCACAGCACGGCTTCCACCGGCCCGCTTCGCACTTCCCCCGTCACATAATCCAACCGATCTCCCACCTCCGGTCGCGACAAGTTAAGCGTGGCCGGCAATGCTCCCGCCTCAATGGCCCGGAGCGCGGCAATCACATCCAGCGCTCCGGAAGCACCGCACAAATGCCCCGTCAGGGATTTCAGAGCCGTCACCGAAACCCTGCGACCCTCAAAAACCGCCTCCAGCGCGCGAATCTCCGCCGTATCGCCAGCACGCGTGCCAGTCCCATGCGCAAACACACACGACACATCCCCGACACCACACCCCGCTTGCAAAAGAGCCATCGCCATCGCACGCGCAGCGCCTGAGCCGTCCGGAAGCGGCAGCGTCAAGTGATGCGCATCGGTCGTGCAACCGTGCCCCGCAATCTCTCCAAGAATCTGAACGCCCCTCCGAAGCGCGCTCGACTCCGACTCAAGCACGAGAACCCCCGCTCCCTCCGCAATCACAAACCCGTCCCTCGCAACATCAAACGGGCGCGACGCTCCGCAAGGATCCTCATTCCGCATGCTCACGGCCCGCATCGCACAAAAAGACCCCAAAACCAGTTCGCAAATCGGCGCCTCACTCCCGCCCGCAATCACAAGGTCCGCCTCACCCAAACGAATGAGCCGACATGCCTCGCCAATGGATTGGCTAGCCGTCGCGCACGCCGAACCAACACTCAAACTTGGCCCGCGAAATCCCCATTCTCTCGCGACCAACGCCGCCCCCATGTTGCTCCGCAACATCGGTACGCCAAATGGAGAAAGCCCACGCGGTCCCGATTCGCGCAAAACATCCGCCTGACGCACATACGAAGCGATTCCCCCGTTCGACGACCCAATCACCACCCCCACGCGATCAACATCAACCCGCGCCTCGCCAATGTGCGCCTGCCGCACCGCCTCCCTCGCCGCAGCCACCGCAAACTGAGCGTACCGGTCCGCGTGACGCGCATCCCGCGCGTCAGCAAACCCAGCATCCGGATCAAAACCCGTCACCTCCCCCGCGATACGCGATCGCAGCTCCGATGCGTCAAATCGCGTAATCCCGCTGACCCCAGACCGTCCGGCAACCAAGCCCTCCCAGAACAAGTCCACCGTCAGCCCCAACGGAGTCACCGCCCCCATGCCCGTCACAACCACTCGCTCGCTCATAATTTCAAGCACGCGATCCCCGTGACACCGGCAGTGGTTGAACGTGACTGAAGAGGACGCATGAAAAAAGACGGAGACGACGCCGAGTATTCCTAACAGGCCCGCCCCGCTTCGAGCAACCGCGCTGCCCCCACCGCTCACCTCGCTCCCAACGAAGCAGAAAGGCCCACGAAGTTTTCCACCGTCACCCGCCCCCCACACCCCGAAAGGTTCCCCATGCGAAGTTCCAACAGATTGACCGGTCAGACCGGTCATGAAACGATTCCAACATGAAGGTCATCGCCGCATACGAGGCAAAGTCACGGTTCTCCGAACTTTTAAGAGAAGCTGCTGCTGGTGAAGTGTTTATCATCACAAGAAATGGCCGTCAGATGGCCGAACTCCGCGCATGCCAATCTGAAAAACCCGCACGAAAGCGGGGAACAATGAAAACCGAACTACCTTCAATCCCCGCCGACTTTAACGACCCTCTGGATATCTTCACCGAATATCAATGAACGCCCTCCTGGATACCTGTGTGCTCCTTTGGTTTCTCAGGGGTGATGTCGAACTCTCCCAGAGGGCTGCCAGACTGATAGAGGCTCCCTCGACCGATGCGTTCGTCAGCGCGGTCAGCATTTGGGAAATCGCAATCAAAGCCTCCATCGGAAAGTTACAGATTCCCGAAGGCTTTTTGGACTCATTCGAGGAAAGGCTAAGCGCATTGGGATTCAAGATTTTGCCGGTTACGTTTCAACACGCCGCAGGCGTTTACTCGCTCCCAAAGGTTCACCACGATCCTTTCGACCGACTGCTCATCTCCCAGTGCAGAGCGGAAAATCTGACGGCCGTGACGAATGACATTCACTGGTCGGATTCGCGGTACGCGATTCACACCCTGTGGTAGCGCTCCCGAAGGCGTCTCCAGCCAACCTTCGTCGCGGTACCGCCCGATGAACTCAACGAAATCATCGCCGCCGCCAACCCACCATCACTGCCATCACTAAGATGCAGCGGTTCGCATGGTCGCTTGCTTGAAACAGCCCGCCTCCTCTAACAAGGTCTCCCTCCGCACATGAAAAGCCTCCTCCCCCCCTTTGCGCTTCCGCTCATCGCGTTCCTCCTCTCCGCACGCACCCAAAGCGCCGCAGCAGATGCCTTTAAGGATCAGGTCGTTCCGTTTACCAAAAAATACTGCCAGAGCTGCCACGAACCCAATAAAGCCAAGGGCGGACTCGACCTCACCCGCTACAGCAATGAGCGCGACGTCACGAGTGACTTCCGGCGCTGGAACAGCATCGTCGATTTTATCCGCCGCGGCGAAATGCCCCCCGAAGACGAAAAGCAGCCCTCCCTTCAAGAGCGAAACGCCGTCATCGCCGCCGTCGAAACGATGCTTGTCACCGAGGCAAACAAGCACGCGGGAGACCCCGGCTCCATCCTTCCTCGGCGCCTCTCGAACACCGAATACGACCTGTCCATTCGCGACCTGACCGGTGTCCCCATCCGAGCCACGGCGGAGTTCCCTGCGGATCCTGCTGGAGGTGAAGGATTCGATAACACCGGCGAGGCGCTCGGAATGACGCCGAACCTCCTCACAAAATACCTCGCTGCCGCACAAACCGTTTCGCAACACCTCGTCCTCAAACCCGACGGGATCTCGTTCGCGCCATTCCCGGTCACCTCTTACAACGAACGCAAAAAGCTGACCGAACAGGCCATCATCGACTTTTACAAAAAGCACGAAGTGAAACTCGGCGCATATCTCGAAGCCGCTTGGCGGTACCGCCACCGCAATCCTTCGGAGCAAACGGCCTCCATCGAAGCCTGGGCCAATCAACGCGGACTCAGCGGAAAGTACCTCGCTCTCGTCGAAAAAACCCTCCGCGAAGCCAGTTCGAGCGTCGGCCCCCTCAAACAACTCGGCACCCTGTGGGAAGGACTCCCGTCCCCCACCGCCGCAGGAGATACGCCCCAAAAGCTGAAGGACATCGAATCCTTCATCGGATTCATCCAAACCAACCTCATCAAAAAGGAGCCGAAACTCATCAACCCCGGCGCTGGAAACTGGCCCATCGCCCACCTCGCACTCCGCGCTCAAGCCGCTGCGTCCCGTGACAAGTTTGATCCCCGCGCGCTCAAACAACGCGTCACACTCAAACCCGGCCGCATCCCCGGTAAAAAAAGCGACCCCAACCCTCAAGGCACTGCCCTCTTCGTCCAAATCGAGCCCGCCTTCGGCAGCCAACCCGGCAGCCTCGTCACCGTCCACCGCCCAGTTTTCAGCAAGTCTGAAAACCTGCCCCGCAACGAAAAAGACGAAAAAGACCACCAAATCGAAACCCTGCGCTCCGTCCTCGAACGCGACGCCCCAGAACTCGCGAAAAGCCTGTCCTTCGGTTCACACCCCTCTGGCGAGGCCCTCAGCCCAGATTCCTTCGTCATCAAAGCCCCCGCACTCCTCGAGATTCCCCTCGCACCAGAGTCGGTCGCCAACCTGCGCGAGAAACAGGTGCTCCTCGATTGCGAGCTGGATGCAAAATCCAGCCCCGAAGGGGTCGTCACCATCGCCGCAGCCCTCGGCAAAAAGAACGACGTCCTCCGCAACGCAGGCACCGAGTTGCTCGTTCGCCAAGAAGGCCAAGCGGCAAAAGACATCACCGCTTCCGCTGAGCGACTCTGCTTCGCTTTCCCCAACCGCTTCGCCTTCGTCGACGCCAACCGCGGCCTCGCCGCCGGCTTCCATCTCGTCGAGGGCTTCTTCCGAGACGACCAACCGCTGGTCGAAAAAGTCATCACCGATGCCGAACGCACGGAAATCAACCGCCTCTGGCAAGAGCTCGAGTTCGTCACCGAAAGCGTCGAAACCCTGCTTCGCGGCTTCGTCTGGTTCGAACGCGCGGAGCGCCATGTTCTTCACGACAAACGGTTCGATTTTCTCCGGTCCGAAGACCCCCTCCTCGTTGAAGAAGAACTCCTCTCCAAGTTCGAGCGCCACTACCTCGAAAAACTCGGCGTCAAACTCGTTGAGGACGCCCTCCAACCCGAGGCTCCAAACCCCCAGTTCGATCTCATCCACGGCTTCTTTCAACAAACACGCGCAGGTCTCGCCACCCATCGCAAACTCCTCGCCCAAGCCGAACAGCCCGCACTCAGCCAACTCGAACTCCTCGCGGCCCGCGCCTACAGTCGCCCCCTTGCCACCAAGGAACTCGCCT
>JBEEPE010000193.1:0-6077 GCA_041191265.1 Verrucomicrobiota bacterium | reverse complement strand
ACGTGGACGGACGAAACCTATCAGAAGCACATCACCCAAGGTATCCGCTGGGCGCTACGCCAGATTGATGGCCCTGCTGCACCGAACCCGCTCACCTCGAGTGAAGTAGCGCTGAAGAGCGTGGTCGCATCCGTTGCTGAAACACTCCAGAAAGACGCGGCAACCCTCGAGACCAAGGCGCTCTCCAAGGCGCGCGCAAATCTCGCGTGGGCCCTCGAACGTCGCTCCGAAGCAGACTCGTTGCGCTCCTTCCCAAAAGCGGACCCAAAAAAGCCAGAGGAAGCCGCAACCCTTGCAGATAAGAAACGGGCTTTCTTGCAGAAGCTGCTCTCGGAAATCGAAAAATAGGCGATTTCCGTCTGCCAAAAAACCCCGGCGCCGAAAGGCCCGGGGTTTTTTATTCGCGTGTCTCACCCCGCAGAGTTCGAGACAAAGCGCATGACTGATTCCGCTACGCAGACCGGATTTAACTCAAAATCCCCTTCACCACCTTGGCTGGATCCACTCCGGTCAACCGGAAATCCAGCCCCTGAGAACGCACGCTCAAGCGCTGATGATCCAACCCCAACTGATGAAGAATCGTCGCGTGAATGTCGTGCACGTGTACCGGATTCTCTACTGCCCCAAATCCAAACTCATCCGTCTGCCCGTACACCACGCCCCGTTTAAATCCCCCTCCCGCAAACCACATCGTGAACGCATCGATATGATGGTTCCGCCCCGTGGACTCCCGAACCTCACCCATCGGAGTCCGTCCAAACTCGCCGCCCCAAACCACAATCGTTTCATCCAACAATCCCCGCTGCGCCAAATCCCTAACTAAGGCCGCGCACGCCTGATCAATATCCCGGCTCTTTTCTGGCAAATGCTTTTCAAGATTTTCCGTCACCCCTCCGTGGTGATCCCAGTTCGTGTCATACAGCTGCACAAACCGAACCCCACGCTCCACCAATCGCCTCGCTAAAAGACAGTTACGCGCAAACGTCGTCTCTTTCGGATCCTTGATTCCGTAAAGATCCAGCGTTGCCTGAGACTCACCATTAATATCCATCAAATCCGGAGCGCTCGTCTGCATCCGGTACGCCATCTCGTACGCATTAATCCGCGTGGCAATCTCCTCGTCACCCGTTTCAACCAGACGCCGTAGGTTCAACTCGCGAACCGCGCGAACCAACTCCTTCTGCTGCCCGTCATCAACCCCCGTCGGAGTCGAAAGATTCACAATCGGATCGCCCGTATTCCGAAGCGGCACGCCTTGATACGTCGTCGGCAAAACCCCACTTCCCCACAACACCGCGCCCCCCCGAGGTCCCCGCGGCCCACTCTGCAACACCACAAACCCCGGCAAATCACTGCACTCACTTCCCAACCCGTACGTAATCCACGCACCCATGCTCGGACGCCCAAACAACCCGCTCCCAGCATTCATGTAAAGCTTTGCCGGAGCGTGGTTAAATAAGTCTGTCTTGCAGGTCGTCACAATCGACAACTCGTCCACCATCGACGCCGTGTGCGGAAGCAAATCACTCACCCAAGCCCCCGACGCACCGTGCTGACGAAACCCAAACCGCGTGCCGAGCAAGTTCGCGCGATGGCTGCTGTTCATGAACGCAAAACGCTTTCCAGCCGTGTAACTGTCGGGAATCGGCTGCCCGTTCAGCGCATTCAGTTGCGGCTTGTGCTCAAACAAATCGAGTTGCGAAGGTCCGCCCGCCATGAAGAGGAAAATAACGCTCTTCGCTTTGGCCGGAAAATGTGTCTTCTTCGGCTCCAACGGGTTCCGCACTGTCTCTCCGGGCAGCGCTGCAATTCCACGCTCACCAAGCAGTGACGCCAACCCGATGCTTCCCAAGCCGACCGAGCAGCGGCTGAACAAATGACGTCGCGTGATGTCTCTCAGATTCATAGTCGTTATTCGCGGGTTACCGTTTCATCCAAATTCAAAAGCGCGCGTGCCTGCCCCATCGCATCCAATCTCTTCAAAACCGCCAACTCCTCGACGCGTGGTTCACGCGACGTGCAACGCTGAAACGCTGCGGACAACCCCTCCTTCGCAATCAGGGAACGCATCGCCTCCGCAAACTCAAAAAATCCCGGATCGTTCATCAACGTCAGTGCCTGAAGTGGCGTGTTACTCCGAATCCGCCGCGTGCACGAAGTAAACCCCTCCGGCGCATCAAACACCGTCAACTCAGGCGGAGGAGAGGCCCGGTACATAAACGTGTATAACCCGCGCCGATAGCGATCCTCCCCCTTGCTCACCGTCCACGCACGCTTCACCTGCCCCTGCCCCATCACCCCGTCCGGAATCGGAGGAAACACCGACGGACCTCCCACCTTCCGAGAAATCAACCCGCTCGCCGTCAGCGCCACGTCCCGCACCACCTCAGCATCCAACCGCAAGCGTTGCTGCCTCGCCAACCACACGTTATTCGGATCCTTCTCCCGCAGATCAGGACGATTCACGGAAGATTGCCGATACGTTTCGGACGCCACAATCGTCCGGTGCAAATGCCGCAAACTCCATCCGTTCTCCATGAACTCCACGGCTAGCCAATCCAGCAACTCCGGATGAGACGGTGCCGCCCCCTGCAACCCAAAATCGTTCTCCGTCTCAACCAACCCCTTCCCAAAATACTGCTGCCAAACACGATTCACAATCACACGCGCCGTCAGCGGATTTTTCCGACTCACCAACCACCGCGCCAAATCCAGACGGTTCGGCAACTCCCCCGCCCCTTCCAGCGGATGCAATAAAGCCGGCACCCCAGGCGTCACCTCATCCGCCGGGCGCGTGAAATCACCCTTGATGAAAACCGTCGTTTTCCGAGGTTTACTCAACTCCTTCAGAACCAGCGTGGTGGTTCCTTGGTTCAGTAACTGGTCCAACTCCCGGTAACGGTCCGCCACCACCCGCAACGGGTCGCTCGGATTGACCACAATCGTGAACATCGAAAGGTTCTGCGGCAGAGTCCGCTTCGCCCGCGGCGTCTCAATCGCTTTTCGGACGTCCGCTGAAAGCGTCTTTCTGAAATCGCGCGACATTCCCGCAGCCCATTTCTCGATCTCCTCGTAACGCCCCTCAATGCCGTCCTTCAGCCGCTTCTCCACCTCCTTGAACTCCTTCGTCATCCCCTTCACATCGACGCTCGGGTCATAAACCTTCATCACCGGCTCCTCCTGATTATTCAGGAAGGCAAACATTCGATAATACTCCTTCTGCTCAATGGGATCGAACTTGTGGTCGTGGCACTGAGCACACCCAATCGATAGCCCCAACCACACCGTGCCCGTCGTCGCCACCCGATCAAAAACACTATCAATCCGGAACTGCTCGACGTCGATTCCCCCCTCCTGATTGATCTGCGTGTTGCGGTGAAACCCCGTCGCAATCACCTGAGAATCTTTCGCCTCCGGCAACAAATCGCCTGCAAACTGTTCCACCGTAAACCGGTCAAACGGCAAATCCGCGTTCAACGCTTCAATCACCCAATCGCGGTACTTCCAAATCTGCCGAGGCGCATCAATCGAATAACCGTTGCTGTCCGCATACCGCGCCTGATCCAACCACCACCGCCCCCACCGCTCCCCATGGTGCGGACTCGCCAGCAAGCGCTCCACCCACCTCGAATACGCTGCATCCCCGTCTCGCCGAAACTCCGCCACAAACTCCGAAACCTCCTTTGGCGCAGGTGGAAGCCCCGTTAAGTCCAGGCTCACCCGCCGAAGCAGGGTCGCGGGATCCGCCGGAGCCGATGCTTCCAACCCGCGCGCACGCAACTCCGCACGAATAAACGCGTCAATTGGCCGCGCCCCCGCCACGCCGGGAACCACCGGTCGCTCCGGCGCAACGAAAGCCCAATGCGGCTCATACTGCGCGCCCTGCTCAATCCATCGCTTCAAAACGGACCGCTGCTCCTCTGTAATCGGGGCCTTGTGAGCCTTCGGAGGAGGCATCACCTCCTCTTTATCCGAGCTCAAAATTCGAGAGAAAGCTTCCGAACGCGCCACGTCACCCGGAACAATCGCCCGAACCCCGTCCTTTTCTCGAGTCGCCCCCTCGAACGTGTCCAATCGCAACCCCGCCTCGCGATGCTTCGGATCAAAGCCGTGGCAAGCAAAGCAGTTCTCCGCCAAAATCGGACGAACATCGCGGTTATACCGAACTCGGCCGGACGCCTCCGCACCCACCGACCCGTCGGTGGCCGCAGAAAGAAGCGTGATGGAAAGAAAAAGCGAACGTGTTGTCATGGGAGGTGAACCGGTAAACGGCATGACGCTCGCCGCGCCGCTGCGCAACAAGAAACTCTGCCGTTCCCGCTGTATAATACCCCCGTCTCCCCCCGCTCCTTATGCCCTCGATCCTTCGCTTTGCCTCCCTAGCCGCCCTCACAGCTCTCGCATCCTCGTCGGCCGACGCTAAAGAGCCCTCCCCTTGGCTCACCTTCGATACCCCAACCCCCACCCACGTCGTCATCAACTGGGAAACGGAGGAGCGAACCTTCGGTCGCGTGGAATACCGTCACGGGAACGGCGAGGTTACCAAGGCGACCTCCAACGCCGCCACAGCGCGGCACCAAGTCCAAGTTCCCTTCCCATCGGACGTCCCCCTCTCCTACAGAATCGGCGATGGCCGGTGGCACTCCGTCCAGCCTCTCCCCCGCGTCAACCTCCGCGCCGCGATCATCGGAGATTGGGGCTATGCCATGGACAAAAACCTCGATGCCATTCGCTCGGACGCCCCGCACCTGCTGTTCACCGTGGGCGACAATGTTCCAAGCCTCCACGAAAAGGGATTCGAAGGAACCAGAGCGTTCTCTCGCATGATCTCTCTCGCACCGGATCTGTTGGCCACCACCCCGTTCATGCCCATCCTCGGCAACCACGACCGCGAGGTGACGCCCCGAGGCCCCAAACCGCCGGACCACGCTGTCTACGACATTGACGCGTCCGCGTACCGCGAGTTCTTCGCCCTGCCCGGTGACGAATGGCGTTGGGTGTTCGACATCCCAACCTTCGATCTCCGGTTCATCGCCCTCGACTTAAATCACGTCAGTGACTTCGGAACCACTTGGCAAACCTGCCACGATTATCGAGCCGATGCCGAACCCCTCGCTTGGTTCACCGCCACCCTCGATCAGTCGCCGCAAAAACGCGTGATCACACTGATGAACGAAAAACGCACGAGCCTCAAAGGCACGAGCGCCACCGGGAATTCATGGCTCACCCAGTTCCTTCGAACCAGCGCAGTCGTCACTGGCTACGGATACTTCGGAGAAGTAGCAACCCTCTCTGGCAAAACACCCTACCTCAATACCTGCCTCCAAGGGTCGTCCGACAAGTACCTCGATCCAGAATCAACGTTTGTCACCACGGACGACACCTACGTTCTTCTCAACGCAACATCCACGAGTGGCCCTGTGCGGATGGAGCTCAAAAACTTATCCGGTAAAATACTCCACACGATTGAGATACCCTCGAGAACTACCCCAAAGTGAGTGGTCCCCGTCGCGCCGCCACACCATGAGAATCGGCCTCCTCCACTACACCTACGCCCCCGTCATCGGCGGGGTCGAACGGGTTATCGACGACCTCCAATCCCTGTTTCGCTCAAATGGGCATGAAGTGGAACTCATCGGACCGCACCATCCCCTGCGTTCGGACTCGGCGCCCCCCGAAACGCTTCCGCACGTTGATGTCCTGCTGGTTCACAACGTGATGACGATGCCGTTCGACCTACCGCTGCGGACTCGGCTCAACGCTCTCGCCGAGCGCGCCACGTTTTGCAAAACAACGCGCCTCGTAAACTGGGTGCACGACGTCGCGTCCCTCTCGACCGGGTACGCCTCTCTGACGGCCGAAACTCGGCTCCAACTTAACCAGTTTCGCGGTCGTTGGACCCACGTCGCAGTCTCCGCTTCAGTTGCTGAAACCTTTCACCGCGCGACCGGCATTCTTGCCAGCGTAATCCCAAACGGAATAGACCCCTCCTCCACGCTTCAACTCACCGAGCGCGTCGCTGCCCTCGCGGAGAGACACACGTGGTGGACGGCCTCACTCGCGCTCCTCCTGCCCGC
>JBEEPE010000192.1:0-7929 GCA_041191265.1 Verrucomicrobiota bacterium | reverse complement strand
AGCGTCGTCATCACAATCGGACGAAACCGCACCTTCGCCGCCTCCAAAATCGCCTCACGCCCCGTCGCACCACGGCGCGTCTCATCAATCGCAAAATCCACCATCAGGATCGCGTTCTTCTTCACTATCCCCATCAACAAAATGATCCCGATGAACGAAACCAACGACAACTCGTACCCACGGATCTGCAACGCCCACAACGCACCCAAACCCGCCGAAGGCAAAGTGGAAAGAATCGTCAGCGGATGCAGAAGACTTTCGTAGAGAATCCCTAACACCACATACACCGCCAACAAGGCCCACAGCGTCAATAACGGCATTGTTCGCAACGACTCCTGAAAAATCTGCGCAGTCCCCTGAAAACTCCCACTCACGGACTCCGGTAATCCCAACTCTTCCACCGCCTTTCCAATCGCCTCCATCGCACTCCCCAGCGATCCGCCAGAAGCGACATTGAACGAGAGCGTCACGCAAGGGAACTGCCCTTGATGCGTCACCGACAACAACGCATTCGTTCGGTCAAACCGCGCAAACGCAGACAACGGAACCAACTTACCCGACGCCGACTTCACCTGCACTCGATCCAAGACAGCCGGATCCCCCAAATGATCCTCGTCCACCTCCATCACCACGCGATGTTGATTGAACCGCTTGTAAATCGTCGCGACCTGCCGCTGCCCAAACGCATCGTAGAGCACGTTGTCGACATCAGCCATTGCCACCCCAAGGTGCGCCGCCGCCGCACGATCAACCACCACGTTCATCTTCAATCCCCCCGACTGCTGATCGCTGTTCACATCGCGCAACTCCGGCAATCCGCGCAAAGCAGCCAGCACGCGCGGAGCCGCTTCGTTCAATTCCGCTAAATCTGGTCCCTGCAGGGTATACTGATACATCGACTTCGACGAACGACTTCCCATCCGGATATCCTGCATCGCCATCGTAAACGCGCGCACCCCCGGCACAACGGAGGTCGACTTCCGCAACCGCGCCACCACCGCATCCGCGGACTCGCCACGCTCCTCAAACGGTTTTAACGCGATGAACATCCTTCCGCTGTTCGCCGCCCCACTGTGCAAGGACGAACCAACCATCCCACTCACCGTATCCACCGCCGGATCCTCACAAATCACCCGCGTCACGCGTTCGTGTAACGTAATCATCGCCGGAAATGAAATGTCCTGCGAAGCCTCCACCGAACACATCAGCATCCCCGTATCCTGCTGCGGAAAAAGCCCTTTCTGAATCCGGCCATACATATCCACCGTCATCCATACCGTCCCGGAAAACAGGAGCACCCCCGCCCACGCATGGCGCAACAACACCCCCAACGACCACGCGTAAAGCCGAACCATCCCGTCCTGCAATCGCTCCGCAACGCGTCCCACCACCCCCGGTTTCTCCGTCCCCTTACCCTTCAACCACCGCGCGCAAAGCGTCGGCGTGAGCGTCAATGAAATAACCGCCGACACCACCACCGCCATGCTCAGCGTCACCGCAAACTCATTCATCAACCGACCAATCAATCCCCCCATGAACAGCAACGGAATGAAAACCGCAATCAAGGACACGGTAATCGAAACCACCGTAAACCCCACCTGCCGAGCACCCTTCAACGCAGCCTGAAACGGCCTCTCCCCCTTCTCAATGAATCGAACAATGTTCTCAATCACCACAATCGCGTCATCCACCACAAACCCGACCGCAATCGTCAACGCCATCAGCGACAGGTTGTCCAAGCTGTAGTCCGCCCAACGCATCCCCGCAAACGTGCCCGCCAACGCAAGCGGCACCGTGACACTCGCGATGATCGTCGGCGCCAGCCTCCGCAAAAAAAGTAACATCACCAGCATCACCAAAACCACGCTCACCACGAGGGACTGCTGAACGTCCCGCACCGACGCCTTAATCGTCTTCGTCCGCTCACTCTCCACCTTCAACTCCACCGAGGCAGGCAACCATTCCTGAATCTGCGGCATCACCGCCCGAATCCGATCCACCGTCTCGATGATGTTCGCGTCCGGTTGCTTATACACAATAATCACCACAGCCGGCGTCAGCCGCGACCAACCCGCCAGACGCGTATTTTCCACCCCATCCGTGACCTCCCCCAAATCGCCAAGCGTCAAAACCGCGCCATCTTTTTGAGAAACAACAATACCGGCGTAATCCGCCGCATTCGCCAACTGATCATTCGCCTCAATCGTCCATCGCACGCCCCCCTCCTCCAGCACTCCCTTCGGCAAATGCGCACCCGCCGCGAGAATCGCATTACGCACATCCGCCATTCCCAACCCCGCCGACGCAAGCGCCCCAGGGTTCAACCGCACACGCACCGCCGACTTCGCTGACCCGCTAATCGACGCCATACTCACGCCCTCAATCTGACTAATCCGCTGCGCCACAATCGTGTCCGCCAGTTCGTACAATCGGTGTGGTTCCATCACACTCGAGACCAGCGCCAAAATCATGATGGGCGAATCGCCCGCGTTCATGCGCCGCGAATACGGCGGAATCGGCAGCGCCGGCGGCAAATCTCCACGCGCCGCCTGAATCGCCGCCTGCACATCCTTCTGCGCCCCCGTGATCGAGCGGTTCATATCAAACTGCAGCGAAATCGTGGTCGACCCCGCCGCACTGGTTGATGTCATCTCCGAAACCCCAGCGATTTGTCCGAGTCGACGCTCCAAAGGCGTCGCAACAGCGGACGCCATCGTTCCTGGATCCGCACCCGGCAACGCTGCAGAAACCGAGAGCGTCGGGTAATCGACACGTGGCAAGGGAGCCACCGGCAAACGGCGATACGAGAAGATGCCCAACAAAAACAAACCAATCGCTAAGAGCGACGTGGCCACCGGACGCCGGATGAACGGTTCTGAAAGGTTCATACCGTCTCCGCCGTTTCACCGTTCCCAATGGATTCCCCCGCGGGCTGCGCCTTCCGAAACCACGAAGCCACCCGATCCATCGCGAGATAAATCACGGGCGTCGTGTACAGCGTCAAAAACTGGGACACCACCAATCCCCCGATAATGCACACCCCGAGCGGTTTCCGTAGTTCCGAACCCATTCCATCCTCCAACGCCAACGGCACCGCACCCAACAACGCCGCCATGGTCGTCATCATGATGGGGCGAAACCTCAACTCGCACGCCTCGAGGATAGCGCGTTCCGGTGAAGTCCCGTGGTCGCGCTCTTTCTCGATGGCAAAATCGATCATCATGATCGCGTTCTTCTTCACAATCCCGATGAGCAAGACGATGCCAATGATGGCGATAATCGACAGATCCATGTTCGCCAACCGCAACGCGGCCAACGCGCCTATCCCCGCAGACGGGAGCGACGAAAGAATCGTCACGGGGTGGATATAGCTTTCATACAAAACACCTAACACGATGTAGATCACCACGATTGCCGCCAACAGCAGGAAGGGCGAATCCGCCAACGATCGCTTAAACTCAGCGGCACTCCCCACAAACTCGCCCGCCACCGACGCCGGTACAGCCACCTCACGCCTCACCTTCCCCAACGCCTCCACCGCGTCGCCCAGCGAGTATCCCGACGCCAAGTTGAACGACAACGTCACCGAGGGAAACTGACCCGCATGCTGCACCGAAAGCGGCGCGTTCGTCTGACTCAACGTTGCAAACGCCGATAGCGGAACCGTACCCCCCTGTGCCGCACGAACCTGCAATCGGTCCAGCATCCCAGCATCGAGCTGCGACGCAGTGTCCGCTTCCAAAATCACTCGGTACTGATTCGACTGCGTAAAGACCACCGAAACCTGTCGCTGCCCAAACGCATCGTACAACGTGTCGTCCACCGCCTGCATCGTGACGCCCAACAGAGCCGCTTTGTCCCGCGAAACATCCACCTTCAACTGGTACCCGCCCTCCTGCTGGTCCGTGGCAACATCCGCAAACTCAACCCGCCCACGCAAACCCTCGCGCAACCGCCCCGCCGCGTCTCCCAACTCGCGCTCGTCCGGCCCCTGCATGATGTATTGGAACTGCGTGCGCGACACGCGGCTATCGATTTGCAAATCCTGCACCGCTTGCATGAAAAGCGTCACCCCAGGCACGTCCGCCACCGTCAGTCGCAATCGATCAATCACCGCCTTCGCATCTGCTCGCCGTTCCGAACGCGGCTTCAGCACAACATAGATTTGACCAGAGTTCGACGTGGCACTCCCTGGCCCAGATCCCAAAAACGCCGCAACCGACGCAACATCGCGGTCCTGACGAATCCGCTCCGTCACGGCCCGCTGCTTCTCCGCCATCGCGCGAAACGAAATATTTTCTGCAGCATCCACAACCCCAACAATCACGCCCGTGTCCTGAACCGGCAGAAGCCCCTTCGGAATTTCGACGTACATCCACAGCGTCCCCACCACCGTCGCCGCAGTGATCCACAGCATCAGCGCGCGCCGCCGCATGACCCAACCCAGCGTCACGCGGTAAAGGCTCAGCCACAGCTCAAAGAACCGCTCAGTAACCCGATAAAACCATCCCTCATCGCCCGCACGATGCGGTTTCAACAGGCGCGCGCACATCATCGGCGTGAGCGTCAACGAAACAACCGCCGACACGCCAACCGCAATGCTCAGCGTGACCGCAAACTCGCGAAACAAACGCCCCACAATCCCCGACATGAACAGCAGCGGAATAAACACTGCGACCAACGAAATGCTCAGCGAAATGACGGTAAACCCAATCTGCCGCGCCCCCTTCAAAGCTGCCTCAAACGGAGGCACCCCCTCCTCAATGTAGCGAAAGATGTTCTCAATCATCACAATCGCGTCATCCACAACAAACCCCGTAGAAATCGTCAAAGCCATCAGCGAGAGGTTGTTCAGACTGAACCCCAGCAGGTACATGACGCCAAACGTCCCCACGATCGCGATGGGGAGCGCAATACTCGGAATCACCGTCGCCCACACCCGCCGCAAAAACGCGAAAATCACCAACACCACCAACCCAATCGTCAGAACCATGGTGTGCTCCACATCCTTCACCGACGCACGAATCGTCTCCGTGCGATCCGACAAAATCGCGACCTCCATCTGTGGCGGAATCGCCGCGCGCAACTGGGGCAACAACCGCTTCACCCGCTCCGCTGTCTCGATAATGTTCGCCCCCGGTTGGCGACGAACATCCACAATCGCCGCAGGTCGCCCATCAACCCACGCCGCCATCCGCACATCCTCAACGTCGTCCACCGCTTCCCCAATGTCCCCCACCCGCACCGGCGCTCCATTGCGATAGGCAATGATCATCCGCTGATAATCCTGCGCGGCAGTCATCTGGTCGTTCGTCCCAATCACGTAGTTCTGACGCGCCCCGTCAAAGCTGCCTTTCGGCGCGTTCAGATTCGCCGCAACAATCGCCGTCCGCACATCCTCCATCCCCAGGCCCAAGACCGCCAACGCAGACGGATTCACCCGCACCCGAATCGCCGGCTTGCGGTGACCCTGCAACGTCACCAACCCAACACCAGTCACCTGACTCAACTTCTGCGCAAGCACCGTGTCCGCAAAGTCATTCACACGCTCCAGCGGCAAGGTGTCAGACGTCACCTTCACCGTCAGGATAGGACTGTCCGCGGGATTGACCTTGTTGTACACCGGCGGCGCAGGAAGCCCTCGTGGCAAATACCCAGAGGCAGTGTTAATCGCGGCCTGCACATCCTGACCGGCCGAATCAATGTCGCGGTCCAAGGCAAACTGGAGCGTGATAGCACTGCGCCCAAACCCGCTCACCGAACTCATCGAAGTGAGTCCGCTGATTTGCCCGAACTGACGCTCCAGCGGCGTGGTGACCGCAGAAGACATCACCTCGGGACTCGCTCCCGGATAACCGGTGGAAACCTCGATGGTCGGAAAATCCACCGCAGGAAGCGCAGCCACCGGCAGTCGCTGGTAACCGAGAATCCCCAGCAACACCACCGCCACCATGAAAAGCACGGTGGCAACCGGCCGGCGAATAAACGGTTCAGAGAGGTTCACGACGCTTTCGGGACTGGGGCCGCTGCCGTCTTAGGTGACTCCCCTTTCTTCGGTCCACCTTCACCTCCCAGCGCTCGCACCTTCGCCCCCGGTTGCAACCGGAAATGCCCGTCCACCACCACGCGATCACCGGCAACCAACCCGCTCTCGATCACCGTAAAACCCTGCTCGCTCGGACCCGTCACAACCTTCGCAATCTCGCACGTTTCGCCCTCCGCAATCCGGAAAACGTACGTTCCCATCGGACCCCGCTGCACCGCAGTCGCTGGAACCGTCACCGCCTTTTCGCGAACCTCAGCGCGCACCCGCACATTCACAAACTGCCCCGGCCAAAGCCGCCGATCCTCATTCGGAAAATCCGCCTTCATGCGAATCGTGCCCGTCGTCGAATCAATCTGATTGTCCACCACCATCAGCTTTCCCTCCGCAAGCTGCGTCCGATTATCACGCCCCATCGAGAGCACCTGAACGCCTCCCTTCTCCAACGCCCGACGAACCACCTGCGTGTGCTGCTCTGGAAGGGTGAAAACCACCGAGACCGGCGTCACTTGCGTAACCACCACAATCGGATCCTGATCCCCCGCACGCACCACATTTCCCTCATCCACCTGACGCAACCCCGTCCGGCCCGCGATCGGTGAACGCACCGTCGCGTAATCCAACTGAACCTGCGCCGCCTCAATCGCCGCCTCATCCGCCTGAACCGTCGCAGCCAACTGATCCACCAACGCCTTCTGCGTGTCCCGCTTCTGCGGGGTCTCCACCTCCGTTCGAATCAGTTCCTCAATCCGCACCAAATCCGCCCGCGCATTGTCCAACTGCGCCACATTCTGCGCCCGCCGAGCTAATGCCTGATTCAAAGCCGCTTGAAATGGCTTCGGATCAATCTCAACCAACACGTCGCCCGCCTTCACATCCTGCCCCTCCTTGAACCGAACCGCCACAATCTGCCCCTCCACCCGAGACCGCACCGAGACGGTGTTGAGTCCCTGCACGTTTCCCAACCCGTTCAAATAAACGGAGAAATCGCGACTCTCCGCGACCCCAATCTGAACCGGAACCGGTGGCATCTCCCCACCCACCTTTTTCCGCTTCGCCTCGTGTAACGAAACCTCCGCCGCCTTTGACCCAACCGTCACCGTCGCATCGCCTGCCGATGCGCGCCCCAGCAGCAGCGCCCTCAAATCCGGGTCACGCCACACCCAAATGGGGACGACAACCAACGCACAAAAAATCAGGAACTGAACCGCTTTTCTCATCGGGGGAAACCCGGCCGAACCGCCGGAACAAAGATAAAAGCAGGATGCGGGCGAGCACTCTCGCTCACCCGCGCCACAGCCCCATCACGCCAGGATTTCGCGCACCACCCGCCCGTGCACATCCGTGAGACGGAAATCACGTCCCTGAAACCGATAGGTCAGCCGTTCATGATTAAACCCAAGCTGATGCAGCAACGTCGCCTGCAGGTCGTGCACGTGCACGGGATTCTCCGCAACCGCAAAGCCCAACTCGTCCGTCTGACCGTACGAAAACCCGCGTTTCACCCCGCCCCCAGCCAGCATCAAGGCATAGCAATCCGGATAATGGTCACGCCCCAACACCGATCCACCCGCCGTGCGCCCTTCACGGAACGGCGTGCGGCCAAACTCGCCACCCCAGACAATCAAGGTGTCGTCCAACATCCCGCGCTCCTTCAAATCACGAATCAACGCCGCTACCGGTTTGTCCGTGCGCGCCATCTTTCGGGTCAATCCATCGCGAATGTCCTCATTCGGATTGGTCCCATGGAAATCCCAACCCCAATCAAATAACTGGATAAACCGCACCCCCTTTTCCGCAAGCCGCCTCGCCAAAAGACAGTTGTTCGCGAACGACGACTCGCCCGGCGTCGCGCCGTAACGCTCCAACACTGCCGCTCCCTCCTT
>JBEEPE010000191.1:0-14907 GCA_041191265.1 Verrucomicrobiota bacterium | reverse complement strand
GCCGCAGCAGCCTCTTCTGCCGGATTGTTCGACTGAGCCACCGTCCACTCCATGTTGGACTGACCAGAACAAACCCACACCTCACCAATCAACACGTCCGACACCTTCAACGCATTCTTCCCAGAGACCTTCAACTCCAACCCCTCCCCCTTCGCAGGCACCTTTAACTGCACCGCCCACTTGCCATCCGCCCCCGCCACCGCACTCGCCTTCTCCCCAGCCAACTCCACGGAAACCTTCTCCCCCGCATCCGCCCACCCCCAAATCCGCGCAGGCTTGCCACCCTGCAACACCATGTGATCACTCAAAATTTTCGGCAGACGAACATCTGCATTCGCTTGAAACGCAACCAACGAAAAGAAGGCCGCTCCGATGAGGGGGTTTTTGTTCCGCATACAAACCCGCTTTCAGCAAAAAACGCACCCGCCCATATCATCCACCCGAGCACCCCAACTGCTCTAAACCCCACCATGCCCCAACGCTTCATCACCCCAACCCTTGCCGCACTCTTCAGCTTCCTCCCCTCCCTCGCGCCAGCCGATGACCCCATCCGACTCCGCGAGTTCATCTACGACACCGGCCCCTACCCCCAAATCCACGCCACCACCCTCGCCCAATCACCATCCGGCCTCGTCGCCGCTTGGTTCGGGGGCACCCGCGAAGGCCATCCCGACGTCTGCATCTGGACCTCCCGCCTCTCGAACGGAAAATGGACCTCCTCCCAAGAAGCCGCCAACGGAATCCAACCGGACGGAACCCGATTCCCCACCTGGAATCCCGTGCTCTTCCAACCCGACAACGGACCCCTCATGCTCTTCTACAAAGTCGGCCCCAGCCCCGAAAAATGGTGGGGCGAACTCAAAACCAGCAACGACGGTGGCAACACGTGGTCCCCATCCCAACGCCTCCCCGACGGCTTCCTCGGCCCCATCAAAAATAAACCCGTCCAACTCCCGAACGGCGATATCCTCTGCCCGTCCAGCAACGAAACCACCGACCGCCCCAGCCGCTGGACCGCCCACCTCGAACTCACTTCAGATCAGGGAAAAACATGGCGCAAAATCGGACCCCTCAACGACGGAGTCGCCATCGCCTCCATCCAACCCAGCATCCTCTTCCTCGGCTCAAACAAACTCCTCGCCCTCGGACGATCCAAACAGGATCGCATCTTTGAAGTGCGGAGCGACGACGGCGGCAAAACCTGGACCCCCATGCAGCTCGGTGAACTTCCCAACAATAACAGCGGCACCGACGCGGTGACCCTTCGCGACGGACGCCACCTCCTTGTCTATAACCACGTCGGAGGCACCCCCAGCAAGTGGGGCGGAAAACGCACCCCGCTCAACGTCGCCCTCTCAAAAGACGGCCGCACTTGGGAAGCCGCCGCCGTACTGGAAAACGAGCCCGGCGAGTACAGCTACCCTTCCGTCATCCAAACCAAGGACGATGCCGTTCACATCTCCTACACGTGGAAGCGCCAAAAAGTCCGGCACATCGTTCTCGACCCCGCCCACCTCTCCGGAAAACCCATTCAGAATGGCGTCTGGCCTTCCGAGTGATTCGTCTCAGCGCCCTCCCAACCAGAAACCCACTGCCTGTGCGCTTCAGAGCGCGCAGCGAAACCCAAGAGACTCCCCCGAAAGAATCGACGCTTCAACGAGAGTAAAGCGGACAACAACAGACAACAAAAAAGCGCCCCGAAGGACGCTTATCTCCAAGGCAACCACCATCACAAAACGTGATGGCGGAGCCGACGGGGCTCGAACCCGCAACCTCCGCCGTGACAGGGCGGCGCTCTAACCGATTGAGCTACGGCTCCCTTGAAGGGGCGCTTTTTGTACGGGTGAACTGCCCTGCGCGCAACCCCTTTTTTACATTTTCACCGCCCGTCAACCACTCACCGCCCGCAACCCTCTCACCCTCAGAGCCCCTGTAAATTGAGCCGCTCAATCCCTGAGTAAACATTCCACCGGTCCTCACGCAAAAAACCCACCAACGTCACCCCGAACGCCTCCGCCAACCGAGCCGCACCCCCCGAGGGAGCCCCCAACGCCACCACCATCCCAAATCCTCCAGCAATCGCCTTTTGCACCAACTCAAAACTGATCCGTCCACTCAACACCAAGAAGTCGCCCTCCTCCCCCTCCCCACTCATCAACCTGTACCCCAACACCTTGTCGACCGCGTTGTGCCGCCCCACATCCTCCCGCAAACACCGAAAATCCCCCCCCACCCCAAACACTCCCGCCGCATGCAACCCACCCGTCCGCTCAAAAACCCCCTGCGCCTCCCTCAACCGCGCCGGTAACCCACCCAAAATCCGCGCATCCACCCGCCCCCCCAACGGCAGCCTCCCCCTCCCACACACCGCTCCCACCGCCTCAATACTCGCCTTTCCGCAAATCCCGCAGCTCGACGACGCATAAAAGTTCCGAGCCAACCGCGCCGCATCCCACTCCAACCCCGCCGCCAACTCCACCCGCACCACATTCCCCAACTCAGCCCGTTCGCAAACCCGCACGGAAACGATGTCACCTCGTTCCCGAACAACCCCCTCCGACAACACAAACCCCGCCGCCAGCTCCACATCATTCCCAGGCGTCCGCATCGTCACCGCCAAATCACGCTCCTCCCGCACCTCAACCGCCCCGTATCCCAACCGAATCAACAGCGGCTCCTCCTCCGCCACCAAATCCAACGCAGACACAACGCCCCCCACGCCATACTTCATCACCTCCACCGCGTGCACGCGCCCACCCCCTCCACGCCCCACCACATCAATCCCTTCGCCGCTCATGGAATCGAGCACCCCTTCGCCGCCGTCCACAACTCAAACCAATGCTGCCGCTCCATCACTACCCGCTCCGCAGCCGCCAACTCCCGAATCCGCTCAATCCGGTTCGTCCCAAAAATCACCTGCGGCTGCGACGGCAACGCACCCACCCACGCCAACGCCATCTGCGCAGCCGTACAACCGTACTCCCCACCCATTCGCTCCAACACCCCACGCAACCGAACCGACGCCTCATCCACCCCCGTCATCACCAACCCCTTCGCCAACGGCGACCACGCCATCGGATGCGCCCCCTCACCCTGACACCGATCCAACGTCCCATCCCAAATCGCATCCATATGCAAAAGACTAATCTCCACCTGATTCGTCACCAACGGTTTCCCCAAAAACCGCTGCAATAAATCCCATTGAGACACCGAATAGTTCGATACCCCAACACTCCGCACCTTCCCACTCGTCAACACCTTGCGCAACCCCTCCGCCGTGTCCTCCGCACTCGTCAACCAATCCGGACGGTGAATCAACAACACATCAATCCAGTCCGTCCTCAACTCCCGCAGCGAGCGATCCACACACCGCTGAATCGCCGCAGACCCCGCATCATAATGCGGCACACGCACCCCAGGGCGATTCTCGCACGGCACATTAATCCCGCACTTCGTCACAATCTCCATCCGCTCACGCAAACCCGGCGCCAACGCCAGCGCCCGCCCAAACAACCCCTCACAACTGTAACCCCCGTAAATGTCCGCGTGATCAAACGTCGTCACTCCCAACTCCAAACACGCCTCCACCTTCCTCAAAATCCGCTCCGGATCCGTCCCCTCCGAATCGTCCGCAAGCCGCCACATCCCATACGCATAACCCGATACCTCCGGCCCTCCCCGACCAATGTGAAATCGTTTCATCCCACCCACTGAAGCAGCCCCCGCACGAGACGCAAACCCGATGCGCCCCGCGCCCTGTATACAAACCCGCCATCGGCCCGTATCCTGCACACAGCCTCGGCTGCCCCACCCCATGTCCCACGACCCTCAACGTCCTCAAAACATCATTCTCGTCGGCCTCATGGGCTGCGGGAAATCCACCGTGGGACGCATCCTAGCCAAACGAATCCGCTTCCAATTCGTCGATACCGACGAACTCATCGAATCCCGATCCGGTCGCGAAATCCGCGAAATCTTCCGAACCGACGGAGAAGCCGCATTCCGACAAATCGAAGCCGTCACCATCGAATCCGTCGCCCACATGTCCCGCTGCATCATCGCCACCGGCGGCGGTGCCGTCCTCAACCCCGCCAACCGCGCCGCACTCAAACGCACCGGACTCGTCGTCTGGCTCACCGCCTCCCTCGATACCCTTTTCGAACGCGTCTCCAGAAACAGCCGCCGCCCCCTCCTCCACACCCCAAAACCCAAGCAAACTCTGGCCGACCTCATGGCCCAACGCGAAACCCTCTACCGCGAAACCGCCGACGCCGTGTTCGACACCTCGACGATGGAACTCGACGAAGTCGCCGCTGCCATCGAATCGCGCGTCCGCGAAGCTTTCGGATGGAACCGACCGCGCCCCTAAACACAGGCTCGCCCGAGCACACCAGTCCCTTCGCCAGCGCAGACTGGAAAACGAGCTTCGTTCAACTCGCCCTCCAATCAGGCTTCGCCGCCGTCGGCTTCACCGAAGCCACCCGCGCCCCACACGCCAACGCCTTCGAAACCTGGATTGCCAACGGTTGCCACGGGGAAATGAAATGGCTCGAACGCACTCCCGAACGCCGATCCGACCCGCGAAACGTCCTGCCCGGCGTCCAAACCGTCATCGCCCTCGCCACCGCCTACGGACAAGACGAAGACCACTTGCCCCCAGGACGCGTCGCATCCTACGCACTCAACCTCGATTATCACGACCTCCTCGAACCCCGCCTTCGCACCCTCGAAACCCACCTCGCCGCCCTCGGCGGAATCCAACGCTCCTACGTCGACACCGGCCCCATCCTCGAACGCGACTTCGCCGCCAAAGCCGGCCTCGGGTGGCAGGGAAAAAGCACCATGCTCATCTCCCAAAAACTCGGCGCATTCTTCTTCCTCTCCACCATCCTCACCACCGTCCGCATCCAACCCGATCAGCCCGCAAAACACCGCTGCGGCTCCTGTACCCGTTGCATCGACGCCTGCCCCACCGGCGCCATCACCGCCCCCTACACCCTCGATGCCCGCAGATGCATCGCCTACCTCACCATCGAACTCAAAGGCAGCATCCCCGAAGAACTACGCCCCCTAATCGGTGACCGTATCTACGGCTGCGACGACTGCGCCGCCGTCTGCCCTTGGAACCGGTTCGCCACCGCAAGCACCGAATCCGCCTTCGCCCGACGCGACGCCCTCAAGCCTTCTCACCTCCGCGATTACCTTTCGCTCGATGAAGCATCCTTCCGAAGCGCCTTCAAAAACAGCCCCATCAAACGCATCAAACGCAGAGGCTTCCTCCGCAACGTGTGCGTCGCCCTCGGCAACGTCGGCACCCCCGACGACATCGCCTCCCTCTACACCGCCGCCGCCGACCCCGAACCCCTCATCGCCGAACACGCCGCATGGGCCATCACCCAAATCAATCAACGCCACAAAAACGCCTGACCCGCCCGCACTCCCAACGCAACGTTGCTCCACAAGCCCACCCCCACTCGGATGCCTCGCCACCTGCTCATCGATAACAGTAACTCGTTCACCAAACTCGGACTCGCCGATGATTCCGGACTTCTCGAAGTCAAACGCATCGCAACACCCCTCGTCTCCGAAGAATCCCTCGCAGACCTCACCGCACGATGGTCCTTTGACCAAGTCACCATCTGCTCCGTTGTCCCACGCAAACGACAAATCCTTCTCGAACACTTCGCCCCATTTTCACCGCGCCGAGTCACAGCAACCTCCCAACTCGGCTTCACCATCGACTACCCCAACCCCGCCGGCATCGGCGAAGATCGCCTCGCAAACGCGGCCTGGGTCGTCGCTCAGGGCCGCACCCCCGCCATCGTCATCGACTTCGGAACCGCCGTAACATTCGACGTCATCGACGCGCGCCCCGCCTACCGCGGCGGCGTCATCGCCCCAGGCCTGCGCGCCATGACCGACTACCTCCACGAATGCACCGCGCAACTTCCCCGCGTCAGCCTCACCCAACGCCCGCCAGCCCTCGGCCAAACCACCGAAGAAGCCATGCAATCCGGCGCATTTCACGGCTACCGAGGCCTCATCCGAGGCATCCTCGAGCCCCTGCGTGACGAACTGCAGTTCAGTCAGTTATCCGTCTATGCCACCGGAGGCGGCTCCGAACTCATCACCGCCGGCATGCCAGAAATCACCGCGCTCGTTCCCGACCTCACCCTGCTCGGAATCCTCGCCGTCGCACGCCTCAACCCCTAACCGCCACCGCCACCCGCCGGGCACGCGTCCTGCAAATCGCCAGATATGCGGATGCTCAAAATCTTGTGGCGCTCTCTCGCCTGCCTCCTTTCCCTCGCAGCAACCGCCGACGACTTCTTCGAGAACAACATCCGCCCACTCCTCCAAGACCGCTGCGTCGAGTGCCACGGCGCCTCCAAACAGAAAGGCGGACTCCGCCTCGACTCCCGCGAAGGATGGGAACGCGGCGGTGATACCGGCACCGCACTCGTCCCCGGTAAACCAAACGAAAGCCTGCTGCTCAAAGCCGTTCGCTACACCCTGCCCGATCTCCACATGCCTCCCAAAGAGCGCCTGCACCCCGATCAGGTCGCACTCCTCGAAAAGTGGATCGCCGCCGGCGCCCCAGACCCGCGCGATCGCCCCCCAACCACTCCCCTTCTCTCCGCCCCCGTCGATCTCGAGAAAGGTCGAACCCACTGGGCATTCCAACCCCTCCAAACTCCTCCCCTTCCAAAAACACCCGCAACGGCCACTCACCCCATCGACCAGTTCCTCGCAGCAAAACGCGAGCAAAACGGTCTCTCACCCAACCCGCGCACCAACCGCAGAACCCTCATCCGACGCGCCACCTTCGACCTCACCGGCCTGCCTCCAACCCCCGCAGAAATCCACGCCTTCGAACAAGACACCGCCACAGATCACGTCGCCTTCACCACCGTCGTGAACCGGCTTCTAGCGTCCCCCGCTTATGGCGAACGCTGGGGCCGACACTGGCTGGATGTCGCCCGATACGCAGACACCGCCGGAGACGGCTCCGACTATCCCGTCCGCGAAGCCGGACGCTACCGCGACTGGGTCGTTACCGCATTCAATAACGATCTCCCCTTCAACACCTTCATTCGGCAGCAAATCGCGGGGGATATCCTCGCAAAAACCGCTCCACCCGAACAATATGCCGACCTCGTCACGGCAACCGGATTCCTCGCAATCGGAAAACGGTACGGCTACAAACCCTCGCCCGATTTCCAGCACCTCGACTTTGCCGACGCCATCGACTCCCTCGGGCGCTCCCTCCTCGGCATGTCCCTCGGGTGCGCACGCTGCCACGACCACAAATACGAACCCGTCACCACCCAAGACTACTACGCCCTGTACGGCATCCTCCAAAGCACCACGTGGGCATTTCCCGGCGGAGAAGAACAGAAACGTCCCTCCCACTTTCCCTCCCTCCTCCCGCCACCCGAAACCCAGCGCCTCGAGCAAACACACGCCGAACGCCTCGCCGCCCTGGATAAAAAACTCTCCGCCCTCGCCGCCGAACGAACGTCCCTCGACACCGCCATCTTCGGCGGCGCACCCGGCCTTGGATTCGAAGACCAGGCCGAAGGAAAGCCCCCCGGAAAACCATGGCTTTCCCAAGGAAAAAACAACATCGAATCCAGCGCACAAAGCCCCTACAACCATCTCCACCCCAACGGTAAACTCGGCGTCCGCGTCGGGGGCGGCGCGTCCGGCGACGGAATCCGTTACGTCCTCGCCGCGCCTCTCCACCTCACCCCCGAAAACCAAATCCACTTCGCCGTCGACGTCCGCGTCCCCAACGCCTCACAACCCTCCTCAGGCGCACACCGACTCTACCTCGGACGCGGCGTGATTGCGTCGACCGCCGCCGACTTCAGCCTCTCCTCCGACAGCTTCGCGATGAAGCGCAGCGGAAAATGGGAAACCATCCGAAAACTCGTTCCCGGCGAATGGCTCACCCTCCACGTCCAAATCGACGGAAAATCAGGTCGCATCACCGGACACATCGGTAAGCCCGGCGACCTCACCGCACTCCCAGAAACCCCCATTCCTCCCAACTGGGACAAGACTCTCGACACCTTTATCTGCGACGGAAACGGACACACCCCAGGAGTCCCCCCCACACACGACCTCGACAATCTCGGCATCCGCTACCGCCCCATCCCCGCACCAGACGCCCCAGCCGTTGAATCAAAACCGCCCACACCCCAACAGTTAGCCCGACTCAAGGAAATCGACACGCAATCCGCCAACCTCACCAAAGAACGGGACTCCATCAAAGACGAACCCGTGTACCCCGTCGCCTACGCCGTCTCCGAAGGCAAACCCACAGACGTCAAAGTCCAGAAACGCGGTGAACCCGACAAACCCGGCGAACTCGTCCCTCGCCGCTTCCTCTCCGTGCTCGGTGGCAAAGGAGTGGAGCACCCCGATACCACCAGCGGCCGACTCGATCTCGCCGACTGGATCACCCAAGACCACTCCGCCATCACCGCACGCGTCTTCGTCAACCGAGTATGGCAATGGCACTTCGGAACCGGAATCGTCCCCACTCCCTCCGACTTCGGAACACGCGGAGATCCGCCATCGCACCCCGAACTGCTCGAATGGCTCGCCTCGTCCTTCGTCCAATCCGGATGGTCTGTGAAAGCACTCCACCGCCTCATCCTTTCATCAGACGCCTACGCGATGGACAGTAACCTGTCCGAAACCACCCGCGCCAAGGATGCATCAAACCGCTGGCTGTCAGCGTTCAATCGGCGCCCCCTCGATGCAGAATCCCTCCGCGACGCCATGCTCTTCGTTGCAGGTGATCTCGATACCTCCCCGCCCCAACCCCATCCCTTTCCTCCCGTGGCTTCGTGGAAGTTCACCATCCACAACCCCTTCCACGCCGTGTACGACAGTGATCGGCGAAGCCTGTACCTGATGTCCCAGCGCAATCGACGCCACCCCTTCCTCACCCTCTTCGACGCCGCAGACCCCAACATGTCCGTCGCCAACCGTTTCCCCACCATCACCCCCAACCAAACACTCTTTCTCATGAACTCGCCCTTCGTCGCAAAACGCGCGCAGTCGCTCGCAGATCATCTGCTGAAAACCACAGATCATCAGACGACCCGGATTCAACTCGCCCTCGAAACCGTTCACGGAACAAAACCCAGCCCCGAACAATCCGCGGAAATCGCCGCGTTTCTCGAAAGCTTCCCGCGCAGCAGTGCTTCACAAAAAACCGGTGAGACCGATCCCGAACTCCGCACGGCATGGACCTCCATTGCCCGCGTGCTGCTCACCTCCAATGCCTTTCTCTATGTCGATTAACGCCCCCCTCACCAACGCGTTCAACGCCCTCTCAAGACGGGAATGGCTTCAGCGCGCGTCCGGCGGCTTCGGCGCCCTCGCTCTCGCCGGACTGCTCCAAGAATCCCAAGGCGCATCGGCATCTGGTCCACTTGATCCGCTCGCCCCCCAACCATCCCACCACCTCCCAAAAGCCGATCGAGTCATCTTCATCTTTTCCACAGGCGGTGCCTCCCACATCGACACGTTCGATCACAAACCCGCCCTCTTTCGTGACCACGGAAAAAGCGTCACCGCCGCGCGTTGGCTCAACAAATCCGGCCAGTTCGAGCGCTTCCTCATCCGCCCTCACTGGGCGTTTAAGCCGTATGGAAAAAGTGGCATCATGGTCAGCGACCTGTTCCCAAACGTAGGAAACGTCATCGACGATGTTTGCCTCCTCAATGCCATGTACTGCGATAGCGATGGACATGACAAAGCCACCCTCGCCGCACACGTCGGCACGCCACAAGCCGCTCGGCCCAGCATCGGCGCATGGGTCAGCTACGGTCTCGGCACCGAAAATCGTAATCTCCCCTCCTTCATGGTGCTCGCACCCGCCGCTCCCTACGCCGGAGCACAAACGTGGGGCAGCGACTTCCTACCCGCTTGCCATCAAGGCACTCACGTCATCCCCGGCAAAGAACCGCTCCCAAACCTCCACCCAAACGCCTCCTCCATCGAGCATCAACAAAAGGAACTCAACCTTCTCCAAAATCTCAACCGCCTCCACCTCCGCAGTCGCGCAGACGACGCCGCTCTCGACGCACGCATCCGTTCCTTCGAAACCGCTTTCGGAATGCAAAAAGAGGCGCCCGAAGCATTCGACCTCTCCTCAGAATCCGACGCAACCCTCGCCCTCTACGGCCTCACGCGCGGTGCCACCACAGGATTCGGCTGGCAGTGCCTCGTCGCTCGACGACTCGCCGAACGCGGCGTCCGCTTCCTCGAACTCATCGATGTCGGCTCCAGCGCAAACTGGGATTCCCACGGCAACATGATGGATCACGAACGCCTCGCCAAAAACATCGACCGCCCCATTGCCGGACTCCTCGCCGACCTCAAACAACGCGGCATGCTCGAACGCACCCTCGTCGTTTGGACCACCGAGTTCGGCAGAACCCCGTTCAACCAAAAGGCCGATCACAAAGGGCGCGAACACCACAACCTCTGCTTCACCTCCTGGATGGCCGGCGGCGGCGTCAAAGGCGGCCACGTCTTTGGCGAATCCGACGAACACGGCATCATCGCCAGCCGCGACCGGATCCACACCAACGACCTCCACGCCACCATTCTCCACCTCCTCGGCATCAATCACGAACGCCTCACCTTCCGCCACTCCGGACGCGACTTCCGACTCACCGACGTCGCCGGCCGAGTCGTCTCAGACATCATCGCCTAAAATCCATCCAACAAAGCCCCTCCCCATCAAACCGCAATCCATCGCCCCTACGAGACAATCTCCTTCAACGGTATCCCATAATCCGTGACGTACCGCGGACGCCCAATCGGATCGATAAACTCCGCGTGCGGCTCAATACCCAAGAGATAAAAAATGGTCGCGGCCAAGTCCGGAGGCCGAACCGGACGCTCCCGAGGAAACGCGCCAATCCGGTCACTCGACCCAATCACTCGACCGCCACCCGTCCCCGCACCCGCTAGGGCCACCGAAAAGCACGGCCCCCAATGATCCCGCCCACCCCGCGCATTGATCTTCGGCGTCCGCCCAAACTCGCCCATCACCACAACCAACGTTTCGTCCAACAGACCGCGACTCTTCATGTCCGCAATGAAGGTTGCAAACGTTCGGTCAAACTGCGGACACAACACGTCCCGAACCCGACCCGCATTATTCGAATGCGTGTCCCATAATGGACTCCCCTTAACCTCCGCCGCACCTTCCCGAGGCCAGTTCACTTGGACCAACCGCACCCCCGCCTCCACCAACCTGCGCGCCATCAACACACTCTGGCCAAACTTGTGCCGCCCATAGTTGTCCCGCAACGCCCCCGATTCCTCCTCAATCCGAAACGCCCGTCGACTCGCGTCCGAATGCAACACGTCAAACGCCTTTTGATGCATCCGTCCAAAATCCGTCACCGCGCCACTTTCCACCCCCTCACGAAAACCACGATTCACCTGCGCCAAAAGATCGTGCCGCTCACTCAGCCTCAACTCAGAGAGTCCCTCGACCAAACTCAACCCCTCTATCTTTAACGGAGTCTCCATCGGATCGCATTTCATCACCACCGGATGCCAGTTCGGCCCCATAAACCCCCCATTCTGCCCCGGCCAAACAATATTCCCGTCGTTGGCAATGACCTCCGGCAAAACCACCGAGGACAGCGGCGAACGCTCGCTTGGACGCAGTGCGCCCACCATCGACGCAATACTCGGCCAATCCCCCGGACCCGCCGGAACATTCTCCGCCTTCGTCAACGGCGCATACCCCGTCAACATGAACGCTCCGCTCGTCGAATGTGAACTGATGTCGGTCGTCATCGACCGAATCACCGTCATCTCATTCGCAACCTTCGCCGTGTAAGGGAGCGTTTCACAAAACTGCATCCCCGGCACATTCGTCGAAATCGGTTTGAAATCCCCGCGAATCTCCAGTGGCGCATCCGGCTTGGGATCAAACGTTTCGTGCTGCGGCGGCCCCCCACCCAAAAACAAAATCACGCAGGACTTCGCACGCCCAAACAAAGCCCCCTTCGTCACCGCCGCCGCACGCCGCTCCATCAACCCAGGCAAAGACAATCCCAGCACTCCCAACCCACCCACGCGCATCCATTCACGCCGCCCGATCCGTTCGGTTGCTTTGCTCAGTTCGTTCATGACCCTTTTCAACAAAAACACTTTTTACCGCCACTAAACCAAACCCCGAATCGGGGTCCCGCGACTCAAGAGATTCAAAAGATTCGGAGGCAATCCATCCACCAAACGCGCCTGCCCCACATCCACCAACGAATGCAAAATCGTCGCAATCAAATCCGGAATCGTCACCGGATTATCCGCCGGTTCCCCACCATCCTTCGACGAACGCCCAATCACCTGTCCCATCTGCAACCCCCCACCGTAAACCATCAGCGGCCCAAGGTTACCCCAATGGTCGCGCCCGCCCTTCGCGTTAATCCGTGGCGTCCGCCCCATCTCACCACAACACACCAGCAAAATCTTGTCCCTCAACCCCCGCGCCTCCACATCCTCAATAAACGCAGAAACCGCACGATCAAACGGCCGCCCCACATACTCCATCCCCGTCGTCATCGGCGCGTTATTCACGTCCGCATGCATGTCCCAAACAAAGCTGGTCGTCACCGTCACAAAACCCGCCCCACGCTCGCACAAACGTCTCGCAAGTAAAAGCAAGCGACCCAGCGACAACGCATTATCCGCGTAATGATCAATGTTCTTCCACTGCGTGCTGATCTTCGATCTCGGCAATAAACCCGCCGTGTCGTACCGCTCCACCAACCGCGAATCCTCCTTCGAAAGATCAAACGCGTCCGACACCCCATTCCGCAGCACGTCAAACGCCCGCTCCTGCAACCCACTCAATCCCTCAACCGCCGCCCCGTAATCCATCCCCCGCTTCCATCCATCCAAGACCGTCAACAAATGCCGCCGATCATTCAACCGGTCCACCGGCAACGATAACGTCATGTCCTCCTGCGCATTACCACCCGTGCCAGGAACAAACGGACGAAATGCAGGCCCAAGCTCCCCAGCCGACGTGAAGTCGCCAAACTTCAAAAACGGAGGCATCGACTCCGTTGCAACCGCCCTCGGAAACAACGCAACATTCGTCGGCATCCCCGTCGTCCGGTCCTGCGCCCCCGCAATCCGGCTGTAAAGCGACCCAATGTTCGCGTTCAACGAATGCTTTCCCACGATGCTCTTGATGTCGTGATTCGCATCCCCAGGCACAAACGACCGCACCACGCTGAACTTGTCCGACAGCTTCGCCAACCCCTCAAACGTACTCCCAAACGTCACCCCAGGCGTCCGCGTCCGAATCTCTCCCGTCACACTCCGATACTCCGACGGCCCCCCCATCTTTGGATCGAACGTTTCGAACTGCGACGGCCCCCCGTGCATGAACAAAAAAATCACCGACCTGTCCTTCACCAACTCGTGCTCCCCCTTCGCCAACGCCTTCAACCCCAACAGATCAGACAACCCAAGCCCCCCAAGCCCCAATCCACCAAGCCCGCCCACCCGCAAGAAATCGCGCCGCGAAGGAAGGCCTCCCCGAACGGAGCCGCTCAGTCGATCATGGGTGAAACGTAACATATTCTCGGGGGTGAAGAACGGAGCGAGGAAACAACCAACGCTCCTTGAGGAACAACTCCTCTCAACCCCATCTGTTTGCAACTTCCGGACCACGCATCTTCATGCGCAACCGTCCGCTAAACTTTCACCAAACTCCCACGGCATCCGAACCATGTAGGCTCGCACTCCCCATGTCCCTCATCACGTCCCCGCTTTCGCGCTTGTCCGCTCAGCGACGCCCCACCAGATTCCCAACTCCTATGAGCGACATCCGAATCATCGTCCACACCAGCAAAGGTGACATCGAAGCCACCCTCTTCGCATCCAAGGTGCCCATGACCTGCGCCAACTTCCTCAACCTCTCCAAACGCGGATACTACAACGGCATCAAGTTCCACCGCGTCATCAAAGATTTCATGATCCAAGGCGGTGACCCCACCGGCAGTGGAATGGGCGGCCCCGGCTACCGCTTCCGCGACGAGTTCCACCCCACCCTCAAACACAGCAAGCCCGGCATCTTCTCGATGGCTAACGCAGGCCCAGGTACCAACGGCAGTCAGTTCTTTATCACCCACATCCCCACCGATTGGCTCGACGGAAAACACGCCGTCTTCGGTGAAGTCACCAAAGGCCAAGACATCGTAAACACCATCCAACAAGGCGATACCATCAAGTCCGTCGACGTCCTCGACTCCACCGACGCTCTCTTCGCCGACGAATCAGCCCACCTCGAAGAGTGGAACAAAGTGCTCGATAAACGGTAAATACCCCCCCTAGACCGTTGAACCCGAGGCGCGGCAACCCCGCGCCTCGATGCTGTAATGAGCTCTCAGCCCCAAACAAAACACCCTCTCAGACTCGCCGTCCTCGGGTCCGGACGCGGCTCCAACCTGCGAGCAATCCTCGAGGCAATCAACACGGGCACGCTCCCCGCAACCGTCGTAACCGTCGGTTCGGACAATCCCCAAGCCGGCATCCTCCAAATCGCGCGAGACCATCGCATCCCCGCTCACTCCATCCCAGAAGGACCCTTCAAAACCAAACTCACCCCAGAAGCCGAATCCGCCCTCGCATCCTATCTCGCTGACTTCAAGCCTGATCTCATCGTACTTGCAGGCTACATGCGCATGATCAAGGCGCCGTTGCTGGAAACTTTCCCGCAACGAATCATCAACGTTCACCCCTCGCTGCTCCCAGCCTTCCCGGGCCTCGCTGCATGGGAACAAGCACTCCAAGCGAAGGTTACGGAAACCGGATGCACCATCCATTTCGTTGACTCCGGCATGGATTCCGGCC
>JBEEPE010000190.1:0-2654 GCA_041191265.1 Verrucomicrobiota bacterium | reverse complement strand
GGACCCAACAACACCCAAGCCGTCGCGTCATCCATCGCCCCTGCACCAATCGCCACCGTGCCCATCGTCGTCCCATTCAACCCCTTATGATGAATAATCCGCGCCAACATCGGAAACGCCGTGATGCACATCGAAGCCCCCAAAAATAGGCACGCCTCGAACAACGAAGTCCTCTCAGGAAATAACGCCGTGCTCCCGTGCAGCCACCACCCCAAGGCCCCACCAAGCACAAACGGCGCAACCATCCCCGCCGCCGAGACCGCCAGAGAACTGGTCAAACGCCTCCGGATAATATCCATCCGAAACTCCATCCCCACCACAAACATGTACAACGCCAAACCCAACTGCGACGCCGGAAATAAGTAACTCTGCGTGTCCCGCACCTGCTGAGACCGGTCCCATGGAAATAACGCCGCCTGCCACTCCGGACAAACCGCGCCAAAAAAGGAGGGACCCAACAACACCCCAGCAATCATCTCAGCCACCACCTGCGGTTGCCCACATCGTGAGGCCACCCATCCCACAACCCGACAAAACAAAAGAATCACCGCCAACTGCAGAAAAAAATGAACGGCAAGCTGGAGGTTATTCACAACGTGAGATTACCCCCTTTTCATGGTAACAAAAATAGACTCTTCCGATTATTCTCATACCTTTCTGCGATAACATGGACCTCCGGCAACTCAGACACTTCGTCGCCATCGCCGAAGAACTCAGCTTCTCCAAAGCCGCTACCCGCCTGCGCATCGCCCAACCCGCGCTCAGTCGCACCATCAAGGAAATGGAAGACCACCTCGGGACCGTTCTCCTCGACCGCAACCGAAAACGGGTCCGCCTCACCGATCCCGGTGCCACCCTTCTCCGCGAAGCGCGCGCACTCCTCGAACAACACCAGTCCGCTCTCGAGTCGGTCCGCCGCGCCGCCCAAGGCGAGGAAGGCGAACTCCGCATCGGATACATCGGACCACCCACCCGCCATTTCCTCGGCCGCATCCTCGCTGAATACCGCCACCGCCACCCCAAAGTCGCGGTCCACCTCGAAGAACGCACCCCAGAGCGCGTTTGGGAAATGGTCGCCTCACGCCGACTCAACCTCGGCTTCACACGACCCGTTCCGCTGTCGCGCGACCTAGGACTCCACACGCTCACCCTTCGCGAAGAACCCCTCGGCGTTGTCACCCCGCCCAAACACCCCTTCGCCCAAGAAAACAACGTCCCGTGGGCAGCACTCGAACGCGAAAAACTCGTCGTCCTCGCCCGCCGTGAAGGCGTCGGAATCCATGACGCCGTGCTTGCAGGATGCCGCAACGCCGGCTTCGCCCCCATTCTCACCCGCACACCCAGCCTCATCAGCACCGTGTTCACCTACGTCGAAGCCGGCGTCGGCCTCGGTGTCGTGACCGAAGGCGTAGTCCCCCCCAACGCTCCCCTCGCCTTCACCCGCCTCACCCCCGCAATCACCATCCCACTCGTGCTCGCTTGGCAGGAAGAAGCCCTCTCCCCCGCCACTCTCTCCTACAAAAATCTCGTGCAAACTTGGCTAAAATCCGGAGACCTCGACCCCGCCCCACCTCTTCCCTCCGACACCTGAAGACGTTACACTCCCGAATCCACCACCCCACGCCACTTTGTACTCCAAGCCCAAACTCGAGTCCCTCGTCAATCCGAACCACGAACTCGTTCGGTTCAGTCGCGACTTCCCCTGGGTTTCCCTCAAAGAGCTAGCCCCAGTCGCCCTCCAACACGGGTTTCGCAACTCCGACCTCCGTACCATCTTCTCCCTAGTCGTCCTGTCCGCCTACTCCAGTAAAGACCTCGATCAAACCATGTTGCACTGGACAGAAAATCCGTACTGGCAATACCTGTCAGGCATGACGGAGTTCGAATGGAACCCTCCAGTCACCCGCAAAGAAATCGACTACGTCATGGAAATCATCGGCGAACAAAGCCGACGAAAAGTGCTCAACGCCTTCACCAGACTCCTAGGCACCACCTCAACTACGTCCGCCGAAGAGGAGGTCTCCCGCCCAGAAGTCCGCGCTGTCATGAAGGCCGTTCGTCCACACAAAGTGGCAGCCGATGCCGCAGGATCAGCCAGCACGGTCGTCGCCAAAAGTCCACTCGAGTTCGAGTTACACCCCAACAGCGCGCAAATGCTCATGCCCGCGTGCGAGTACGACGACGATGCAACCGGATTCCAGTGGTACACGTGGGCCCCCGGCATGAAGGACTCAACCCCCGTTCTCGGCGCAAACGAACCAGAACTCACCGTCACCGCAGATCCACAAAACCCCGTTCGCAGCTTCCGTTGCCGCGTTTTTTCGAAACGCTTCCCCGACGGCATTATGGGCCCGTGGATCCTCACAAAACTCGCGGTCATGCCACGCCCCCTCTCAAAAACCGAAGTCGGTATTCCCAATAACCTCATTCGAAAAAAACTTCTGGATTACCAAAAGGACATCGCCCGCGCTCGCGCAAATGCCGCAACCACCTCAGAGCCACCACCCTCAGGCGATGACACCTTCGAACTAACCTCATCCACGCCCGACCCCTCCACCGAAGCCTACTCCGAAAAAACGGCCCCCGCCCCTCCACCCGATCTCGAGCCAGACACCACCTCGCAATACCCAGCGGAATCGCCAACCCCAGACTCG
>JBEEPE010000189.1:0-3711 GCA_041191265.1 Verrucomicrobiota bacterium | reverse complement strand
TCATGGAAATGGCGGGGAAACCGTCTTTGCCCATCCCGAAGCTCATTTCCACATAGGGCTGGGTGGGGTGGGTGACGGCGTCGGTCATTTCGTTGAGGTCGGCGTCGAGTTGCTTGGTGGCACGGATGCGACGTTCCTCGTTGAGGTACATGAAGAGCTCGAACTCGTTCCAAGTTACCTCGCAAGTCCCCATCCAGAAGGGCGCGATTTTGACCTGCCGCTGAGGTCCTTCGTCCTCATTGCGTCCATCTTCACCGTCGGGGCTTCCCATGAGGAAGCTTCCGCTGGGGATGGGGACGAGGTTGAAGGTCACGTCGGAACCGGGAATGCCTTCCGTGTAAGGCTTCATTTCCTTTTCGCCGACGGATTTGGTGTTTCCCGCGATGCGTTTGTGGATGGAGGCGACGAGTTCGGATTCATCGACGGTTTGGACCTGCTCGATTTTGCGGGTGATGAGTTTGAGGTCATCGGGCCATTGGGCGCCTTCGAGAATCCACTGTTTGACGAGGTCGGTTTTTTCTTTGGGAAGCGGGCCGCCCTTTTTCTTGGGGGGCATGAGGAGGTCGTCGTTCGCGTCGAGGACCATAGAGGTGTAGATGAAGCTTTTGTCGGGCTTTCCGGGGACGAGAGAGTCGCCGCTTTCGCCGCCCTTGAGGGTTTGGGCTTTGGTGTCCATTCGGAGACCGCCTTTGGTGTTCCCTTCGCGGTGGCAGCCGACGCAGTGCTGCTCGAAGATGGGTTGGATATCCTTCACGAAGTCGACTGCGGCGGAGGCGGGCAGGACGGTTGCGAGCGATACGGCGAGTGCGAGGGTGCGCTGGGAAGGTTTCATGGTGATGAATCAATCAGATGACCGAACAGAGTGGGGAAAGTTAGAGGAGGGGTGGGGCGGCGGTCAAACACGGTGACAGAGGCGTGACGGTGGGAGGGGGTTTGGTTTAGGCCTTTCCGGGTGGCGTGGAATGTTGAGAATGAGGCAGCTTTGACGGGAGAAGATGATGTCGTTTGCGGTTCACTATGATTGTCAGCGTTGCACCCGGTGTTGTCGGTGGCCGGGGCAGGTGAAGGTTTCCGAGGAGGAAATCGGGCGGATTGCGCGGTATGTGGGGATGAGCGAGGAGGATTTCATTGCGGGACATACGCGGTTGCGTCCGGACCGGAGCGGTTTGGCGTTGTTGGACAAAGGGAACGGGGAGTGTGCGTGGCTGGAGGGGCGAGATTGCCGGTTGCAGGAGGTGAAGCCGGTTCAGTGTGTGGGGTTTCCGAATCAGTGGAACTTTCCGGGTTGGCGGGACGAGTGTGAGGCGGTGCCTCGGCTGGTGAGGGCGGTTGGGGCGGGGCGTGCGGGGTTTACGTTGCTGGAGATTGTGGCGGTGATGGGGATTGCGATTTTGATTTTGTCGATCGCGGTACCGTCGGTGGCGGGGTATTTGGCGGAGCAGGAGTTGAGGGAGAACATGGAGTCGTTTACGCGGATGGTGCGGGAAGCGCAGCGGTCGGCGATGGCAGCGAAAGCTCCGTCGCGGTTGGTGTTTGGGAAGGAGGGGGTGGCGGTTTTGGCGGAGCCGCCGGCGGGCGGGGCGGTGATGGGCGATGTGGGTGGAGGGGGTGGAGGGGTGACGTTGTCGAAGGAAGAGGCGTTGGAGTTCAATCGGTTTGGAGCGATGCAAAAGGCGCCTGCGCCGGAGTGGATGTTATGGCCGAACGGCGTGATGGAGCCTGCGGAGGTTCGGTATACGGGACCGAAAGGGACGTGGAGTCTTCGGTATAATCCGTTCAAGATTGAGCCAGAGATTTTGGAGGTGAAGCGGCGATGAAGGGGGTGGTCATGCGGCGGCGGCGGTTCGGGTTCATCCTGTTGGAGGCGATGATTGCGACGACCATTTTTGCGATGGCGGTGTTGGCGTTGGGGCAGACGGTGGAGGCGGGGATGATGGCGGCGATTTCGCAGAAGGAGGATGCGCGGGCGCAGCGTGCGTTGAGTAATCGGTTGATGGAGTTGGAGGCGGGGGCGGTGGCTTACGCGAACTCGTCGGCTTCGGGGGATAAGCTGGAGGGCGAGTTTGAGGGGATGCGAGTGCGGCAGACGGTGTTGCCATTAAAGCTGACGGATGCGAAGGGGCAGCTGATTGAGGGCCTGATTTCGGTCAATGTGGAGGTGTTGTGGGAGAACCGGGGGCAGGAGCGTGTGAAATCGGTGACGTTTTATGCGTATCCGCAGGGGACGGCGGCGCAATAGGGGAGGAGATGGCGTGATGAACGGGCATTTGATAGGGCGGCGTCGGTGGGGGTTTACGCTGTTGGAGGTGATGGTGGGGGTTGCGATTGTGGGGCTTTTGGTGACGGGGGTTTACCGGTTTGTGGCTTCGCAGTTGAAGGCCATGGAGTTGGTGCGGGACGAGGAGGCGAAGACGGCTGCGGTGGAGGGTTTTTTGCGATATTTTCGGCAGTGTTTAGCGGATTTGCCGGTGCGGACGAATGACACGCTGAAGGGGTACAATCACTTGGTTCGCGGTGCGCCGGCGGACGAGATTCAGTTGGTTTGTCAGCCGGGGCACACGTTGTTGACGACGGCGGCGGAGGATGGGGACTACGTGGTGACGATCACGTTGCAGCCGAGTCGGGAGAACTCGGTGGGGCAGGATTTGGGGATTCGGCGGAGGATGGCATCGGACCGGGAGGAGAACTACACGTGGTTGCCGTTGGTGGCGGGGGTTGCGGCGCTGCAGTTTCAGTATTTCCAGGCGCAGTTGGGGACTTGGGTGGAGCGGTGGGAGGATTCGGCGTCGCGTCCGACGTTGGTGCGGGTGAAGTTTTGGTGGCGCACGGATGAGATGCCGGTGGAGGTGATTGTTCCGGTGCCGGCGGCGAGGATACAGTGAGGGTTGTTTTTATGGGTACTGGACTAAAACGAGGAGGGCTGCGGGGTGCGGAGCGGCGTTCGGGGTCGGCGTTGATGGCGGTGTTATGGGCGGTGATTGTTTTGAGTTTGTCGGTTTCGGGATGGATTTACTGGATGCGGGAGCGGGTGTTGGCGTCTGCGGCGGATTCGCGAGGGGTGGAGGCGTTGGCGATGGCGCGTTCGGGGGTTGCGGTGGCGTTTCATCCGAATGTGAAGCAGGACAGTTCTCTGTTGCAGGGGGTGGTGGCGGAGGGGATGGAGTACCAGGTGGAGATGCAGAGTGAGGGGGCGCGGTTGAACTTGGCGTGGATTTTTCAGGGGGAGGATCCGCGGAGGGTGAATCTGTTAAAGCAGTGGTTAGAGCAGGTGGCAGGGATGGATATTGCGACGCGGGACCGGGTGGTGGCGTGTATTCAGGATTATGTGGACCCGGATAATAATCCGCGCCTGAACGGGCAGGAGGACCAAGGGGACTATCATCCGGCGAACCGGCCGCTTCGGTCGGTGGAGGAGTTGATGCGGATTCCCGGGGCGGCGCCGTTGCTGGATTTTCCGGGGTGGCGTCAGTTTTTTACGTTGGAGAGCACGGGGCCGATTGATTTGATGGAGGCGGGGGAGGATTTGCTTCGTATTTTGCCGGGGATGAACGAGGGATCGTTGCAACGGTGGGTGCAACTCAGGGCGGGGTTGGATCAGGTGCTTCACACGGATGATGATCCGGTGTTTCAGTCGGCGGATCAGGTGCGCGCGGCGTTGGGAATGACGAAGGTGCAGTGGGAGAACTTGGCGCCGTTGGTGACGGTGAAGGA
>JBEEPE010000188.1:0-4315 GCA_041191265.1 Verrucomicrobiota bacterium | reverse complement strand
TTCAGTTCTCTCATACTTCCGTCAGTGAAAGCCAACAAATCCTCCCGCGATAAAACCGGTCTCACTTCCCAAACGCTTTCCGAAGCATCTCGTCCTCCTTGGCCGTTAATCCCCTCGGAATCGGAATCACGCCATCACTAATCACCCGATCCACACGCATCTCCATCACCTGCCGCATCCCTTTTCCCCTCGCCCCCACAAATACCACGACAGCTCGCCCTCGGTTCGACGAGGTTAACTCCTCCAACGCAATCCTCCCATTCGGGTTGAGTTTGAAAACTCCACCATAACTCCCGTCCTCTAACTCAGTCCCCGCATACGCAGTCACCAACAACTCCGTCACCGCCGGCGTCACCTCCACTTGAATTCGGCGAGCTCGATCCCCGCTCCCCACAAAAATCGGCATCGAAAAAGCATCCCGGTTGGCCACCCCACCCGATGTCTCAAAATGAAACCGCACCACCGCCTTCGGCCCGCTTTCCATCATCCCAGCGCACCCGCTCAACCACGCCGCTGCCAACAAAACAACCGACCATCCAGAAACCCGTCTCTCTCTGCTCATGCCTCACCCTGCCACAGTCCCCAACGAGATGCACTCCCGTTGCGGTTTGCAACACCCACCCGCTCCTAGCTAAAGTTTCCAACCAACACCCTCATGAAACGCCTCCTCCTACTCCCCCTCGCGTTCGCTCTGCTCGTCAGCCCCCCCCTCGCGCATCACGCCTCCGCCGCGCAAAAGAAAAAAACCGCCAAACCAGAACCGGAGTACACCCCCGTCCCCCCAGCCCCAAAAACGACAGAACCCGAAGGCCGCTCCCTCGCCGACGCAGCCTCATCCGCAGTCTCCTCCGTCATCGGGCTTCCCGGAAAAATCCTCTCCCCACTCCTCCCCTTCAAATCCCAGAACAGGGAACCCCTGACGGTGAACCTCACCGGGATTCCCAAAATCATCGAATCCACTCAATCAACGCGCATCAACTTCTCCGCTGACGTTATCAACCAAGGAAAAAAACCCATCAGCCTCGACTTCGAATCCAACCTCCGCGTCACCGCATCCATCGTCCTGCAATCCGGAGAGACAATCTCCTCGACCGCTTACGTCGCCGATACCACCCCTGACCCAACGTCTCTCACAGTCAATCCAACAGAAAAAGTTCGCTACGACCTCAGTCTGACCCTCGAAAAACCCATCAAAGGCAGCCTTTACACCGTAAAAGTCAAACTGGCCTCTGAAAATATTCCGCTCGAAGCCAAAGCGGACATCCTCGCGCGCTGAGCATGATCGCGTTCATCGAAGGCGTCCTCGAGGAAAGCCTCCCAACCCACGTCACCCTCAACGCCAACGGCGTGGGCTACCACGTCCTCATCCCCCTCTCCAGCTACAGCCGCCTCCCCCAACCCGGTCAACGTTGCCGCCTGCTAACCCACCTCCAAATCCGCGAAGACGCCCACGTTCTCTACGGCTTTCACTCCCGCGAAGAACGCGACCTCTTCCGACTCCTCGTCGGACAAGTCTCCGGCGTCGGCCCAAAAACCGCACTCGACGTCCTCAGCGGAATGTCTTCCGTCGCCTTCAAGGCCGCCGTCGCCTCCAACGACGCGCGCGCCCTCTCCCAAGTGAAAGGCATCGGCAAAAAAACCGCCGAACGCATTATCGTCGAACTCCGCGACAAAGTCGGCATCGCCGCCCAATGGGAATCTAACTCAGAAAAACACGCCCCCTCGCCAACCGACGCCGCGCTCAACGACGCCGTGCTCGCCCTCATCGCCCTCGGCTACAAGCAGGTCGATGCCCACAAGTGCGTCTCCACTATCCTGGCAAAGTCGCCGTCAGACCGCCCCGCTCCCACCACAGATGAGCTCGTCCGCGAAGCGCTCAGAAATCTGCTATGACCACCCTTCCGCCGCCGCACAACGGCCCGGATTCAGACGGACCAGAAGCCCTCTTCGCCGGCAAATCGTGGAACTCTCACCCGACCCCCCTCGCGCTCGATCAAAAGCAAATCGCCGCGTTGGAAACCCTCGGCAACGACCTCCTCGCATTTCTCAAAGCCTGTAACTCCCTCTACCACCTCAGCGCCGAAGGCCGACAACCCCAGTTCGTCGCCCAATGGCTCGACCGCGGCAAACCCGCTCCCCTCATCGCTGCAGGACGCTCCAAAGCGCTGCGCCACCAAATCCCGCGCGTCATCCGTCCCGACATCCTTCTCACCAGCGACGGATTCCGAATCACTGAAATCGACTCCGTCCCCGGCGGTATCGGCCTCACCGCAGCCCTCCACCAGCAGCACGAATCCCTCGGGAACCAACTCTGGGGCTCGAGCCTTTCGTTCCTCGAAGGTTTCCGCGCCATCGCCGGCGACGGAACAATCCTCGTGTCCACCGAATCGGCAACCTACCTCCCTGAAATGCAGTGGATTGCACGCCGTATCAACGCCACCGTTGCCGCAGCTGAAAATGCGACCCCGGACCCTTCTCACCCGGTCTATCGGTTCTTCGAACTCTTCGACCTCAATCACATTCACGGTTCCCTCCAGCTCGTCGAAGCCGCGGCGGACGATTCCCTCACGCTCACGCCCCCGCCAAAAGCTTACCTCGAGGAAAAAATGTGGTTTGCCTTTCTCCGAAGCCGTCCGCTTCGCCCCTTCTGGCGCAGAACCCTCGGTGACCGCATCTTCCAGCGCCTCCTCTCGCTCCTGCCGGAGACCTGGATTCTCGATCCCGAACCACTCCCCCCTCAAGCCGTCTACCCCAGCCTCGAAATTCATTCTTGGGATGAACTTCGCGATTTTTCCCAAAAAGAGCGCCACCTCGTGCTCAAACGCAGTGGCTTCGCGGAAGACGCTTGGGGCTCCCGAAGCGTCACCATCGGTCACGATGTGCCCCAAGGCGAATGGTCCGACGCCCTCACCTCCGCGCTGCGCGCCGCTGACTCCAACCCATTCATCCTCCAACGGTTTCACAAACCTGAATCCATTTCCCACCCGTCCAACGCCGAAACCAAATACCGAATCCGTCTCTGCCCCTACTATTTCGTAAACAACGACCTCTCCCACGCCACACCCGCAGGAGCCCTCGCAACCCTCTGCCCGCCAGATAAAAAAATCATCCACGGCATGGAAGACGCCACCCTCGTCCCTGTCGCCGCATTACCTTAGCTCTCCCCCATGAAACATTCCCCCCTCCTTCTCCTCGCGGCCCTCGCAATCTTCCCCATCGCACCCGCACGCGCTCAATCCCAGCCAACGACCGAGCTCAAAACCCTCAAGGAATCCGACTTCCAAGGTTTCCGACGCATCGATCTCAAATCCGGCGAGCGGGACGCACTACTCGTGTTTCCCGAAAAACCGCTCCCCGGAAACCCTTGGTACTGGCGCACCGAGTTCTTCGGACACGAACCCCAGGTCGACGCCGAACTGCTGCGCCGCGGGTTCCACGTGGCCTACCTCAATGTTCAAAACCTCTATGGCGCCCCCTCGGCTCTGGATGCCATGGACAGCTTCTACGCATCCCTCACAAAACAGTTCAGCCTCGGGAAAAAAACGGCGCTGGCCGGGTTCAGCCGCGGCGGTCTCTTCGCCTTCAACTGGGCCGCAAGGAATCCCGAAAAAGTCGCCGCCATCTACGGTGACAACCCCGTGTGCGATTTCAAAAGCTGGCCCGGTGGCAAGGGCTCCGGAAAAGGCTCGCCCGCAGACTGGCAACGCCTTTTCACCGCATACGGATTCGCCGATGAAATGGAAGCCCTCAGATTCCCGAGCAATCCCGTCGACAACCTGAAACCCTTGGCAAACGCCGGCATCCACATCGTCGGCTTCTGCGGCAGCGCGGACAACGTAGTCCCCCCGCAAGAAAATATCCTCCTCGTTCAGCAGCGCTACGCCGAGCTCGGTGGCCGTTTCACCCTCCTCAAACGCCCCTACACCAATCCCCACCCCCACAGCCTCCGCGACCCTAACCCCATCGCCGACGCCCTCTGCGACGCCTTCGGAGTTCCAACTGCTCCCGCCTCCGAACGCGAACACCGCAACACCCCCTTCGGTTACAACTACCACGCCCTCCGTCGCGGCCTCCCAAACTTCCTCGAAAAAGCCCGCCAAAACGGAACCCTGCGCGTCGCATTCCTCGGCGGCTCCATCACCGCCATGAAAGGATGGCGCGACCTCATCAAGGAGGACCTCGCCAAACGATTCCCCAAATGCGCCTTCGAGTTTGTTGATGCCGGCATCGGCTCCCTCGGCTCCACCCCACACGCCTTCCGACTCGAACGTGACGTCCTCTCCAAAGGCACCCCCGACCTCCTCATCCTCGAGGC
>JBEEPE010000187.1:0-7913 GCA_041191265.1 Verrucomicrobiota bacterium | reverse complement strand
CTGTGGGGAAGGTGGAGGGGGGGAGTTCTTCGCTGTTACCGATGACGATGGGGCGTTCGGAATCAGCGCTACGGAGGCCGGCTTTGACGGTGCCGTGGCCCATGGCGAGGATGCGGGCGTTGGGATAGCGGGTGGATTTGAGGTGCAGGGCTTGTTGGGTGGCGGCGTGGTAGAGGGCGGCGATGCCTTCGAGGTAGGGGTCGTGAGCGGGGGGGAGGTGGGGGAGGTCGGCGATGCGGAGGAAGGGGATGGCAAGGACGAGGGCTTGGACGGTGCCTGAGTCGTCAGTGAGGGGGATGACGAGTTTTTCGAGTTGGATGCTACCGTTTTCGTGACGATCGATGGTTCCGACGACGTGGGTGTTGGCGAACTGGAGGAGGGTTGAGGGGGCTTCGAGGCGACCGGCGGCGTCGTGGTTTCCGGCGGTGAGGATGATTTGGAGGGTGGGGAGGGTTTGGTGCGCTGAGTGGATGAAGTTGAAGAGGGTGCGTTGGGCTTGGGCGCTGGGGTTGATGGTGTCGAAGATATCGCCGGAGACGAGGAGGGCGTCGGGGCGGTGTTCTTGCAGGAGTGCGAGGAGGTGGGCGAGGAAAGCGTTGTGTTCGTGTTCGCGGTCGAAGCCGTGGAGGGTTTGGCCGAGGTGCCAGTCAGCGGTGTGGAAGATACGCATGGGTTTTGGGAAGGTGCCGCAGGTTGATGGAAAAGGGAAGGGGAGGGGGTGCGGTCTTGATTGCGGGAGGCGGGGTAGGTGAGGGTGTTTGGATGACGCCGTTGCTTTGGGGGTTGGTGGTTTACATTTTGGTGCAGCTTGGGATTGGGCTGTTCATGGTGAGCAAGGTTCGCGACGAGCAGGATTACTTGATTGCGGGGCGGAACGTGGGGTTGGCGATGGGGGTTTTCAGCGTGTTTGCGACGTGGTTTGGGGCTGAGAGTTGTGTGAGTGCTTCGGGGAAGGTTTATGAGAATGGGTTGGCGGGGGCGACGGTGGATCCGTTCGGGTATGGGGCGTGTTTGGTGTTGATGGGCTTGGTGTTTGCGGTGCCGTTATGGAGGCGGCGTTTGTTGACGGTGGCGGATCTTTTTCGGGAGCGTTATTCGGTGGGGGTGGAGCGGTTTGCGGTGGTGTTGATGGTTCCGACCTCGTTGTTTTGGGCGGCGGCGCAGATGCGAGCGTTTGGGCAGGTGTTTGATGCGGCTTCTGAGATGGGGGTGGATCGTGGTGTTTGGTTGGGAGCGGTGGTGGCGATTGTTTACACGGCGTCGGGGGGATTACGGGCGGATGTTGTGACGGATCTATTTCAGGGGGCGGTGATTATTGTGGGGTTGCTGGTGGTGACGTGGCTGGCGGTGGGGGAATCGGGGGGATGGGTTGCGGCATTTCGGGAAGTGGAACCGGAGCGGTTGCGAGTTTGGGACCGGGGCACGGGGGTGTGGGCGGTGATGGAGGAGTGGGCGGTGCCGATTTGCGGCTCGGTCGTTGCGCAGGAGTTGATTTCGCGGGTGATTTCGGCGCGGAGTCCGGAGGTGTCGAGGCGGGCTTCGCTCTGGGGAGGGGGGCTTTATGTGACGGTGGGTTTGATGCCGGTGGTGCTTGGGATGCTGGCGTTTCGGTTGATGCCGGGGTTGGAGGAACCGGAGCAGGTGCTGCCGCTGATGGCGAAACGGTATTTGAGCGGGGTGTGGGAGGTGATTTTTTTAGGGGGGCTGGTCTCGGCGATTTTGTCGACCGTTGACAGTACGTTGCTGGCGGCGGCGGCATTGGTTTCGCACAATGTGATTTTGCCGCTGCGCGGGGAGACGAGTGAGCGGGCGAAGGTGAACTTGGCTCGGTTGTGTGTGGTGGCGGGTGGGCTTGTTTCGACGTTGCTGGCGTTGCAGTCGGAGTCGATTCACACGTTGGTGCAGAGTGCATCGTCCTTCGGGAGCTCGGGCATTTTTGTCGTGGTGATGTTTGGGTTGTTCACTCGATTCGGGGGAGTGGTGGCGGCCCATGCGGCGCTTGCGGTTGGGGCGTTGGTTTGGGTTTACGGGACGTGGGTGGCGCCTTTTTCAGGGGTGTACCTGACGAGTCTTATTGCGGCAGTGTTTGCTTATGTGACGTCGGAATGGACGCTTGCGTGGATGCGGCGCCGTGATGGGGTTTCGGAATAGAAAAAAGTGTTGCGGAAGTTGCGTTCGGGATTATGTTTCCGACCTCTGCAAATGCGGGTGTAGCTCAGTTGGTAGAGCACTTCCTTGCCAAGGAAGATGTCGCGCGTTCGAATCGCGTCACCCGCTCCACGCATCGATTAACGATTATCAATCAACGATTGAGAACGATTGAGGGGGGTAGAGTAGTTAATCGCAGGAAGCGATGACTCGGGGGTGTTGGGTTTGGCAAGGGAATGGTGGCAAGGGAATGAAGGGGTCTACGCCGAAGTTTGGGGAGGGTTGGGTTGCAGGGTGAGGTTTAGTGGGGGGGTAACTTTGGGGGGATAGAAGAGTTCTGAAGCGGAAATCGCATGCGGACGATTGTCGTTGAAGTCTCTCAGTTGCAGTCGTGTCGGTTGAAGGGGCTCCATCAGGACTAAGCCCACCTCGCGGGCGGGCGACATTTTTGAGCGCTTGTTGTTTGGGCAGGGGATGACGTTTCTATTTCTTCGGGGAGCTTGCGGGTTATCCTGTTGACCTGCGGCCCTCCTTGGAGTCCCCGCACTGACTAAACATGACGATTATGAAAACGTTCCTCTCCAGAACTATCCCCGCGTTGTATCTATCGATTTCGGCGATTGCCGCTGAGCCATTTCGCATTCAGCCGGGCGACCGAGTCCTGTTTATGGGGGATGGGGTGATGGAGCGCGAGGGGAACGCTGCGGCGTTGGAGTGGCGAATGACGCGGGCTTCTAGCGGCGTGCCCTTCACCGCGAGAAATCTCTCGTTCAGCGCTGATCTTCCGACAGGGGTGTCGCGCGCGAGTTTTGGTCCGGCTGCGTCTGGAATGGAGCGTGTACGGGAGGAGTTGGAGTTAGTTAAACCGACGGTGGCTGTTCTTGGGTTTGGGATGGCGGCGAGTTTGGAGGAGATGACGTACGCCTCCAAAGACCCGAACTTGAATGCGGACCCCGTTCGTTATGGGGCTGAGTTTTCGGCGAAGAAGTTTAAGGCGGATCTCGCGGGGTTGATGGATGAAATCCAGAAAGCCTCTGGAGGTAAGCCGGTTCGTTTCGTGTTGTTGGCGCCGTTGCGTCATGAGGATTTGCGCGCTCAGCGTCCGGGTTTGCCTGATCCGTCCGCGCACAATGCGTTGTTGGCTGACTACACGCGAGTGTTGCGGGAGTTGGCGACGGAGCGTGGCGCTCGGTTTGTTGACACGGCCTCAGTGGTTCAGAAGACGGGTGAGGCGGCGTTGACGGACAACGGGATTCACCCTTCGGTGAAGGGGTTGGAGCTGTGGGCGGAGCGGATTGCGTCAGAGCTCGGCTGGGATGGGGCGGCGGATGGCGGGCAGGCCTCGGATTTGAGGCGTGCATTGCAGCGGAAGAACGAGCTTTTTTTTCATCGGTGGCGTCCAGCAAATCACACGTACATTTTTGGGTTTCGGAAGCGGGAGCAGGGACGGAATGCTGTTGAGATTGAGCAGTTTGATTCATTGTTGGAGGGGGCTGATCAGCGGATTGCGGCGTTGAGAGAGGGGCGTGGCGCGCCTGAGGAAAAGGTGTTGCCTGCGGATGCGGTGGATTCGAAGCCGGTGGATCCCCCTGTATTTCAGTTGGACGAAGGATTGGAGATTGGGCTTTGGGCAGAGAACCCTTTGTTGTCGAAGCCGGTTGCGATGAACTGGGATGCCAAGGGGCGTCTGTGGGTGGCGTCTACCCCGATTTATCCACAGATTCAGCCTGGGGCGTATTCGACGGATCGCATTTTCATTTTGGAGGATACGAAGCGGGCGGGTAAGGCGGATAAGGCGACCGTGTTTGCGGAGAACTTATTGATTCCTACGGGGGTGGAGCCGCAGTTGGGGACGGGTGGGGTGCAGAGCGCGTATGTTGGGGCTTCGACGGAGTTGCTGCTGTTGACGGATCGGGATGGGGATGGGAAGGCGGACGAGCGGCGTGTCGTGCTGAGCGGGTTTGGTACGGAGGATACGCACCACACGTTGCACACGCTTCATTGGGGTGTTGATGGGCGCTTGTACATGTCGCAGAGCATTTACATTCACACGCACATGGAAACGCCGTGGGGTGTGGTGCGGTTAAACAGCGGGGGTGTTTTGGCGTACGACCCGCAAACGGAGCGGGTGGAGGTTTTTGCGAAGGGGTTGGTGAACACGTGGGGTCATCAAACGGATATGGAGGGTCAGGCGTTTCTGACGGACGGAGCGGGTGGCAATGGGATCAGTTGGGCTTTTCCTGGAGCGACGTTCTCGCCGTCTGAGGGCGCGACGGGAACGATGCCGAGTGTGAGCGCGGGCGGTTATCCGAAGTTCTGCAGTTTGGCGATGGTGCGGAGTCCGCTGTTTCCAGCGGATTGGCAGGGCGATTTGATCACGTGCGATTTTCGGGCGCACCGGATGGTGCGGTTTGACATCAAGGATTTGAGTCGAGGTGAGATTTCGAAGAGTGCGTATGCGACGACTGATCAGCCGGATGTATTGAAAACACCGGATCAGAGTTTTCGTCCGATTGACGTGAAGTTTGGGCCGGACGGGGCGCTGTATGTGGCGGATTGGACGAACCCGGTGATTAACCATGGGGAGGTGGATTTTCGTGATCCGCGTCGTGACAAGACGCATGGGCGGATTTGGCGGATTGCGCCGAAGGGGGCGCGTCCGGTTGCTTGGCAGGCGTTGACGGAGCGTTCGACGCGGGAGTTGTTGGACGGGTTATTGTCGGCGAACAAGTGGGAGCAGGAGCAATCGAAGCGGATGTTGGCGGAGCGGTTGCGGTCAGGGGGGATGGCGGAGGTGAAGGCATGGGAGGCGGCGAAGGGGACTGCTGAGGCGTCGTTGCACGGCGCTTTTGCGCGTGCGGCGGCGGGTGGAGCTTCGGCGGCGTTGCAGGATTTTTCGGCGAAGGATGCGGGGGGAAGGGCATGGGAGGCGCGTTGGTTGGGGGCAGTAGCGAGAACGGATCGCACGCGGGCTCGATTGGCGGTTTTGGCGGAGGACGAATCGGCTCGGGTTCGTTTGGAGGCGATGCGTGCGTTGGCGCGTGCGGCGGAACCGGCGGCGGCGGAGGGGATTCTGAAAGCGGCGGCTAAGGCGCCGGAAGGGGATGCGCAGTATGCGTTTGCGGTGGCGCGTTCGATTCGTGAGATTGCGCCGGTGTGGGTGCCGGCGGTGCTGTCGGGTGCATGGTCGTGGAAGGGGCGCGAGGCGGAGTTTGCGGCGGGGTTGCGCGCGTTGGATGCGGGGGTTGCTGCGCCGGTGGTGTCTCAGGCGGTGCGGGCGGTGGAGCTGGGTCGGGATTTGCAGGGTCCGTGGGCGGAACTGATTGCGCATGCGGGTGGGGCGGAGGAGGTACAGAAGCTGTGGGATGTGGTTTCGGGTGGGGATGTTGCGGAACCGGCGTTGCGGCGCGGTTTGGAAGCGTTGCGTGCGGCGGCGGCTCGCGGTCAGGGGGTGCGGCAAGGGGGTGAAAAGGTTGCGGCGTTGGTGGGGCATGCGAAGCCTGCGGTGGCGGTGTTGGGGGTGCAGTTGGCTGGTGCGTGGAAGCGAACGGAGTTGGCTGACCGGCTTGGGGCGTTGGCGGAGCAGCGTTCGCCGGTGGGCGAGGCGGCGGGTCAGGCCTTGGGATCGATGGGAGGTGAGGCGGCTGCGGTGCAGGCGCGTTTGCTGAGTGCGGAAGGGAAGGCGGACGAGGTTCGGCGTCGCGGCCTAGGGATTCTGTTGAAGGTGAAACCTTCGGAGGCGGCTGCGGTGGCTTCGTCGTTACTGGCGAAGGCGGCGAATCAGGCGGAGGCGGTTGGCGTTTGGCGTGCGATGATTTCTGCCAATCAGGGGTTTGCGGAAAAGTTCGCAAAAGAATCTGCGGCTGGGCTGGGTGGGGACGCGTTGAAGGCGGGTCGTCAGGCGGCGCAGGAGTTAGGAGGCCGCGGTCGTGGGTTGATGACGGCTTTGAGTGCGGGTGCACAGGCTCCTGTGGCGGGTGCGGCTGGGGCTCAGCGATCTCCGGCAGAGTGGGCTAAGCTGGTGCAGGAGCGGGGGAATGCGGCGCGGGGAGAGCGGATTTACCACAGCGCGACGATGACTTGTGTGCAGTGTCATGCGATTGGAGGTGCGGGTGGCAAACTCGGACCGGATATGTCGACGTTAGGGGCGAGCGCGCCGTTGGATTACGTGATTGAGAGCGTGTTGAATCCTGCGGCGAAGGTGAAGGAGGGGTACCATGGGGTGAGTTACACGTTGACGGATGGGGGTGCAGCGGTCGGGGTACCGTTTGAGGAAAATGCGCAGAACGTGCGGATTCGGATGCCGGGTGGCATTGAGATGGACGTGCCGAAGGCGAAGATTAAAGCGAATGAGGTGATTGGTTCGTTGATGCCGGCGGGGTTGGTGGAGGGGTTGTCGGAGGAGGACAAAATTAATGTGTTCGCATTTTTGGGGTCGGTGGGGCGTCCGGGCGCTTTTGATGCGAGCAACGGGGGTGTTGCTCGGGGGTGGCGTGTGGTGGCGGACGCGACAGCGGCGGGGAAGGCGGACGCCTTGCAGTCGGCGCCGTCGGTGTACTCGTTGACGGACGGACGTTTATTGCCTGAGCACTGGCAGATGGCGACGGCGTCGCTGAAGGGGGAGGTGTTGTATGCGGTGACGCGGGTGGATGTGGGGAGTGGTGGGAAGGTGCGGATTGAAGTGGATGGGGCACGGGAGTTTTCCGTGGACGGTGAGAAGGTGACGGGGGGAGCGATGGAGCGCGTGTTATCGGGTGGAGCGCACGTGATTAGTGTTCCGGTGAAGCGTGATGCGTTGCCGTCTTCGTTGAAAGTGACGGCGACGCAGGGTCGGTTTGTGATGCCTTGATGGGGTGATCCTAAATGGATGAGCGGTGCGGGCGGCTCCGAGGAGGGGCCGCCCTTTTTTGTGTGGCGGTCCTTCGAGCGGCGGGTGGGATTGGGATTTTGGGATGGCGGCGGTGGGTGGAAAGGAGAAGATAACAGACTGCCGAACGCGGGTTCGGAGCCCTTTTTTTTCCATGCAAACGGTACCTCAAATTCTTCGTGAGCGACTGGCTTCGGCGGTGCTCGGCATCACTGACATTCAGCCGGACGTGGTTCCTGTTTCGGACACGCGCTTTGGGGATTATCAGACGAATGTGGCGATGATTGCGGCGAAGGCGGCGCGGGTGAATCCGCGTGAGTTGGCGGGGCGCATTCAGGCGGCGTTGCGGGTGGAGGACGTTTGTTCTGCGGTGGAGGTGGCTGGGGCGGGGTTCATCAACTTCCGGTTACGCCGCGAGTGGTTGGAGGGACGGTTGCCGGAGATTGCGCTGGATGAGCGGTTGGGGGCGTCGTCGGATGAGGGCAATCGTTCGGTGGTGGTAGATTTTTCGTCGCCGAATGTGGCTAAGCCCATGCATGTTGGCCACATCCGGTCCACGATTTTGGGAGACTCTTTGGCGCGCGTGGCGGAGTTTTTGGGGCATCGGGTGGTGCGTGACAATCACATTGGGGATTGGGGCACGCAGTTTGGGATGTTGATTCACGGGTGGAAGACGGTGATGGATCAGGGGGCTTTGAGTGCGGATCCGTTGGGGGAGATGGAGCGTGTGTACAAGTTGGTTTCGGCTCGGTGCAAAGAGGACGCGGCGACACTGGAAGCGGCTCGGTCGGAGTTGGTGGCGTTGCAGGGCGGGGACGAGGCGAATCTTCATATTTGGCGGGAGATGATTCGCTTGTCGCAGCGCCAGTTTGATGAGGTTTACGGACGGTTAGGGGTG
>JBEEPE010000186.1:0-4728 GCA_041191265.1 Verrucomicrobiota bacterium | reverse complement strand
CCCTGTGATGTCGGTCATTGCGGGGACTTCACCGGTGCGTGTGCGGTCGGTCATCCAGCATTATCCCAATCTCGATATCTTGGGGGTGAATGCTTACGCCGAGGCGGCGGGCGCTGCGACTGCCGTGCGGAACGCGGGTTGGCGCAAACCGTTTGTGCTCGGTGAGTTTGGTCCGCCGGGATATTGGCAGGTACAAAAGACGCCGTGGGGCGCAGCGGTAGAGCCGTCTAGTCGCGAGAAGGCTGCGAGTTACTACGCGATGCAAAAACTGGTAGAGGAAGAATGCGGGGAGTTTTGTCTTGGAAGTTTCTGCTTTTACTGGGGACAGAAACAGGAAACTACGTCCACCTGGTTTGGTATGTTCCTCAAAACAGGTGAGAAACTTCCTCCGGTGGATGCCATGTGCCGAGCGTGGACCGATATGTGGCCATCGAATCGGTGTCCGCGCATCGGCAAGGTTCGCACGGATTTGCGTGAAGCCGTGGTGGAACCTGGGCGTCTAAGTGTTGCACGAGTCGATGTTTCGGATCCTGAGGGGGATGCATTGCACATTGAGTGGGTGGTACACGAAGAGAGTCGTGACATTCGTGTCGGGGGAGACCGCGAGTTGGAGCCGCCGTCGATTCCCGAATCCATCGTGCATTCCGAGGGCACGCAGGCGGTGATTCGGGCTCCGGCGAAAAGCGGGCCTTACCGCTTATTTGTGATTGTTCGAGACGGTAATGGCGCGGCGTGCGTCGAAAACGTTTGTTTTCGGGTCGAGTGAAGGGCCTGATGTGCGGGTTACGGACGGGCAACTTCGCGAGCGACACCGGGTTGTCGTGAAGCGGTCCCCTGCGTTTTAGTGAGGGAGTCGCCGAGTTCGGAGCGGTAACCTTGGGCGAGCTTCAGCAACTCGGTTACCAGTGACGGATGCGACTGCGAGACGTCTCTTGATTCAGAGATGTCAGCGTCGAGGTCGAAGAGCGATTGAGGCAGGCTTTCGACGCGGTAGCCGTGGCGACTGGCGATTCCGGCGATGCCGCTGTTCTCAATGGAAAGCGGGCTCATTTTTCCCCAGTTGGAAGGTTTCCCGTTTTGCCCGGGCTCAGCTGCGACTTCAAGATAGTCGTGCGTCACGTGCAGTTTCCAACGGCCTTTCCTCACCGCGTGGAGGGCTGTCCCATTGAAATACGCGAAGGTGTCGCGCGCCGAGCGGTCGGAGGTTCCGGTGACCAGCGCGGAGACATCGAGGCCGTCGATTTTTTTGTCGGGCTGTTTAGCGCCGCAAATGGAGGCGAGCGTGGGAAGAAGATCGAGCGACGTGACGAGTTCGTTGGTGGTCCGGTTGGGTTTAATCCGCTCTGGCCACTGGATGATGCAGGGCTCGCGAACGCCGCCTTCGAAGCAGGTGAGTTTCCCTCCGCGGAGTGGTCCGGCGCTTCCGGCGTGATTCCCGTAGGAAAGGAACGGGCCGTTGTCGCTCAGGAAGATAAAGAGTGTGCGCCGATCGAGGTCGTTGGATTTCAGCGTATCAAGCAGTGTCCCGACTGCAGCGTCCAGTTCCTCAACGGCATCGCCATACAGGCCCGCGTTGCTGCGTCCGCGAAACTCCTTGGAAGCGGCGATTGGCACGTGCGGCATGATGTGGGGGAGGTACAAGAAGAACGGATTCGATTTGTTGCGTTCGATAAAATCGACGGCGCGTCGGGTGATCCGTTGGGTGAACTGTGATTGGTCGGGATCGGTTTCTGTCACGGTATCGCCTTCGTACCAAGGGAGGGCGGGCATGCCAGGGATGGTGGGGTGTGCGGGGCCGTTGTCGTTTGAGTAGGGCAAACCGGCCCATTCGTTGAATCCGTTTCGAGTCGGAAAGAACTCGGGAAGCGTGCCGAGGTGCCATTTTCCGAAGCAGGCGGTCACATAGCCTCTTGCCTGGAGGAGTTCGGGGAGCAGTTGTTCGTTGGGATGGATGCCGGTGCGACTCGTGTGGTTCAGCGCGCCGCTCATGCCGATGCGGTTAGCGTAACAGCCTGATAACAAGGAGGCTCGTGAGGCGGTGCAGACGGGTTGGGAAACGAGGAAGTTCGTAAAACGCAGTCCGTTGGCGGCGAGTCCATCAATCCGAGGGGTGCGGATGTTCTTAGCGCCGTAGCATCCCACGTCGCCGTACCCGAGATCATCGGCGAGAACGAGGATCACGTTTGGGGGTGGTTCTGCTGCGATGGCGGGCTCGCGCGCGACGGAAAGCCACGCGCCGAGGCAGATGAGGAGGACTCGGAGTCGGCTCATTTGAGCACCGTTTTGATGGCGGCTGCCGCTGCTTTTCCGAGGAACTCGTTGCCCTCAGGAGTGAAGTGTACGTCGTTAGGGTTCTGCAGCTTGTCGAGATGCGGCGTGATGGCTTTGAACAGGTCGTCCACGGCGACCTCGTGACGCTTCATCACGTCCGCAGCGAGTTCGTTCTTTTCGACAATCGAGGAAGCCTTTTGTTTTCCGTCGGCCGTATCCGGAATGGGTGTGGTGGTTGCCCACATCAGGCGTGCGCCTGTCTTTTTCATGCGTTCGACGAGTTGTTCGAGACGCGCGGTGTAATCCGCGGGAGCGGTGTTCCGGTCATGGATGCCGAAGTTGAAGTGAATCACGTCCCATTTGCCGTTCCCCAACCAGACCTCGATGTTTTTGATTCCGCTGGCGGTGGGGCCGCAGTTTGCAGGGGCGCGGTGGACGTTTGCGACACCGTCGAGTTCTTTGCGGACGGTCTGTGTGTAGGCTCGTGAGACGGAGTCACCGATGAGAAGCACGCGCGGGAGGCCGGGGCGATCGTCCACAAAATCCCATGCATTTGAGCGGCCTGCGACTTTATCGCGTTTGTGAAGCGGGAGATAGAAGGAGCCCAGTTGCGATTGGAGCACTTTTTCCCATTCCTGCTGCGCGGGAGAGAGTTTTGCGACGACGCTCTGGTAGGCTTCTTCGAGTTTCCGATCTGCCTCCGCTTTTTTCGCAGCCGCCTCAGCGGCGTTGGTGGGCTCTGCAGTGGGAGCGGCGGACTGGCTGTATGCGGCGCTGGCGAGCAAGGTGAACGCCGAGAGGGTGTAAAGGAATCGTTTCATGGAAAGCGAATGCGGGTGAGGCAACGGTTAGTTTGCGGTGAACTGCATGATTCTGATGGCGTTGCCACTGCTGCTGGTGGTGGAAGAAACCTTCAGCGTGAGTCGGTGTTTGCCGGGGGAGAGGTCGTTCCCGAACATGACGGTGCGCGGGTAGTGCAGACCCTTGCTGTGTTCGTGGTAGAGGTTCACGGAGACGGGTTTTGCGTCATCGATGATGGCCTCGACGGTGCCGGCATCTGGGCCTGCGAGGACGAATGCGCCGATGGCGGTGCCTTCAAAATCAAGTGTGAGTTCGGCTCCGGGTGCCGTAGCGGAAAGAATATCGAGGGTGTTGAACCGCTGACGTTTACCGCCGGGAAGAGATTTCCAATCAGGGACGCCCAGGGTCCACCCCTGCTTCACGGAAGCCTTCGCTGGCGAGAGGAAGCGACCGTTGCGGTAGCTGAGTGGGTCGATGGCGGGCTGGACGGGGTGCGGCTTGACCGAGTCAGCGACGGGTCCTGTCCACGTACGACTGAGCAGATCATCAATCATCCGCGCGCAGATGGCGTTGCCGAAGGGGGCTGGGTGCACGCCTCCGAACTGTTTCCACGTGAGATGTCCGTCGCGGATTTGTGCGGCGACTTCTTTGCCGAGGTGGATGGTCGAGATGTAATGATGTTTTGCGACGCTCTCGTGCGCCTCCACGCTGAGGGGGACTTGGCCTTTGTTGTAGGTTTGAATCATCCCTTCGTTCACGAAGAAGGTGACGACGATGTCCATCGCGGGGTTGGACTTGCGTGCGTGTTGGAGGATGCCTTCGAGGCCGCGAATGGCGTTTTCGCGGGAGTGATGAGCGTCTTGATCATCGTTGACCGCGAACTCTACGAAGAAGAGGTCGATGGGGCCTTTGGAAAGAACGTCGCTTTCGAGACGGAACGCGCCGGTGGTGGAGCAGGTGGACGAAATGCCGGCGGCGATGAATTCGAACTCGGTTTTTGGAAACCGCTTTTTCAGAGATTCACACACCATGGGGCGGTAACCATCCATCTCGGTGATGGATCCTCCGATGAAGGCGACGCGGCCTTTTCCGGTGCGCTCAAAAATGTGGCGCGAGTTCGTGTAAGCGCCTCGGAGTTGCACATTTTCGCCAAAGGCGATTTTTCCTTCCTGTGCGTGAACCGGTGGGGTGAGTGGGTGGTGAGGAAGAAGGGGTGAAGCGCCGATGACGAGCGGCAGGATACGCGTGAGCAGGTGTTTCATTGGGGGATTGAGTGGGATGATGGTTCAATAGCGGTCTGCGTGCCTTGGAGTTCGTTCATGCAGAACCAGAGCATGCGCGGGAGGTGGAATGGTCCTTTGAACAGATTCCCTTTCGCGCGTTGAGCGACGGTTCCGTCGCGGTGGAGGTAGCCAAACCATTCGCCGTGTTCTGGATCGGGAAAGTGGGCAAAGCTCCAATCGTGGACGGTTTCCAGCATGCGCGCGTAACGGTCGAGGCCGGTCAGTTTCCACGCGAGGAGCGAGGCGATGATGGCTTCGCAGTGGGGCCACCAGAACTTCATATCCTGCCAGTATTCTTGGACAGGCAGACCGCGCAGGTCGGTGAAGTAGAGCAAGCCGCCGTGTTCTTTGTCCCAACCGCGTTCCCACATCA